>JACQVB010000058.1 GCA_016209985.1 Gemmatimonadota bacterium | reverse complement strand
TCGATCTCGTCGATGAAGATGATGCACGGCGCGTGGGCCTTGCCCTGCTCGAACAGGTCCCGCACCCGGGACGCGCCCACGCCGACGAACATCTCCACGAAGTCCGAGCCCGACATCGAGAAGAACGGGCGGCCGGCCTCGCCGGCGACCGCTCTGGCCAGCAGCGTCTTGCCGGTTCCCGGCGGACCCACCAGGAGCACGCCCTTGGGCAGGCGTCCGCCCAGGCGCTGGAATTTCTGCGGGTCCTTGAGGAACTCGATGATCTCTTCGAGCTCGACCTTGGCCTCATCGCAGCCGGCGACGTCGGCGAAGGTGACCTTGGGGGTGTCGCCGGTGAGCAGTTTGGCCTTGGATTTTCCGAACGCGAAGGCCCGGTTGCCGCCCTGTTGCACCTGGCGGAAGAAGAACAGCCAGAGCCCGATCAGCACCACCCAGGGCAGGAGCTGGATGAACACCGCGCCGAACGAAGGCTTGGGCTCCTTGGCATCGATGGGCACGCCCTTCTGTTCCAGCCGCTGGAGGAAGACCTCGGAGTCCTGAATCGGAAGAATTACGCTGAACCGCTCGACCTTGCGGCCGTCCACCGGCACCGGCTGGCGGAACACGCCCCGGACGAACTTGCCGCTGGTGATCTCCACCTTCTCGATGTTGCCCTGGTCGAGCTGGGTATTGAACGCGGAGTACGGCACGTCGGTGTACTGCTCCCGACCCGCGCCCACCATTTGGTAAAACGCGATGGGAACCAGCACGATGAGCAGCCAGAACACCAGGTTCCGGCTCACGGTGCCCCAGTTGAGTTTTCGGCTAGGCGGTGTGCGATCAGCCATTATTCCTTCGGTGCCTCGAGACTCGCGATGAACGGAAGGTGGCGGTAGTCCTCCGCGTGATCGAGCCCATATCCCACGAGGAAGAGCGGCGGCGCATTGAACCCCACGAAGCGGGGCTCGAGCTCCAGTGACCGGGCGATACGCTTGTGCAGCAGGGCGCAGATTTCCAGGCTCCGGGGTTCACGGCCCCGGAGCAGGCGCACCAGCCGGTTCAGCGTGTTGCCCGAATCGACGATGTCCTCCACCAACAAAATATGTTTACCCCGTAACCCGGTTTCCGGATCGTACAGCAGCCGGACATCCCCTGAGGTGGACCTGCCACTCCCGTAAGAGGATGCTACCAGGAAATCAACCTGGAGCGGACGGGGAATGTTCCGGACCAGGTCCCCCAAAAAGATGAAGCTCCCCTTGAGCAGTCCCAGCACGATGAGATCGCCGGTGAGGTAGTGCGCGTTGATTTCCGCCCCCAGCTCCTCCACCCGGGCGGCGATGCGGTCGGCGCTGAAGACCTCGGCGCCTAGCTCAAGCGCGGTGGGCATCGATTCGCAGCGAGGCTTCGCCGGGACGGGGGACGATTTGCGCGGCGCGACAGACTGCCGGAACCCACAGCAGGCTCTGTCCCCGCGACAGAACCGGATAGGCGAGTCGTTCACTTCGCGGCACTCTGGCCTCCATCAGGAGTCGGCTCACTGATCGGCGACCCACGCCGCCCAACGGGAAGATGCGGTCACCGCTGGCCGCAGCGCGGATCTCACCCACGCCGGGTGGTACCCAGGTAGTGAGCCCCCCCCGCACGGCCGCGCCCGCCGGCTCGGCTCGCCACGAGAACTGCCATCCGCCCCACCGCACCGACCCCTGGTTCGTAGCGCCCCAGGCTTCCGATTCCGGTGCCGTGTGGCCGGCTCGCTGAATGCGCAGCCGGTCGAAGGCGGTTTCCGCATGCCATCCGGCACCCAGCTCGAGCACCCGTCCGCTGGGACCCCGCTCGACCAGATCGCGCAGCTTTGCCGCCCGGCCGGGGCCAAGCACGCATCCCGCCTCGCGGGCAACAGCGCGCAAAAGTGTTTCAGACAATGCTTTATCATATGTCCGCAAAGGAGCCCGAGCAACGTCTACACCCAACGCCTCCCAGCGAAAATCCAACTCCGGCAGCACGCGAAGCAGACTGGCCCACGCGTCGCGGTCCCGCTCGGCGTGGCGCTGCGCGTTCCGTAGGTTCGCGTCCAGCGCTTCTCCGAAACGCTCGCGAAGAAGGGGGAGCACCCGCTCGCGCAGCCACGAACGGTCGTGTCGCGGATCGCGGTTCGCCGGGTCCTGGAAAACCGGAGGCCGGATTGCGGGGTTCGGATATCGAAAGCTCAGCCACTCCTCGAGCTCCGCTCTACGGAACGGAAGCAACGGGCGAACCAGTCCGTCGGGCCCGAGACCGGTGATCCCCGCCAGACCGGCCGGCGCGCTGCCGCGGAGAAAACGAAACAGCACTGTCTCGATCTGATCGTCGGCGTGATGGGCGGTTACGAGGTAGTCCGCTCCAAGCTCCTGCTGCAATTCCCGCAGCGCGCGGTAGCGGTGCTCACGCGCACGTGTCTCGGAGGCATCGGGACCCAGGCCGAGCGTCCGGCCGCAGGCAGGAAGACCGTACGCCGCCGCGAGGTCCCTGACCCGTGCGGCCACCGCCGAGCTCTCGGGGTGAATGCCGTGATCCACGTGCGCCACCGCAAGCTCGAGACCCACTTCCGGGGCGACGATCGAGACTAGATCGAGGAGCGCCACCGAATCGGCGCCCCCGCTGACCGCGAGCAGCCCGAGGCCGGGGCGGGGAAAAAGAACCGCTTCCCGGATGTGCGCGAGCAGTCTCGCCGCAAGATCGGACATGGAGAATAAGGTAAGGCCGTAGAGGCGACGGCACATGGGTAGGACGGCATGACCGCACGACGGGATGGCCGCGCACGGCCACAGGTTCCACCAAAACTCGAGCGCCGGAACGTTGCCGCTCCGGCGCTCCCTGCGAATCTCTCTCGGCCCCGGCGGTCTAGCGCCTCCCACCGCCCTTGGTAGCGGTGAACGAGGTGAAGTTCCATTGACCGGTGCGGGCGTCGCGAGCTGAAATGGTGCCCACGATGGTGTTGCCTTGGAGCTCTCCCTCAAAGGTGGACACCACGGCGCAGTTACAGCCGGGATCCACGTAGGAGCCATCGACGCTGCCGGTGACCATCTCATCGCCGCTCTTCATGGCGTTGACCAACAGCCCGCCGGCCGGTGCCTTCCCTTTGGCCGGGGCTGCCGCGCCTTCCGGGCTGATGGCCGTCTTGGCGCCCACGGGCGTGAGCATCAGCTGCCCGCTGGCCGATTCATCCGAGCCGGCGAGCGTGAGAACCAGCTTGCCACTCTTTTGCGTGATGTCGTTGGTGAAGGTGCCTTCCCAGCGTCCGGCGAGCGGGGCGGGACCGGCCGGAGCCGCCGCCGCGCCCCTCCCCTGCGCGAGGGCAGGCGCCGCTGCGAGCACTGCTGCGAGAGTCGCTACCGCCATCGAGATCCGCATAAGTGAGCTCCTTCGAAAGGTTGTCACCGCCGCGCCGCGCCACGGGAGGCTTCGGCGGATCGGGGTTGTTGGCCGCCCAGAATCTATCACCGGGCGCCGGGCGAAGTCACCTCTTGGGCTTTTTCACGGACTGGGGCGTTCTTGACGCATGTTCGGCCACCGACCTGACGGCACTGAGCAGCTCATTCAGCTCGAAGGGTTTGGCTACTACCGGCCTGCCGGTGCGATCCAGAAAGCGCCTGGTCTCAGGCTCGTTGGCCATCCCGGTCACGAACAGCATTCGTGCCGCCATCTCGGGGTATTCGGCCTTGATGTGATCGTAGAGCGATTTGCCCTCGAGAAAGGGGAGGCCTACATCGCACACGATGGCCCGGAAGGTCGCGTCCTGCAGCTCGGCCAGCGCCTGAAGGCCGTTGCCGACGCACTTGACCATGTAGCCGCCTCGTTCCAGCGCCTTGGCGATGATTTGCTGCACGGTGGGATCGTCTTCGATGACCAGAATGTCCATTTTCGCCGGCGATGTCGCGAGAGTGAACCCCGAAACTGCGCGCCGGGAAGGATTAAGGCAAGCGCGGAGCGCGGAACTGGGAGCGCGGAGCGATCGCCGTAAGCATTCACTCCGCGTTCCGAGCTCCGCGTTCCGCGCTGGGGATGGAGGCGCGGGGAATCGAACCCCGGTCCGAGAATCGATCCGAAACCACATCTACGTGTGTAGGCCCTGCTTGAGGTCTCCGCCGGCAGGGGCAAGGCCGCCCAACCGTCGGACAATCTTCCTAAGTCTTACGCAACGCGCGGAAGCGACACGTTACGCCAGCCCGACTTTGCGATACTCCGGCGCCGCCTCAGGCGGGCTGCCACCGGAGCAGGTGCGTGAAGCCGAAGCTTACGCAGCCATTGCCAGGTTAGAATTGGCAGTTAAAAGTTCCCAGCATTTTTTACCAGGACACCGGGGACCTGGACACGCAGCGATTCCCTCACCAAACCCGTCGAAACCGATCGCCCCCATGAAGAAGTGCGGAGTGCGGAACGTGGAGTGCGGAGTGACGGGGCTCCGCGCCGTTCCGGCTGCTAATGTTAAACCAAAGACTAAGATAGTCTGTTCCGCAGGATCTCGAAACCACTGCCCGAAAATTGGCGGAACGGCTAGCGCGAGCCGATGAGCACGCAGGGAACCGTGACGCCCTCGACCTTCGCCCGCAGCCGCATCAGGTCGCCGGCGATGATTGCGGCCGGGTACATCACTTCCTCCTCGTTCAGCGCATGCAGCTTCAAGCGCTCCGCGAAACGCTGGTAGCCGACTTTGTTCTCCCGATCGGCGACCACGGCCAGCCGGTCCACCGCTCGGGCAATGATGTCGTGCTCGGCTAGCATCTGCGGCAACTCGCGCTTGAGGGAGTCGGCAAGAGGAAGCACCTCGACCAGATCGGCGATCGGCTTTCCCTGCGACAGCGGACGCAATGCGCCGAGTAGGGGCAAGGCGATCTGCTCTTCCCGGACGAAGTGCGGCTGCAGCACCGTCCAGAGCGTGCGCGCGGCGACCCCGATCTCTCCCTTCTCGGCGATGGCCCGCATCACACCCTGGCGGATCTCCCTGTGCTCAGCGCGGACTGACGCCGGAATGTCCACCGGGATGCCACACTCCGGTGCGCGTTCTCTGGGCGACTCCACAGCACCGGGGAGCAGAAGAAGCACGGTAGGCGGAGCGATCGATCGAAGCCGGCGTACCAATATCGAGTCGGGCATAGGATCTCCCTGGGGCATTCACCCGCACCCGCATCAATATCGCCCCAGGCATGAAACGGCTCTGAGCCGGGGCTGAAGCATCTGTTACGGCAGATCCTTCGCCGCTACGCGGCTCAGGACACTCGCGGCGGTTTCTGCGCGCCGTCGGGACCGTTGTCCCAGTCCTGCACCGAGGAGCTGTTGGGCATTCCCCAATCGTGACCGTTCCAGCCGTCGAAGCCGTCCATGTGGAAGGCCCAGAACCCGCTCTGCATGTCGGCCACCACGATTAGACCGTCGGCATTGCGAACGTCGAGCCCGAAGGCTCCCATGGCCGTCCCGCCGCCCTGGTAGGGCACCCGGTAGTTGTAGGTGTCGTAGAAACCCACCTGCATGGGGTCATTGGGGAAACGCACATCGAGGACCTGCAACCCATCCTGGTAGTGCGCGACGAACAGATAGGGCCAGCGCACCTCGATCATGTGCGCGCTTTTCTTGGGATCGGCGGTCCATTCGCCGATCGGCATCTTGATCACGGGTGTGGTGCCGTCCAGGGCCGGCTTCATGTCCCAGATCCGGATCGGCTGATGCCCGAGTGACGTCATGATGCTGAAGCCGTACCGTCCATCGGGGGTCGCCACGAAGGTGTGTCCGCCCGACTGCATGGAGCTCTGGGCGATGATCGTGGCCAGGAGCTTGGGGTTCTTTACGTCGGTGACATCGAAAACAAAGTTGCCGCCGAGGGGAGAGGTTTCCGGGCCGCCGCCGTAGAAGCGGTCCTGCTTGCTCACCGGCTCGTAGGCGACATAAGCATCGTGATAGCCGCGGTTCGCGCCGCGCGGCTCCGGCAGCGGAATGCCGCCCACGAACCCCTGGTTGGCACCGCCGGTCAACAGGGCCTCCATGTCGTACGCGTGCGCGCCGTAGGGATAAGTCTGCGGCGCCTCGACCGGGATGAACAGCAGGACCCGCCCGTCGGAGTGCTTGTACGCAAAGAGGTTGTGGGCGCCACCCGGCACCTCGGGAACGCGGATGCGTCCCACTTCCCGGACCTTGCTGGTGTCGGGAAGACCGGTTACGTCAAAGACGATGATCGAGAGGTCGTTGTCCAGACCGCCCTTGGCGAACTGGAACGCCTGGGCATAGTAGTAGCGGCCCTTGAGCTTGAAGTACTTCCCGTTGGTCCCGCCGATTCCCTGGTGCAGGTCGGGCTGGTCGATGCGCCAGCGCATCAGCACGCGGGCACGCGTGGGGTCCTTGAGATCGATGACATCGTAGCCGATCTGCGGCGGGGTGACGCGCCCGTAGTTGGAGCGGCTGACGTAGGAATAGGGGCGAGACAGGTCCTGCTCCACCTCCAGGTCCATCACCGTATTCTCGGCGCCTAGCGGGACGTGGGAGAGGAGCCTGACGTTGGGACTCTGGTTTTGGCCGGCGGGATACTGCGCCGCCAGTGAGGACCCAACCAGGACAGGGGCCAACAGGACCAGCAACTTCCGGAACATAACGGACCTCCGTGAGGCAGGCGAGAATGTGCTCCAAGGTGCGCTGCGGGACGATGCAGCGTCAAGGCGGCCAATTGCTTGACAGTCCTACGGACGACCCGTATGGTAACGGCTCTGTACCCTATCGCTCCAACGCTTTCCCGTGGCAATCGCCCGGTGGCGACCGGGACGCCACCAAAGTCCGTCGGTTCAGACAGACGCAGTACGACTTCACGCATTCCCTAGGAGCGTACTCATGAGATCCAAATTCGTCTTGGCAGCGGTCCTGATCCTCGCGGGGGCGTTCCCCGCGCTGGCGCAGACCCGCGTCGTCACCGGTCGAGTCACTGACTCGTTGACCACCGAGGTGGTCAACTCGGGACAGGTCTCGGTGGTGGGGACGACGATCGGCACCACCATCAAGGAAGACGGCACCTTCACCCTGGCGGTCCCGGTCCGCGATGTGACCGTGTCGGTCCGGAGCATCGGCTTCAAGCGGAAAGACGTGAATGTCGCCGCCGGCCAGAGCACCGTGGACCTGAGCCTGGCCCGCGACTACTTCCAGCTCGAGGCGATCGTCGTGACCGGACAGGCGACCGGAGTCGAGCGGCGGAATCTGGCCAACGCGGTGGCGACCGTGAACGCCGACCAACTGGCCAAGGTCTCGGCCGCTTCGGTGAGTCAGGCGCTCGCCGGCAAGCTGGCCAGCGCCAACATCGTCTCGGGTTCGGGCGCGCCGGGTGGCAATGACATCGTGACGCTGCGCGGCGTCACCTCGATCAACGGGGCGTTCACGCCGCTCTACGTGATCGACGGGGTCATCGCCAGCGACGTGATGATTCCCCGCGGCACCAACTTCGTGAGCCAGGCGTCGCGCGGGACGACCATCGCGGTGAGCGGTGAGAACTCGACCAACCGGATCGCGGATTTGAACCCGAACGACATCGAGAACGTCGAGGTCCTGAAGGGCGCGGCCGCTTCCGCCATTTACGGCTCCAAGGCCTCCAACGGCGTCATCATCATCACCACCAAGCGAGGACGGGTGGGCGCACCCCAGTTCGCCATCACCCAGCGCGTCGGCACCGCGCGGGTCTCCCGGACGGTCGGCTTGCGGCGGTTCCCGTCTCTGGCGGACGCAGTCGCCCGTTACGGCGCTCTGGCCAATGATCCGGTGACCGGATGGGCCGCGGACAAGTTCTTCGACAACGAGCAGTATCTGGTCGGCGGGAAGCCGTTCAACTACGAGACCAACCTCAGCATGAACGGCGGCACCGAGAACACCCGCTACTACGCTTCCGCCCTGGTGCGCCACGAAGGCGGCATCATCCACAACACCTTCGCGGACAAGCGGACGCTCAAGCTGAACGTCGATCAAAGCGTGGGGAGCCGGCTCCAGATTCAGATCGGGACCGATGTCGCCAACACCAGCGGCGACAAAGGGCTGACGATCAACGAGAACAACAACTCCAGCTACTACGCGGGATTGTCCAACACGCCCAGCTTCTTCGATCTGCGGGCCACCTGCCCGGACGGCACCCGACAGTCCTTCTGCACGGGCGGCGTCTATCCGGTGAACCCGTACGTGGCGGCCAATCCGTTGCACACCGCGTCCGCGTTCAAGAATTACGAGGATGTCTGGCGGGTTCTCGGCTCCGGCCGGATGCAGCTCGACATCGTCAACAGCGTCCAGCACACCCTGCGGCTTATCGCCAACGGGGGGGCCGACTATTTCAACCAGGACAACCGCGTCTTCTCACCGCCCGAGCTGCAGTTCGAGGCCCTGGACGGACTGCTGGGCACTTCGGTCGTGTCGGAGAGCAGAAACCTCAACTACAACCTGAACGCGAACGGCGTGTATACGCTGAAAACGTCGGGTTTCAGCGCCACCACCCAGGTAGGTACTCAGTATGAAACCCGCGAGCTGTTCATCGACCGCGTGCGCTCCAGCAACCTGGTGGGCGGCCTGCAGATCACGACCGCCGGCACGGACGTGGGGATCGACGCGCAGCACGAGTATGTGAAGGACTTCGGTTTCTTCGCGCAGGAAGAGTTCCTGACCCTGGGCGAGAAGCTCCTGCTCACGCTCGGCGTGCGGGCGGACAAGAGCAGCAATAACGGTGATCCCAACAAGCTCTTCTACTATCCGAAAGCCTCCGCCTCGTACCGGTTCCCCGGGCTGGTGCCGGGCATGCTGGACGAGCTCAAGCTGCGCGCCGCGTTCGGACAGTCGGGTAACCAGCCCCGCTACGGAGCGAAATTCACCGCCCTGCAAGGGCTAAACGTGGGCGGCGTACCGGCGGGGCAGATCGCCGCCGCCGCCGCGGCGCCCAACATCGTTCCGGAACGGCAGCGCGAGATCGAAGCCGGGCTCGACGCGACGCTGTTCAACGCGCGGGCGAATCTCGAGGTCACCGCCTACCAGAAGCGCATCACCGACCTGCTGCTGTCGCGGTCGCTGGCGCGCTCCTACGGGTTCACCTCGGAGTTCCTGAACGGCGGCATCCTGACCACCAAAGGCCTGGAGGTGGCGCTCTCGGGCGTGCCGATCCAGACCGCCGCCGTCCAGTGGAACCCCCGGATCTCCTTCCACTCCTTCCGCAGCACGATCGACTCGCTGCCGGTTCCCAAGTTCGGCGGCTGCAGTTTCGGCGGGGGCGGCATCCGGATCGAGCAGGGCGGCTCGGCAACGGCCATTTACGGAAGAGACTCCACGGTCACCGTCGACCCGGTCACCGGTGCCCCGGTCGCCAAGGGCGCCTGCATCAAGATCGGGGAGAACCGTCCGGACTACACCCTCCAGTTCTCCAGCGATCTTACGGTCAAGGCCTTCCGGCTGTCGCTGGTGCTGGACCGGCAGAAGGGCGGCCGCGTCGCCAACCTGACCCAGTGGCTCTATGACCTGAACCGGAACAGCCCCGACTGGGACGTGCCGTATCCGGGCGACGGGCGGCCGACCGGACAAGTCCGGCCGCTGCAGTTCTCCAGCGGCAACCGCCTATCGTCGGTATACGTGCAGGACGCCTCGTATTTGCGCCTGCGCGAAGCGACGCTGGGCATCGATCTCCCCAATCGCATGGTCCACCGCTTCTGGAGCGGGGCGCGCTACGTGCGCCTCTCGCTCTCCGGGCGCAATCTCTGGATCAGCACGCCGTACCAGGGCGTCGATTCCGATGCCCGGTGGGTGGTAGAACAAGGCGCGGCGAGCCGCTTGGGCCAGGAGCTGTGGGCCTATCCGCCTAGCCGCACGTTCTGGCTCACGCTCGACGTGGGGTTCTGACCATGAAAAGAGCACTTCAGCTTCTCGCGACGGGCACCGCGCTCGTCTTCGGAGCGGCATGCGGAGATTTCGAAGTACCCAACTACAGCGCCCAGAGCATCACCGAGCTGCAGAGCGGCGCCAACGCCGCGCAGGTCGGCGCCGCCGTGGTCGGGGTGATGGGAATCTCTCGCGAATTCGAGACCTCGTTCCTGCAGTCCCACATTTCGCTCACCGGCACCTTCGGCCGGGAAGGCATGGAGCTGGACCCGTCCAATCCCCAGCATCCGATTGACCGCCTGGACCAGATCGGTACGGGCGAGCCGAGCTACGCCGGCTGGAGTGCCGGTTACCGGCTGATCAAGCAGGGCAACGTGATCCTGGCGGCCCTTGCGACCGCCACGGGGTTGACCGGCGCCCAAAAAGACGGCGTGCGCGGCGTCACCAAGACCATGCAGGCGCTGGCACTGATCCGGCTGCTGAATGTCTTCGATCAGTCCGGGATGCCGATCGACGTGGACATCAAGACCAGTGATCCCGCCGCCCCGATCGCGACCAAGGCCGCGGTGCAGAGCCGGATTGTCCAGCTCCTGGACGAGGCCCAGACCCATCTGCAGGCCGCCGGCAGCGCGTTCTCCTTCACCCTGCCGCCGGGCTTTACCACCGCGGCCACGCAAGGGACTGGTTTCAACACGCCGGCAACGTTCCTGACCTTTAACCGCGCCCTGAAGGCCCGGATCGAGGTCTACCGAGGTAGTATCGCCGAGGTGGCGGCGGCGGGAACGGGTGCCACGAACTACACCGCGGCGCTCACCGCCCTCGGAGCATCGTTCCTCAGCACTACGGCCTCGCTCCGGTTCGGGGCATACGACACCTACAGCACCCGTTCGGGCGACCGCACCAACCCGCTGTTCGATCCGACCTGCCGGCAGTTGTTCGCCCAGCCGGAGCTGGAGGCCGGGGCGCAGACCAACGGCACCACCATCGATAACCGATTCACCACCAAGATTCAGAAGATCACGGCCAAGGTGAACCACGGGTACACGGTGAACTCCTGCTGGAAGCTCTACCCCACTTCGGATACGCCGATTCCGATTATCCGGAATGAGGAGTTGATTCTGCTCCGGGCCGAGGCTCGGTGGTTCACCGGTGACAAGGCCGGCGCCATTCAGGACATCGATTTCATTCGGACGACCGCGGGCGGCCTTCAGCCGGCGGCGACTATCGGGTTGACCCCGGCTTCGACCGACGCGGCGTTCATCGACGAGCTGCTGTACAACCGGCTCTATTCGTTGATGTGGGAGGGCGGGCACCGCTGGGTGGACACCCGCCGCTTCAACCGGCTCGCGAGTCTGCCCAAGGAGAAGACGACCAACAAGATCTTCCCCTACCTCGCATTGCCGGAGGACGAGTGCCTGCCGCGGAGTAATCCGCCGGCGTCGTGCACGAATCCCACAGGGATTTAGGGAAGAGGGAAGAGGGAAGAGGAAAAGCCCCGGGGTTGAGTCCCGGGGCTTTTCTTTGCTTCGGTCTTACTCTTCCCTCTTCCCTCTTCCCTCTTCCCTCTTCCCTGCCTCTCAGCTCACCTTCCCCGGCCTCGGCGCCCCGTCGGGCCCGTTATCCCAGTCCTGCACGGAACTGACGTGGGGCATGCCCCACTGGTGTCCGTTCCATCCATCAAAGCCGTCCATCTTGAAGGCCCAGAATCCGCTGTCGAAGTCGCTGATGACCACCAGACCATCGGCGTTCCGCACGTCGACGCCCCACGCCCCTTCGTACATGCTGTTGCTGCGGCCGCCGGGACGCTCGTCGGTGAACCCGGCGATCCCGATACCGTGGAGGTAGGGGCCGGGCCGAGTGACGTAATAGCCGACCGTGTACGGATTGGTGGGATCCATCATGTTGAAGACCTGGAACCCATCGCTCTGGCCGGCGACGAACACATACGGCCAGCGGACCTCGAAGTTGTGCACCGACCCATTCCAGGACGGAGTCCACGCGCCGATGGGCCGCGAGATGTTCTTCACGGTTCCATCCAGCGCCGGCTTCAGATCGAAAATCCGGGCGGGCGCGTACTGATAGGTGGGGAGCGGATGCCCCACCGCATAACGCCCATCGGGCGTCGGGGTGAACGTGTGGATCCCGGTCACCCCGGACACTCCGGTCACCGAGGCGATGACCTTGGGATTGGCGGGATCGGTGATGTCGTAGACGAAGGCACCGCCGCCGCCGCCGGCATAGAGCTTGTCCTGCTTGGTCACCGGGTCGTAGCCCACGTAGAAGTCGTGCCAGCTGGCCCGGGCGCCCGAGGTGCCTTCGGTCGGATTGATCGCCTTGCCGATGACCGGATTGGGATCGCCGGCCACGACGCGATCGACGTCATAGATGTACGCGGCAGAAGAGACCGTCTGCGCCACCACCAGGGCGAGGCCGGTCGAGTGCTTATACGAGAAGGTCTCGTGCTCGCCCCCAGGGGCCTCCGGCGCGCGGATCCGCGCCACTTCCCTGATCTTCGACGTATCTGGCAGTCCGGTCACGTCCCACACGATGGCACCCAGGTCCACGTTCGGCCCGCCGGACCGGAACTGGAATCCGTTCCAGAAGTAGTAGCGCCCGTGGGTCTTGATATACGTGGGTGCCAGCGATCCCGCTCCTCGGTGCAATGCCGCGTCTTCGATCTGCCAGCTGTAGAGGAGCTGCGGTTTGCTGGGGTCTTTGATGCTGATGATATCGAACCCGATCCTGGGGTTCGGGAGACCGGCTTCGTTGGCGTGATCCACGTACACGTACGGCCGCGAAAGCTCCTGCTCCATCTCGATGTCGGACGTATTGAACGGACCGGCCACATTCAACGGGAGGTGGCCGATGATGCGTACGTTGGAGCTTCCCTGCTCCCCCGGGCGCGGATCGGGACGATACGCCTGACCCTGCGCCTGCGCGATGCCAAGCACAACCAAGGCCGTCACCGCGCCTGCTATTCTTCGAGTCATTTCAACTCCTTGTTTTTCAGATGACGGCAGATCCTTCGCCGCTGCGCGGCTCAGGACACCCGCGCCGCTTTCGGCACACCCTCGGGTCCGTTGTCCCAATCCTGCACGCTGGAGACGTTCGGCATCCCCCAATCGCGTCCATTCCATCCCTCGAAGCCATCCATCTTGAAGGCCCAGAAGCCGGAATAATCGTCGGCGACGACGATCATGCCGTCGGCATTGCGCACGTCCAGTCCATAGGCGCCGAAGGCCACGCCGCCGGGCTCGAACGGGATGCGGTAGTTGTACGTGTCGTAGAATCCCACCTCCATCGGGTCGGTCGGATTGCGGATGTCGAGGACGCGCAGTCCCTGCTCGTAATCGGCGATGAACGCATAGGGCCAGCGAATCTCGATCATGTGGCCGCTCTTCGACGGTGCCACGGTCCACTCCCCGATCGGCATCTTGATGACCGGCGTGGTTCCGTCGAGCGCCGGCTTCAGATCCCAGAAGCGGACCGGCTGGTGCGCCGGCGAGGTCATGATGGTCATCGCGTAGCGGCCGTCGGGCGTCGCGACGATCGTGTGACCGCCCGATTGCATCGACGACTGCGCGATGATGGTGGCGAGCAGCTTCGGGTTCTTGGGGTCGGTGATGTCGTAGACGAAGTTCCCGCCCAGAGGAGTCGTCTCGGGCCCGCCACCGTAGAACACATCGCGGTGGTTGGCGACGTCGTAGGCGACATAGGCGTCGTGGTAACCGCGCGCCGCGCCACGGGGCTCGGGCAGCGGAACGCCTCCCACCAGGCCGTAATCAGTTGCGCCGGCCAGGAATTTCTCCATGTCATACATCAGCGCCCCGTACGGGTATCCGTTGGGAGCCTCGGCGGTGTTGACCAGCAGCACCCGTCCGTCGGAATGCTTGTAGGGAAACAGATTGTGCGCGCCACCCGGAGCGTCCGGCACCCGGATCCGGCCCACTTCGCGCACCTTGCTGGTGTCGGGGAGGCCGGTCACGTCGAAGACGATGCTGGACAGCTCGCGATCGGGAGAGCCCTGGCGGATCTGTACCGCCTGCACGTAGTAGTAGCGTCCTTTGAGCTTGAAGTACTTGCCATTCACCCCGCGGCCGTTGTGCAGCTCCGGGTTCTCGATGGCCCAGGAGTAAATCCGCTGGCCCTTGCCGGTGTCCTTGAAGGTCACGATGTCGAACCCGATGGGATCGGGACCGCGCGACAGGTACGCGTAGGGACGCGAGAGCTCCTGTTCGACTTCGAGGTCGGAAACCTTCATCGCACCGGCGAGGGGCACATGCGTCACCAGGTGGACATTGGGACTGAAGTGCTGTCCGGGGGCCGGGTACTGCCCGTGCAGCGGGGTGGGTCCGGCGATGAAGCCAACGATCGCCACGCCGACGATCAGACGTGTCATCGAGCCTCCATTATCAGGCGGTAAGGGGCGGTAGTGGGCGGCAAAGGGCGGCAGAATCGATCCTCCAACCGGCTGCCCGTACCGCCTTATTACCGCCTTTTACCGCCTTGGTCAACTCACACCACGCTGCTTCGGCGCTCCGTCGGGCCCGTTATCCCAATCCTGTACCGAGCTGACGTTCGGCATGCCCCAATCGTGCCCGTTCCATCCCTCGAACCCATCCATCCGAAACGCCCAGAAGCCGCTCTGCAGGTCAGGGACCACGATCAGGCCGTCGGCATTGCGGACGTCCAGCCCAAAGGCGCCCGCCGCTTCGGTCCCCACCCCGTAAGGGGTTCGATAGTCGTAGGTGTCGTAGAAGCCGACCTGGACCGGATCGGCCAGATTCCTGATGTCCAGCACCCGCAGGCCCTGCTCGTAGTCGGCGACGAAGGCGTACGGCCAGCGGACTTCGATCATGTGACTGCTCTTGGTGGGCGCCACCGTCCACTCGCCGATCGGCTGCCTGATCACCGGCGTGGTGCCGTCCAGCGCGGGTTTCAGGTCCCAGATACGAAGGGGCTGATGAGCCAGCGAGGTCATGACCGTGAAGCCATAACGGCCATCGGGCGTCGCCACGAACGTGTGCCCACCCGACTGCATGGACGACTGCGCGATGATGGTCGCGAGGAGTTGAGGGTTCTTCACGTCGGTCACGTCATAGACGTAGTTGCCGCCCAACGGGGTGGTCTCTGGTCCACCCCCGTAGAACACGTCTCGGTGATTTGCCGGATCGTAGGCAACGTACGCGTCGTGGTATCCGCGGTTGGATCCGCGCGGGCCCGGCAACGGGATGCCGCCGATGAAACCCTGGTCCGGTGCACCGGCGACGAACTTCTCCATGTCGTAGACATGCGCGCCAAAGGGATAAGCCGGTGTCGCTTCCACCGTGATGAAGAGGAGGGTCCGGCCGTCCGAATGCTTGTAAGCGAAGAGATTGTGGGTCCCGCCAGGAAGATTCGGCGGACGGATGCGCCCGACCTCGCGCATCCCGGTCGTGTCGGGAAGAGTGGTCACATCGAACACGATGTCGCCCAGATCCAGATCGGGACCGGACCCCCGGAATTGAAACGACTGCACGTAGTAGTAGCGGCCTTTGAGCTTGAAGTATTTCCCCGCCATTCCGCCGAGGCCCTGGTGCAGATCGGGGTTGTCGATGCGCCAGCGACGGATGACGCGCGTCGCCGGATCCTTGATGCTCAGCACATCGAATCCGATGGACTTGCCGATGGCCGGCTTCCCGTAATCCGAGCGGGACACATACACGAACGGGCGGGAAAGCTCCTGCTCCATCTCGATGTCCATCACCGTCCCGCCGGCGCCGAGCGGAATGTGCGACACGAGATGAACGTTCGGGCTGAAATGCTGGCCGGCCGGATACTGCGCCCGCGCTCCGGATGTTCCCAGCGCAAGCAAGGCGACGGTCATCCCCATGATCCTGGCCCTCATCGAGATCCTCCGGTGCGGGGGTTTACTCTTCCCTCTTCCCCTTCGCTCCGCTCAGGGCGGCGC
>JACQVB010000059.1 GCA_016209985.1 Gemmatimonadota bacterium | reverse complement strand
GTTCTAGAAGTGCCAGAAACGGGGTGAGAATGACAGACGTTGAGACCAGAGTCGAACGCTTTGCCCAGCGCCTCGAGTCTGCGCTCGGCGCCAATCTCGCGTCCCTCATGCTCTACGGCTCCGCCGCCCGGGACCAGTACGTCGCCGGCCGCTCCGACATCAATCTGCTCATGATCGTTCGCGATGCCTCGACCAGCGCGCTTCACCTGGCCGCCGCCACGCTCGCCGAGTGGACCCGAAAGGGGGAGACCGCGCCACTCATCTTTTCCGATGAGGAATGGCGGGCTTCGGCCGATGTGTTTCCCCTGGAAATCGAGGACATGCGCGATGCGCATCGGGTACTGCGGGGGCGTGACCCGCTGGATGGCCTGGCCACGGACCGCGATCAGCTCCGGGAACAGTTGGAGCGCGAGGTCCGAGGCAAGCTGCTGCACCTGCGCACCGAGTACGCGGCGGCAGCGGGTCACCCGAGAGTTCTCGAGCAGCTGATGCAAAACGCATCGAGCACGTTCCTGGTATTCTTCCGCGCCATTCTGCGTCTCAAGGGTGCGGCACCACCGCGGGACGGCGTTGCGCTGGTGCGGGAAACGGCCAAGGCCACCGGGTTGAATGCCGCCCCGTTCGAATGGGCCCTGGAATCCCGGTCGGGCCGGCGGCGGGGGGCCTTGAAGCCGTTCGATCCGGTCGCGGCGCAGTATATGGACGGCGTGGAGCAGCTTGCCCGCATCGTGAACGCGTTATGAGCTTCGTCCCACAAAGAGGAGTACCAATGCGCTGGTTGACCGTGTCGCTCATTGCCGTCCTCTCCGCTGGCTGCGGGTACAACCGCATTCAGACCCTGGACGAGCAGGCAAACGCCTACAAGAGTCAGATCGAGGTCCAGCTCCAGCGCCGCGCCGACCTGGTCCCCAATCTGGTGGAAACCGTCAAAGGCTACGCGAAGCACGAGGAGACGATCTTCACCGAGGTGGCCGAGGCGCGCGCCAAACTGGGCGGCGCGATCCAGAGCGGGAGCTTGCAGCAGATGGCGGACGCCAACCAAACGCTCACCGGCGCACTGGGACGGCTGATCGCCATCTCCGAGGCCTACCCGCAGCTCAAGGCAAACGAGAATTTCAGGATGCTGCAGGACCAGCTCGAGGGGACCGAAAACCGGATCGCCACCGCCCGGCAAGACTACAACACCGCGGTTCAGACCTACAACGCCTACATCCGCCAGTTCCCCCAGGTGCTGACCGCGAAGGCGACCGGCAAGGGTGCGCGCGAGTACTTCGAGGTCACCGGGGCGGAAAAACGGGAGGCGCCGCAGGTCAAGTTCCAGTAGCGCTTCCTACCTTGCGTCTCGAAATCATTAGCTTTGGGACGCATGAATACCCATCACGAAGTGCGGCGCGCGGAGCGCGGAGTGCAGAGTGGTCGCGGCGGGTATCCGGATGACCATCATTCCGCGTTCCGCGTTCCGCACTCCGCACTGGGTGGGGACGGGCGGTGAGGTACGCCTGGGTCATCGACCAGACGAGCTGCATCGGGTGCCACGCGTGTACCACTGCCTGCAAATCGGAGAACGACGTTCCGGTCGGGGTCTTCAAGACCTGGGTAAAGAACGTGGAAGTGGGGCGGTTCCCCGCCGCCCGGCGCCATTTCGCAGTCCTCCGATGCAATCACTGCGCCGAGCCGCCCTGCGTCTACATCTGTCCCACCCGGGCCATGCACCAGCGGCCCGACGGCATTGTCGACATCGATCATGACCGCTGCATCGGTTGCAAGGCATGCATGCAGGCCTGCCCCTACGACGCCATCTACATGGATCCGGTGGACGACACCGCCGGCAAGTGCCACTTCTGCGCCCATCGCATCGATCGGGGACTGCTTCCCGCCTGCGTCGTCGTGTGCCCGACCGAATCGCTCCTGTTCGGTGATCTCGAAGACCCGGCCTCGCGCGTAAGCCAGGTGATCGGTTCGGCCGCGGTGACCTTGCGGCGCCCGGAACAGGGCACCCGGCCCAAGGCGTTCTACGTGGGCGCCCACGGAGCGGCGCTCGATCCGTTGGCCGCGCGGCACGACGCGCAGTACATGTGGTCGGAACGTCCGGAGGGGACGGCGACGGACAATAGGGTGGGCAGCCGGGCAGGCGGGCAGGCGGGCGGCTTGAGAACCGGACCAGCGACCCGCCGGCCCGCCGACCCGCCGGACTTGCCCGAGGCCCGGGTCGCTTACGACGTCGCCCACCCCATCACCTGGCGCTGGAAGGTGTCGGGCTATTTGTGGACCAAGTCCATCGCCGCGGGCGCCGCCTTCGTCGCATCGCTCCCGTTGCTGCTGCGCGTCCCTACCGGAGGCCTCTTCACCCTGCTGGCCCCGCTGATCAGCATGCTCGCGCTGGTCGTGACCGGCCTTCTGCTGATTGCCGATCTCAAGCGTCCGGACCGGTTCTGGTTCGTGATCGTCAAGCCGCAGTGGCGATCCTGGCTCACGCGGGGCGCATACCTGATCAGCGCATACGGGTTGCTGCTGGCCATATGGATCGTTGCTGCGCTGCGCGGCGGCATCCCCAATCCGGTCTTCGCCGCGGGTGTCGCGGTGCTGGCGCTCGGGGCCGCGATTTACACCGCGTTCCTATTCGCCCAGTGCGAGGCCCGCGATCTGTGGCAAAGCCCGCTGCTTGGCCCGCAGCTCACCATCCAGATGATCGTCGCGGGAAGCGGCATTCTTGCCATCATCGGCTTCCTGGTCCCCCACACCAGGGCGGAGGCCACCTACCTGCATGGAGTCCTGGCATGGGCGTTGGGCGCGCACCTCGTCCTGATCTTTCTCGGGGAAGCGACCGCGCGACATGCTTCCTCCAACGCGGCGGCCGCCGCCCACCTGCTGATCCGTGGCCGGTACGCCAACCTGTTCTGGTCGGCTATCACCTTCGGAACGATCATGCCGCTCGTTCTGCTTCTCTTCGGATCGAACGCGCTGGAGCCCCTGGCTGCGGCCCTCGCCCTGCTCGGCTTGCTCGCCTACGAGCACGCCTATGTCATGGCGGGGCAGGCGGTGCCAATCTCATAGGTGTCAGGTGTCAGGGATCAGGTGCCAGGGAACTCTATCTGAAACCCTGACCCCTGACACCTGACACCTTGATTGCTGGAGAAATGAATGACTGAAGAAGGTCGCAACCCTTTGGCTTCCCAACACCCTGGGGACACCCTCCCCATGCAGCCCGGCCTCGCCGCTTATCCACCACCCGAGCGCTGGGATGACTGGACCGAGCTCGAGTCCCGTGCCTGGCCCCGCCGCGAGGAGCATCAGTACGCGCTGGTCCCCACCACCTGCTTCAACTGTGAGTCGGCTTGCGGACTCCTCGCCTACATCGACAAGCAGACCGAAGAAATCCGAAAGTTCGAGGGGAATCCCCTGCACCCGGGAAGCCGCGGAAGGAATTGCGCGAAGGGTCCCGCGACTCTCAATCAAACCGAAGACCCGGAGCGCATTCTGTTTCCGCTTCGGCGCGTGGGGCGGCGCGGTGGCGGCCAGTGGGAACGCGTCTCATGGGATGCCGCCCTGGACGACATGGCCGGCCGGGTTCGCCAGGCGATTCTGGAGGACCGCCGCCATGAGGTGATGTACCACGTGGGCCGCCCGGGAGAAGACGGATTCACCGAGCGCGTGCTGGCATCGTGGGGCATCGATGGCCACAACTCCCACACCAACATCTGCTCCTCGGGAGCGCGCGCCGGCTACGCATTCTGGATGGGCACCGACCGGCCCAGTCCCGATTACGCCAACGCGCGGGTCATCCTGCTCATCAGTGCGCACCTCGAGAGTGGTCACTACTTCAATCCTCATGCCCAGCGGATCATGGAAGGGAAAAAGGGCGGAGCCAAGGTGATCGTCCTCGACCCTCGCCTCTCCAACACCGCCACCCACGCCGATCTCTGGCTCCCCACCCGACCGGGGAGCGAGCCAGCCGTGCTGCTCGCCGTGGCGAACATCCTCATCCAGGAAGGGCGCTACCACCGCGACTTCGTCCGCCGCTGGGTCAACTGGGAGCAGTACCTCAGGGCCTGCCGCCCGGATCGCGATCCGGTGTTCGAGGAGTTCGAGCGGACGTTACGCGAGATGTATCAACGGTACACGCCGGAATTCGCTGCGGCAGAAGCGGGCGTACCGGCCGAATCAATCGTCGAAGTGGCACGGCTCGTCGTCCGGGCCGGCACGGCCCTCGCCGCGCACAACTGGCGCGCCTCCGCCGCCGGCAACCTGCACGGGTGGATGACATCGCGCTGCCTGTTTCTCCTCAACGTCCTCACCGGCAGCGTAGGCACGCGGGGCGGTACCATTCCGAATCGGACCAACAAGTTCGTACCGAAGCACCATACCACTCCGGCGCATCCCGAACACTGGAACGAGCTCACCTGGCCGCGGGAGTATCCGTTGGCCTTCTTCGAGATGTCGTTTCTCCTGCCGCACCTGCTCAAGGAGGGACGCGGGAAGCTGGCGATGTACTTCACCCGGGTGTACAACCCGGTCTGGACCAACCCCGACGGTTTTTCCTGGATCGAGGTCCTGCAGGACGAATCACTAGTCGGCTGTCACGCGGCCCTGACACCGGTCTGGAGCGAAACTGCCTGGTTCGCGGATTACGTGCTGCCGATGGGGCTGGGGGGCGAGCGCCACGACCTGCACTCCTATGAGACCCACGCCGCGCAGTGGCTCGGGTTCCGCCAGCCGGTGAAGCGGGCGTTCCGCGAGCGGCAGGGTCGCCCGGTGCGGGACACCCGCGAGGTGAATCCGGGGGAAGTCTGGGAGGAGAACGAATTCTGGATCGAGCTGTCCTGGCGCATCGATCCCGACGGGAAACTGGGCATCCGGCGGCATTTCGAATCCCCCTACCGGGCCGGCGAGAAAATCACCATCGACGAGTACTACCGCTGGATCTTCGAGAATTCGGTTCCCGGGTTGCCGGAGACGGCCGCGCGCGCGGGCATGACCGCGCTGGAATACATGCGGCGGGTGGGCGCGTTCGAAGTGGTGCGGGACAACTACCAGACGCACGAGCAAGCGGTCCCCAAGTCCGAGCTTTCGGACGTCGCGGTGGATCCCTCGACCGGGGCGGTGTACTCCGGTGCGCCCGCACCGGCCGATCCCAACGTCGCTCCCCGGCCGCTGCCGCCGCCTGATTCGAGCGGTCGACGTCTTGCCGGGGTCATGTCCGACGGGGTAGTCCGCCGAGGCTTCCCCACCCCCAGCGGAAAACTCGAGTTCTACTCTGCGACGCTCGCTGCGTGGGGTTGGCCGGAATACGCGATTCCCACGTACGCACCGAGTCATGTGTCGCCCCAGAAACTGTCCGGAGAAAAGAACGAGTTCTGCCTGGTGCCAACC
The DNA here is from genome assembly GCA_016209985.1 of Gemmatimonadota bacterium. Taxonomy (GTDB): domain Bacteria; phylum Gemmatimonadota; class Gemmatimonadetes; order Gemmatimonadales; family GWC2-71-9; genus SHZT01. Next base: position 2,746 of record JACQVB010000059.1, on the reverse strand, counting down.
TTCCGGCTGCCGGTGCTGATCCATACCCGCAGCGGGAATGCCAAGTGGCTGGCCGAGATCGCCCACTCCAATCCGCTGTGGATCAATCCTGATGACGCCGCGAGAGTCGGGGTGGAGACCGGAGCGCTGGTGAGGCTGAATACCGAGATCGGCTACTTCGTGACCCGCGCCTGGGTGACTGAAGGGATTCAGTCAGGGGTCGTGGCCTGCTCTCACCACATGGGCCGTTGGCGGACGTCCGAAACAGAAGGGATGGACCGGTGGACTTCCGCCAAGGTCCGCCTCGAGCGCTCGGGCACCGGTTGGCTCATGCGGCGCGAGCATGGCGTGCGGGCGTGGAGCTCGGCCGACCCGGATTCGTCGCGCGTCTGGTGGCATGACGCCGGAGTTCATCAGAACCTGACGTTCCCGGTGCATCCGGACCCTATTTCCGGCCAGCACGCCTGGCATCAGCTGGTCCGGGTCGAGAAAGCCGGCCCCGAGGATCGAGAGGGGGACGTGTACGCGGACACATCTCGTTCCCATCAGGTGTACCGGGAGTGGCTGGCGCTATCACGACCCGCACCCGGTCCCGATGGAAGCCGCCGCCCATACTGGCTCATGCGGCCGCTGCGTCCCAGCCGCGAGGCGTACAACATCAGGTGACCGGCGCGAGTAGTTTTCAATTGTTGAATCGAATGCCATCCCCGAATGTTCATGGAGGCAGGGTGACATCCCGATTGCTGTTTTCTCTGTCGACGATTCTGACATTCGCCGGTCTCCCACTGTACGCGCAGGCCGCGCCCAACGCAGCGCCACCAGCGGCGGCGGCTTCCGGATCGCCACCGGCACGGCTCGATCCCACACGCATCGCGCCCTATCGCCAGTCGCTCCGTCTGCTCAAAGTCCAGGGCGGGACCGAGGAGCAGATGGGAACGTTGGAAGACCGTGTGTTCCTCGGCGAGGACAACGGCAAGCCCGCGATCATCCGGGTGCAGGAAGTCACCGGTCCGACCGGCTCCATGCTGGACAGCGCCGTGGCCGATCCCGCCACGCTCATGCCCCGGCGGCACTCCTCGCACAGCGAACATCGAATCTTGCGTCTGGAGTTCTCCCCCCCGCGTGTGACCGGCAGCTTCTGGGAGCAAGGGGACCCGCCGTTCACGATCGACGACAAGGTCGGCGATGGCGTCTTCGATTCGAACATGCTCGACGTCCTGATCTCGGCGCTGCCGCTCGCGCCCGGCTACACCGGCCGTCTGACCGTCTATCTCTACGAAGCCGGCGGGCCCGTTCCGGTGGAGGTATCGGTCAACGGCTCGGAAGCTCTGGGAGATCAGGACACATGGGCGGCGGCGGTAACGCTCAACAAGCGGACGGCCCAGTACTACGTGGGAAAGACAGAACACCGGGTGGTACAAGTCATTTCCACCCCGGCGCCCGGCATAGAGATCCGGCTGGTGCGCTAGGCTGACGCCCGGCGCCCCGAGCCCATATACTGGAGATCAGGCGGTCATTTACCAGGAGGCCTGTCCATGCGCAGACTCGTAGTCGTCCTGCTATTCGCGGCATTTTCCCTGGCCGCTCGCGCCGGCTGGGCGCAGCAGGCTGCCGCTCCCGCCGTGACGGCGCCACCGCTCGAGGTCGGGGCCGTCGCTCCTGATTTCTCCCTGCCCGGCGCCACCCGTTACGGCGTCCTCAGAGATCCGATCAAGCTGAGCGACTTCAAGGGGAAGACGGTGGTGCTCGCGTTCTTCTTCAAAGCACGAACGCGTGGCTGAACGATTCAAATGCATGCGTACCGTGATCAGTACGCACAGATCTTCAAGAATGGCCAGAACGTCATCCTCATCGGGATCAGCGCGGATCCGGTAGACACGTTGGCGGCCTGGGAGCGGGATGACCAGATGCAGTTCCTGATGGCGAGTGACCGGGATTTGAGCGTCGGCAAGGCTTACGGCGCGATCCGCGGCAACACCGATAACCGCAACCTCTTCGTCGTAGGACCGGACGGGAAGATCGCGTATCGGGCGGTGCCGTTCCGGGAAATCGATCCGACCGCGTATACCGAGTTGACCGCGGCGGTGGGGAAAGTCGCGGGAGACTCAAGTGGTCGGTAAGGGACGGTAAGGGTCGGTAAGAGTGAAAAACGAAGGGCGGCCAACCGGTCGCCCTTCTTATTTCACCCTTACCGTCCCTTACCGTCCAGTATCTTCGCCACCGCCGCCTCGATATCCTGCCTATCTCCGAGCCCCGTATACGCCACCTTCCCCTTCGCGTTCAGTCCGACGATATAGGAAGTGGAAGGCGCCTCGAACGCGCGAACCGCCACCCCTTTGCCGTCCCATAGCGGCTCAAAGGGCATCGGATGCTGGTCCATGTGCCGCTTGATGGAGCGCGGCGTTTCATTGACACCCACCGCCACCACCACGAAATCGACCTGGTCACCGTATTTCTGGTGCGCCGCTTCGATCTTGGGGAGCAGCGCCTGGCACACGGGGCACCAGGTAGCCCAGAACTCGATCAGGACCGGCTTCTTCCCCAGGTAGGAGGCCAGGTCGACGGTCTGCCCATCGAGAGTCTCGACCTTGATGGACGTCGGCGGTGACACTCCCAGCCGCAGTCCGATCTGCTCGTCCTGCGCCAGACCGGGCCGACTGAGCGACAGTGCGCACCCAGCAAACAGTGCAACAATCTTGAACAACAATCTCATCCCTTCACTCCTTCCTCCGGCCCGCCCGGCCCGCCCGGCCCGCCTTGCCCGCCT
>JACQVB010000062.1 GCA_016209985.1 Gemmatimonadota bacterium | reverse complement strand
GGCCCTGGACCCCGACGTCGATCGCCTGGCCCTCACCGATGAAACCGGGTCTCCCATTGGAGAGGATTACACGCTTGCTTTCGCGGTCCGGGCGGTGCTGGCCGAGACCAAGGGGCTGGTGGTGGTGAACCTTTCCACCTCGCTGGTGGTAGACGACGCCGCCCGCATGCAGGGTTCACGGGTGGAGCGCGCTCCGGTCGGGGAGGCCAACGTGGCGCGCGCCATCCGGGGGCACCACGCGGTCATCGGGGGCGAAGGAAACGGCGGTGTTATTCTTCCGGCGTTGCACCTCGGCCGCGACGCGCCGCTGGCGATCGCGCTGGTCCTGCATCTGATGGCGGTCACCGGCAAGAGCGTCGCGGAGCTGGTTGGCGAGCAGCCGCGCTATGTGATCGTCAAGGGGAAAGCGCCGCGCGGTGGTGACGTCGAGCGGATGTACCAGCAGCTGATGCGGCGTTACCCGGACGCCCGACCGGACCGGCAGGACGGGTTGCGGCTGGCGTGGGACGATCGATGGCTGCACGTCCGGCCATCGGGCACCGAGCCGATCGTACGGCTGATCGCCGAAGCTCCGTCGGCTCCAATGGCGGAGGCGCTGGTCGCCACGGCGCGAGCGGCGTTGGGAAACTGAAAGGGGCCATTCGATGTGCGGAATCGTAGGCTATGTCGGGCGGCGGGAGGCGGCCGCGCTGGTGCTGGAGGCGTTGAAGCGACTGGAGTACCGCGGCTACGACTCCGCGGGACTCGCGGTCAACTCGGGAGGCCGCCTGCTGGTCGAGAAGACGGCGGGGAAAATCTCCGCGCTGGAAACGCGGCTGGATGGCCGGCTGCCCAAGGGACACGTCGCGTTGGCGCATACCCGCTGGGCGACGCACGGAGTGCCCAACGAGATCAACGCGCATCCGCATACCGACTGTGGCGGCACCATCGCCGTGGTGCACAACGGCATCATCGAAAACTGGGCGCCGCTGCGCGCTGCGCTGGTCAAGCGCGGGCACAAGTTCCGCTCCGAAACCGACACGGAAGTTCTGGCGCACCTGATCGAGGAGGCATACGGTCCTGCGGTGCCCCTGGAAACCGCGGTCGCGTGGGCGCTCAAACGGGTCGAGGGCACCTACGGGATCTCGGTGCTCTCCACCCGGGAACCCGAGAAGATCGTCGCGGCGCGTCATGGATCGCCCCTGCTGGTAGGCCTCGGCGACGGGGAGTACTTCATCGCTTCCGATGCCTCCGCGGTGCTCCAGCACACCCGCTCGGTGGTTTATCTCGACGACGACGAGATCGCGGTGCTGTCTCCCGATGGGTACCGGGTCACCGATCTGGAGACCGGCCGAATCGAGAAGCCGGTCAGCCGTGTGGACTGGGATCTCTCGAGCGTGGAGAAGGGCGGGTTCCGTCACTTCATGCTCAAGGAGATCATGGAGCAGCCCGAGAGCATCCGGAACGCGCTGCGCGGCCGGCTGCTGGAAGACGAAGGCAATGCCAAGCTGGGCGGCCTGAACCTGACCGACGAAGAGCTGCTCTCGTTCAACCGGGTGGTGTTGACCGCCTGCGGCACGTCGTGGCACTCGGCGCTGATCGGCGAATACATGCTCGAAGAGCTGGCCCGCATCCCCACCGAGGTCGAGTACGCCTCGGAATTCCGTTATCGCAATCCGATCGTGGACGAGCACACCCTGGTCATCGGCATCTCCCAGAGCGGCGAGACCGCCGATACCCTCTCGGCTCTGCGGGAAGCAAAGCGCCGCGGGGCACGGACCATCGGGATCGTGAACGTGGTCGGCAGCACCATCGCCCGGGAAGTCGACGGCGGGATCTACATCCACGCCGGCCCGGAAATCGGCGTCGCCAGCACCAAGGCATTCAGCTGCCAGGTCGTGGCGCTGGGCCTCCTGACGCTGCACCTGGGCCGCCTGCGCTCCCTCTCGGTGCTGCAGGGACGGGAAGTCGTGCGCGCGCTCAACCGCCTTCCGGAGCAGGCCCTCGACGTGCTGGCGCGGGCCAGCGAGGTCGAGAAACTGGTATCGGTGTTCGAGGGCACCTCCAACGCGCTCTACCTCGGCCGCGGGTACAATTTCCCGGTGGCGCTGGAAGGCGCCCTCAAGCTCAAGGAAATTTCCTACATCCACGCCGAGGGCTACCCCGCGGCGGAGATGAAGCACGGCCCCATCGCGCTGATTGACGATTCGATGCCCGTGGTGTTCATCGCGCCGCGAGACGCGGTCTACCAGAAGATCGTCTCCAATATTCAAGAGGTGAAAGCGCGCCGCGGCCGGGTGATCGCGGTGGTGACCGAAGGAGACGACCAGATCGCCGGCCTGGCCGACCACCTGATCACCATTCCGGAAACGATCGATCCGTTCACGCCGGTCCTCAGCGTGATCCCGCTCCAGCTCCTGGCCTACTACATCGCGGTGCACCGGGGCAAGAACGTGGACCAGCCGCGGAATCTGGCGAAGTCGGTGACGGTGGAATGAGGGAGAAAGGTTGTAGAGGTTCTAAGGGTTCTAAGGGTTCTAAGGGTGTACTCGGGGCGAGCGCTTAGAACCCTTCAGACCCTTTACAACCCTTCCAACCTTTATTCATGCGCGTCGTCCTCCAGCGAGTCTCGAAAGCCTCGGTCCGTGTCGATGATCGCGTGCTCGGATCCATCAGCCGCGGTCTTCTCGTGCTCGTGGGCTTCACCGCGACCGACGGCGAGGAGCAGGTCGGGTGGATGGCCGAGAAGATCGCCGGACTCCGCATTTTTTCCGATGACGAAGGTAAGATGAATCGCGACGTCGCCGAGACCGGTGGCGCGGTCCTGGTGATTTCGCAATTCACCTTGTACGGCGATGCGCGCAAGGGGAGGAGGCCGTCCTTCGTCGATGCCGCCCGTCCCGAGATCGCGATCCCCCTCTATGAATCGTTCAAGCGGGCGCTCGCCGGCCGCGGACTGCAGGTCGAATCGGGTGAGTTCGGGGCGATGATGCAGGTCGAGCTCGTTAACGACGGACCCGTCACCATCCTGCTCGAGAAGTGAAATGATGGGGAAGAGGGAAG
>JACQVB010000053.1 GCA_016209985.1 Gemmatimonadota bacterium | reverse complement strand
GACCCGGCGCCGGCCACCGCGTTCAGCCACCTGGACGCGACCGTGGTGTTGAGCCGCGCCCTCACCGAGATCGGCATCTACCCTGCGGTCGATCCGCTCGACTCTTCGAGCCGTATTCTCGACGCGCAGTACCTCGGTGACCGGCACTACCAGGCCGCCATTGAAACCCAGCGCATCCTGCAGAAGTACAAGGACCTTCAGGACATCATCGCCATTCTCGGCATGGACGAGTTGTCCGAAGACGACAAGCGGATTGTGGGACGGGCGCGACGGGTGCAGCGGTTCCTTTCACAGCCCTTCCACGTGGCCGAGGCCTTCACCGGGACGCCCGGCCGTTACGTGAAGCTGCAGGACACGATCGAGAGCTTCGAGCACCTAGTCGCGGGCGAGTTCGATCACCTGCCCGAGCAGGCGTTCTACATGGTGGGTGGCATCGAAGAGGCGGTGGAAAAAGCCAAGAAGCTCGAGGTGGCGTGATGCACGTCACGGTCATCTCTCCCGAGCAGGCGGTATTTGAGGGCGACGCGGATGCCGTGATTGCGCCGGCCTATGACGGCCAGGTCGGTATTCTTCCACGTCACGCTCCCTTCATGACGCTGCTCGGCGAGGGAGATCTCAAAGTGCGGCACGCCGATGCGACGCACACGTTTCTGGTACGGGGCGGGTTTCTCCAGGTGGCCAACGATGCCGTACGGGTGGTGGCGGAGTATGCAGAGGGGAGGATCTGATGCGACCAGGTCACGTGGTTCTCGGAATAGTGGCGGCAACCCTGTGGGCGAGCGCCGGGGCGGCACAAACGACCGGCACGCCGTCGTTCAACGCGCCCTATCGGGCATTCGCTCGGCACGAGTTCGGTGGAACCATCAGCTTTCCGTCCGGGATTCCCGACCTGGGCATTGAGGGTCAGTATCGCTTCGGTTATCAGAGATTCGATCTCGGCTTCCGCGCTGGCGTAGTGACACAGACCGGGGGTGGCAACAAGATCATTCTGGGCGCCGAAGGACGGACCCGCGTGGTAACACACACGGAGGAATTCCCGCTGGATGGCGCGCTGATCCTTGGCCTGGGCGGCAACTTTAACGGCACGTCAAAGGGGATCATCATGGGCGGGCTCTCCCTGGGACGCCGCGTGGATCCGAGGGACACCCAGGTCAGTATCGTTCCGTACGCCGAACCTGCCCTCTTCATCGTTTCCGGTGGCGGCACCGATCTGCAATTTGCCCTCGGCCTGGGAGCCGACTTCCGGCTCAGTAAAGTGTTCGATGTGCGGGCGAGTGTCGGGTTGGGTGATGTCGAAGGGATCGCGTTCAGCGCGGTGTGGGTTCACTGAGGAAGTTCGGTGGCGCTCTGCGCGTCGCCGAGACCATTCACAGGAGCGGACCGATGATCAGGATGCGCGTTGGGATGTCGCTGCTGGGGCTTTCGCTCGTGGCTGCGGCCCCCGCTTTGGCCCAAATGCAGGCCATGCCGGTCTACTTTTCCCCTAAAGGCGGTACCGGAATCACCATCGACGGTGATTTCGGACGGGCCGCGAGCACCAAGATCGCCGGCCTTTCGGCCGCCAACCATCCGACCGCGATTGGCGGGCGGGCCTACCTGGGTCTGCCATTTGTGACGGTCGGTCTGGGTGCCAGCATCTATGATCCGAAGATCGTGAACGTCAACAACTCGACGCAGTTCATGGGCAGTGCCGCGTTGAAGGTGTTTGGTGGCCCCCTGGTCCCCTTGGCAGTCAGCCTTCAGGCCGGTGCAGGCTACCTGAAGGCAGGAAGCGGCACGGGAGCATCCAAGACGGTCTCGGTTCCGATTGGCTTGGGCTTCGCCCTCAACGTTCCCACCCCGGGCGCTTCCCTCGAGCCCTGGGTAGCGGGCCGGCTCAACCTTCGCTCCGTCAGCGTCGGGACCAGCTCTGCCAGCAGAATCGGCCCCGGAATATCGGGCGGTCTCAGCATGGGGCTGCCGATCGGTCTGGGCCTGCACGTCGGAGTGGATTGGTCATCGTTCGCAGCCAAGACCGGCGCCACCGTCATTTCCGAGCGGTCCAAGCTGGAGCAGCTTACCGTGGGCGTCGGCGTCCATTACATGATCAAGCTGCCGGGCTTGCCGGGCGTGCCGATCGTGCCGGGAGTGTAAATCATCGGGTACCAAATCCGATGACCCTCCGCTAGCTTCCGGGGCGCTCTTTTCGGAGCGCCCCGTTTCACGATGTATCACGACTTCCGACACCTGTGAGGCGTCCCATCGGTCGACCCGTCGTCGCCGGTCTTATCCCCTTGATCCTTGCCCTGGTGACTTCCGGCTGTGCCGAAACGTTCGACGCTACCAATTTGGGAGCGAAGACGACGCTCTCGGCCCGCGCTGTCGAGCAACCACAGGGCGAGCCGTTCAAGATCACCAAGACCGCCGTTTACGTTCTTTGGGGGCTGGGTACCGCGACCCGGCCTTCGCTCGAGCGGGTGCTGGCCAGCCAGGTCACCGGTGACGCCGAAATCGCAAACCTTCGCATCACCGTCAAGAGCCGCTTCAGCGATGTGCTGCTTTCGGTACTCACCGGATTCCTGGTGGTGCCGAGGGGCGTTACCTACGAGGGCGTCATCGTTCGCCCTCCGGCCGCAAGTCAGTGACGCCAGGGTCTCCCAAGAGCGGAAGCAGGTGACGGGCAGTCACGCCCGCCGCGCCCTGGAAGAGTGAACCTCGGGCCGCCAGCCCGGCGGCCCACCGTCTCGAATCATCCTGCATCCACTCTTGCCACTGTGAGGTCAGCGCCTCGGCGGCACCACGTCGGGGCAGGCCCACCAATCCACCCGCCGCTGCCAATCGCACGGCATCCGCGGAGGAGCGGAACTCAGGACCGGCCAGAATCGGCAATCCGTATCCCGCCGGCTCGACTACGGCGTGCAGGCCGCCAGGCCGGAAACCCCCTCCGACGTACGTCGCCATTCCGAGGGCATACAGATCGGCGAGGAGGCCACGATCGGGAACGATCAGGCACGCGGCATCCGTGGCGCGGCCTTCCTCCGAGATTTCGGGGGCCAGCGCTGCCTGCGGGGCCCGGCCGATGATTCGCCGCAATGCCACGGGAGTTGGATCGTGGGGAACCAGCAGCAGACGGGCCGCGGGATTCCGCTTATGCGCGGCCGTCAGCCCATCCAGCACGACCGCCTCGTCGCCTTCTTCCACGCTTCCCGCCACCAGCGTCGGACCTCGAGCGGCCCAACCCGCGAGCCCCCGGATCCGCGCCATGCTGGTTGGGCGCTCGAGCACCTGATCGTGACGGGGATCGCCTGTGATGACGACCGCACTCTCCGGAGCTCCCAGTGCAAGCCAGCCCCGCGAATCCAGCTCGGAGACCGCGCCCACGAAGGCAAGGTGGCGATGCAGGCCCTTCAGCAGCAGCCGAGCCGGCCAGCGAAGCCGCAGACTCCGGGGACGGATCACGGCGCCGATGACCGTGACCGGTACGCCACGTTCGTATGCCGCGAGCACCATCTCCGGCCAAAGATCCGAGCGGGAAAATACCAGCAGGTCGGGTGCGAGCGCGTCGAACACTTCAGCGACGCTCGCGCGCCGTTCCGGCGGTGCATAACCGCTGGCGCGGGCCCCGAAACCGCCAGGCCAGGACGCCACCGAAGGAGACGAGTAGGAAAGTATGACTTCCAGATCGCGGATGGTGTGTTGCAAGCGGCGGAGCACGGGCTCGGCCGCCAACGCCTCCCCGACCGAGGCCGCGTGGAGCCATACGCGCTGTGCCGCAGGGGGATGGTCACGGGACCACCCGAGCCAATGCGCGACGGATGCTCGCCGGCCCGCCAGGCTCGCGCCGAATTTTCCGCCCCATGGAAGGCGGTCGATGGCCCCGGCGGCCAATCGATAGGCTGATACCACAAGTGGCGGGAACGGCGCTAGCTTTTCGCGCATGTCATTCCGGGTGTATTGGAGAGCGGCGCGCGAGCCCCGGTACTCGATCACGTTCGCCTTCCCATTGTTGCTGCTCTACGAGGTCCTCTCGGCGCTGCTCTCCCGGACGGCCGTCTCGGGCGTCCGCAACGGCGCCGACGTGATCCTCAAGACCGTCTTTATCACGTTCGGCGGCCGCGAGGGGCTTATCGGGTTCGGCGTCATACTCTGTAGCGCCGCCGCCTGGCTGATCTGGCGCGATATCAAGCGGCATCCGGGGCCCCTCAAGACCGGCGTGCTGGGCGGCATGCTCCTGGAAAGCCTGGCGTACGCCGCGTTGTTCGGGTCAGTGGTGTCCGCGCTAACGGCGATCTTGCTGCGGACCCCGCTGGCCATCGGTCCCAATCCGCTGGGGGCTCTGCCGCTGGGGACCCAGCTCGTCGTCTCGCTGGGTGCCGGAATCTACGAGGAGCTGCTCTTTCGCGTGCTCCTGGTCTCGGGCCTGGTTGCGTTGGGTACCGCGATCGGATGGAGCCGGCCGCTGGCGGTCGGGGCGGCTGTGGTGGCCAGTGCCGTCGTGTTCAGTGCGTTCCACTACGTCGGGCCGTATGGCGACACGCTCGCGTTGCCGTCATTCACGTTCCGGTTCATTGCGGGGATCATGCTTTCAGGACTCTACGTCGCCCGGGGCTTCGGCATCACGGCGTGGACCCACGCGCTTTACGATGTGGCGTTGGCGCTGCTCGGAGGACAGTAGAGGTTAATCCCTGTTGCCCTCCTTTTCCGCCGTGCGATAGATCGAATCGAGGATCGGGCGCCACACCTCCAACGGCTGCGCTCCCGGCAGCAAACCGCCATTGATTACGAATGCCGGTGTCCCGGCCAGGCCGAGCCGTCCCGCCTCGTTCGCCTCGGCCTGAATCAGCCAGTCCTCGCTTTGCTGTTGAGTGCACGTCGCCAGGGCACGAGGCTCGAGCGAGGCGGAATCGCCAAGCCGGCGGAAATAGGGCGCCGGGTTCGCCAGCTTCTCCCAGTCCTTTTGATGCTGGTAGAGCAGGTCGTGCACGGGCCAGAACTTGTTCTGCCGGGCCCCGCACATAGCGAGATGGTGAGCCGCCCTCGCGTTGGGATGGATTTCCATAATGGGGAAATTGATGAAGATGAACCGCGCCTTCTTGGTGGCGATGTATTCGCGCTCGAGCGCCGGGAGTGTCGTCGCCCAGAACTGGCGGCAGTACGGGCACTGGAAGTCGCTGAATTCGTAGATGGTGATCGGGGCGGTCGGGCTTCCCTTGGTTCGCTCAGCCATCAAAAGATCACCTACCGCTGTGGTATCCCGCGCCGGCGCAGTGGGTTCCGGCACCTTCTGTTTTCGAGCCAGCATCGCGGCCGCGGCGCCGACACCGAGCAACACCACGATGCCGACCCCCATGATGATCTTGCCGTTAGAGCCCATCGTCGTTCAGTGCCTCCACTGCTGGGTAGCGTTCGCCCGGATCAGCGGCAACGCGAGCGGCAGGCCCGCGGACATGCGGACCGGTGCGTTCCAGCGATACTCCTCGAAGGGGTTGTCCGGGTCCGGCACCGTGGCGGTCACCCACCAATCACCGTTGGCGAGATGAACGTCTGCGCGGCCCAACGAGTCGGTCGTCGTCCGGGCGACCTCGCGGCCCGACCGGGCCACTCGCTCATCGGCGAGAGCGGGGAAATTCCGGTAGGCCTCGCGCTCCCAGGCACGCAACGAGTCCGACGCGCGGGTCGCGCGCTGGGCCAAGGCACGATCGTCCGCGAAGAGGCCCCGCAATTGTCTCTCGCGCTCGGCTTCCTGAGCGGTATAGCGGGCGTAAAGCTGGCGGAAACGGGCGTAGGACTCGCGATAGCCGCTGGCGCGCCGATCCTGGCGGCTCAACTCACGCGCGAGTCTCACGACGCTGTCCCGTACCGCGCGCCATTGCGCGGGGGAACTTTCCTGGGGGGCTCCTTTTTCGGGCCGGCGATAGCCCCTGACACTCTCCTCGAGGTCCCGGAACTCGGGACGAGGCGTTTCGGCACGGAGCGCCAGGGAGTCGAGCAGGCGATCGGGGTTGAACGGCAGGGCCGTGACCTCGAGACCGGCCACCGGCACCCCGGTCGGGAGAAAGGCTCGGATGTGAACCGGCGCGCGATCGGCACAGGCGGCGGGGGCGAGGCATATGGCTACAGCGGCAAGACTCCGGGCGGTGACGGCATCACGGGATGACGGCATGACGGCATGATAACCGATTGGGTGCCGTTATGCCGTCTTGCCGTTATGCCGTTGCTTAATCGACGATGCTTTCCGGGAAGATGTATTTCCGGGGATCGACGTGCTTGCCGTTGACGATCACTTCGTAGTGGAGATGGGGGCCGGTCGAGATTCCCGTGCTGCCGACGAGCGCGATTTCCTGTCCCCGCTGAACCCGCTGCCCCGGGCGTACCAGGATCCTGGAACAGTGGGCGTAGCGAGTCACCAGGCCGTACCCGTGGTCGATGGCCACCAGATTGCCGTACCCCGGCTCGTTCAGCTTCACCTGGCTCACGATGCCTCCGGCCGAGGCGCGGATCTCCGCCCCCATCTGCTGGGAGATGTCGATGCCTTCATGCGGCCGCGCGTCCTGGTAGATCGGATGAATCCGGATGCTGGCGAATTGGCTGGTCAGAAAGCCACGGGTAGGCATGATCGAGGGCGTGCGTTTCAGCCGATCGACCTGGGTTTCCGCACTATCGGCGGCTTCGGAGAACGACCGCGCGAGCAGGTTCGCCTGCCGGATGAGCGCGGAGACGTCGACGTGCGCGTTGAGCGCTTCCATCCCCAAGGCACCCGCGGAACGGAGCTGCTCGCGCTCCGGCCATTCACCGCTGGGACCGCCGATACCGGCTTGCTGCACGCCCGGATCGATCGGATTCAATCCGGCGATGATGCGGAACTGGCGGTCGCGATCCGAGATGACCTTCACCGTGTCGGTGAGCTCATTGATCAACTGGCGGGTCTGCCGCAACTCCTGGGAGAGGACCTGATTCTGCCGGTCCAGGTGGTTCAGCCTGGCGATATCGACAGACTTGGAAATCGTGGTATAGCCGAGCACCAGCGCGCTCAGGGGAAGGACCAGCGCCGAGCCGAGGATGATCCTCAGCGCGGGGCGCGAAACTGCAAGGGACTTCGACTTCCCGGGGCCATGGGGGACGACAAGGACCGTCCAGCGCGGCTCAGTCATGACCGACCTCACTTACCAACCGGAAGCCTTGCAAACGACGTTTGGTACGGCGTTTCCGGGGCCAAAACCGGCCCCGGCAGGAGGGCGCAACAAGGCCCCTAAAGTGCCGACGGGTCCCCAACCTGTCAACCACCAAAACGACACTTGTAAGTGATTATGTTTCAGCTACTTACGATGTTGGTGCCGGGCTTCGGGAACAAGGGTGTGAGCCGGGTCACACTTTTGCCACCGGTTTGCGGCTTCTCCAGGTCAGGCCACCGAGCCGCGGCGGCGGTGGTTTCGAGCCCCAGGGAATGCCAGACGACTTGGGCCTTACCGGGGATGAAAGGCTGAATGAGCAGGGTGATCCGGGCGAGCGTCCGGGCGAGCGAGGAGAGCACCGCGTCGAGGCGGGCTGTGTCCTTGGTCTTGGCGAGGTTCCACGGGGCGGTCTCCTCCACGTACTGGTTGGCCCGGGCGATGAGATTCCAGGTTTCCTGGGCGCCCTCGTGGAGCCGCTGCTCGTCCATGAATCCGCGGTAGCCCTTGATGCGGAGCTCGGCTTCCTCGTCGAGTGGGCTCCGCTCGTTCGAGGTGGGTACTCTTCCTCCGACGTAGCGGCCGATCATCGCGAGGATGCGGCTGGCGAGATTGCCGTAGCCATCCGCCAGCTCGGACGTGTAGCGCGCGTCGAAGCGGTCCCAGGTGAAGTTGCCGTCGTTCTCGAACCCGATTTCCCTCAGCAGGAAATAGCGCAGCGCATCGGGGCCGTGCCGGTTGATGGCGGTGTCGAGACTGACTGCGGTCCCGGCCGTCTTGCTCAACTTGGCCCCTTCCCACTGCACGTACCCGTGCGCCCAGATCATCCGGGGCAGCTCCACGCCGGCAGCGAGGAGCATGGCGGGCCAGATGATGCAATGGAAGCGGGTGATTCCTTTTCCGACTATGTGGAGGTCCGCCGGCCAGAGGCGGCGATGGCCCTCTTCGGGAAAGCCGGTGGCCGAGAGATAGTTGATCAGGGCGTCGAACCAGACGTAGACCGTCTGCTCGGGATCTCCGGGGAACGGTATGCCCCACGGCTGGCGCAACCGGGAGATGGAGATGTCCTGCAAGCCGTCTTCCAGGAGGCGCACCACTTCGTTGCGGCGGATGGCGGGCTCGACGCGCAGGGTGCCGGCCCGGATCCGCTCGAGAACCGGATCCCGATAGGCACTCAGCCGGAAAAAATGATTCCGCTCGGTCGTGGGGACGAGATCGAGCGTGGGATGCTCGATGCAGTGGCCGTCGGCGATCTGGGAGTCCTGCTTGAATTCCTCGCAGCCGGTGCAGTAGAGACCGGAGTACTCGGCGAGAAACACGTCGTCCGGACGGCGTTCCCGGATCCGCTCGAGCAGGGCGGTGACGCTCCGCACGTGTCGCGGCTCGGTCGTGCGGATCCAGTCATCGTTGCTGCACTCGAGTCGGCGCCAGTAGTCCGCGAAGGTGGTGGCCATGCGGTCCACCCACGCTCGGGGGCTCACGCCTGCACGCGCCGCTGCCTGGATGACGGATTGGGCGTGCTCGTCCATCCCCATGAGGTAATGGACCTCATCCCCGCGGAGCCGGCGGTAGCGGGCGATGCAATCGGCCCCCACCTTCTCGAGTGCATGGCCGACGTGGGGCTCACCGTTCGAAAAATCGATGGCGGTGGTCAGGTAGAACTTATTTCCCACCGGGCTTCTCGGGGTCTTCGGGTGTACCGGCCTCGGGCGACTCGTCGGGACGGCCCTGCCGGTTGCGCCGGTTGCGCCTGCGTCCCCGCCGCCGGCGCCGCGGCCCCTCCGGACGGGGCGACACCGCATCGACGGCCACCTCCGTGGTGACGGCGGCGTCCCGCTCATCGAAGCTGGCGAGCGGCGATGGCGCCTGAGGCTCCTTCTCGACCTCGGCCGGGGCGCCGGCAACCTGCGTTTCCTGCCGGAGCTCGGGCAGGGTGAGCGCGCGGCTGGTACCGTCTTCGGCGCGCAACAAGACCCGCTCCCGGAAGATGTCTACCGCCATGACTTTCTCGGTGCCCCGGGCGGTCCGGATCTCGCGTCCTTCCTTGGGGAATCGCTTGCGGCTCGACACGTAAAAGTCGTGCTCGTAGCGCAGGCAGCAGAGCAGGCGGCCGCAGCCGCCGGAGATCTGCGAGGGATTCAGTGACAGGCGCTGGTCCTTGGCGAGCGAGAGACTGACTGGCCGCAGCTCCGGCAGCCACGAGGAGCAGCAGTACTGCCGTCCGCAGCGTCCCACGCCATCGAGTCGTTTCGCCTCGTCGCGGGCGCCGATCTGGCGCAGCTCGATGCGCGTCCGGAACAGGGTCGCCAGATCGCGGACCAGCGCCCGGAAGTCCACCCGGGTTTCGGCGGTGAAGTAGATGGTGAGCTTCTTCCGGTCCCACTGCCACTCGGCGTCCGCCGCCTTCATCTGCAGCCCGTGAACCCGGATCCGGTCGGCGACCTTATGGCGGACGTCTTCCTCGGCGCGTCGCAGCTCATCGTTCACCCGGGTGTCATCGGGTGTGGCGCGGCGGACGATCTTGCCGGTGGGGTCCTTGGGGGCGGTCAGGGCACACCCGTTGCAGCCCACGCCGCATTTCTTGGCGGCGGCTTCGCCGACGGCGGAAACGCGACCCAGATCCACGCCGCGATCGACCTCGACGACCACAGGGTCGCCGAGACCGATCGGAATCGTGGTATCCCAGGTGAAAAACGCCTTCCGGTTGCCTTTGAACCGGACTTCGAGCAATTCGGGCAACTCAGCCCTCGGTAAACTGTCCCATCTTGAGGTACTTCTCCGCCCGCTCGCGCACCAACTGCTCTGGCGAGAGGGGTTCCAGCTCCCGGAGGTGCCTTTCCAGGACTTTGGCCAATGCCTGGCCCGCCTGTTCGGGGTCGGCGTGCGCGCCGCCCGCCGGCTCGGGAACGATTTCGTCGATCACGCCCAGCTCGTAATGGTCGCGCGCCGTCAACTTGAGCGCCTCGGCGGCGCGCTCCTTCTGGGTGGCGTCCTGCCAGAGGATGGCCGCGCATCCCTCGGGCGAAATGACGGAGTAGATGGCGTTCTCCAGCATCAGGATGCGGTCGGCAACGCCCAGAGCGAGCGCGCCACCGGAGCCTCCTTCGCCGATCACCACCGCGATGATGGGCGTCCGAAGCCGCGCCATTTCTTCCAGGTTCCGCGCGATAGCCTCGGCCTGGCCGCGTTCTTCAGCGCCCAGACCCGCCCATGCGCCCGGCGTGTCGATCAAGGTAATGACCGGCACGTGGAAGCGTTCCGCCATTTTCATCAGCCGGAGCGCCTTGCGATATCCTTCCGGGTGCGGCATGCCGAAGTTCCGCCGCAGATTCTCTTTGGTATCGCGACCCTTCTGCTGGCCGATCACTACCAGGGACCGGCCATTGAGACGGGCCCAGCCGCCGACGATCGCGGGATCATCACGGTAGAGCCGATCACCCTTCAACTCGATGAAGTCGGTGAAGATCGTATCCAGATAATCGAGGGTGTAGGGCCGCCGCGGATGGCGCGCCACCTGGACCCGCTGCATGGGGGTGAGACCGTCGTAGATCTCGCGGCGCAGCGCGGCGAGCTTGGTTTCCAGCGGCGCGATCTCACGCTGAACGTCGAGCTCCTGGTCCTGCGCCATTTCCTTGAGCTGCGCAATCTGGCGCTCCAGCTCGACCAGCGGCTTCTCGAATTCGAGTTTGAACGCGGTGGCCACGGCCGGACTTACCTCGCTTTCACCAGACGCACGCGCTCCGGGCCCAACAGCTCCCGCAGTCCGTGCAGCAGCTCTTCCTCAAGTTCCACCCGGAGCCGCCGGGAGCGCAACCTGGTCTGGGTACCGTTGCCGTCGCTCCATTCCACGAACAGCGGGGCCGCCCCCGGATGGGCGGTACAGAGGGCGGTGGCGGCCCGGGCGGACTCCCGGTCCGGCGCGGCGCCCAGCGACCACCGGAGCGCGAGCCCCACGGCACCGGTTTTCCGCAACCCTCCCAGCGGCTGCGCGCCTTCCACGATGAACGGAGCACGGTCCTCCCCGCGATCGCGCGGGCTGTAGCCGCCGGTGAGAAGCAGCACCGCATCCGCGACGATGATCTGAGAGAGCTTGGCCCAGGCTTCGGGAAAGACCAGCGCCTCCGCGGTGCCGTGAAAGTCCTCCAAGGTCAGCCGGGCGTACTCCGCGCCGCTCTTGCGGCTGATTTGTCGCTTGACGGCGGTGACCACGACCGCGGCGGTCACCTGGTGCTCGCTCCAGGTGCCCAGCGTGGCCGTCGTTCGCGATCCGAAGAGTGCCACCTCTTCGCGGTAGCGTTCCAGCGGATGCCCGGAAATGAAGAACCCGATCACTTCCTTTTCCCGCGCCAGCCGCTCGGCCTCGGTCCAGGGTTCCACGTCCGGCATGGCCTGGGCAGCGTGGCGCATGCTTCCCCCCTCGCCGAACAGCGATGCCTGGCCGGCTTCGCGCTCGGCCTGACGGAGCTGCGCCTCGCCGAACACGGTATCGAGTGCCGCGATCAACTGGGCGCGATGTCCCGCGAAGTGATCCATGGCACCCGCCGCAATCAGCGATTCCACCACCCGCTTGTTGCAGATCCGGAGATCCACCCGATCGCAGAAGTCGGGCAGCGAACGGTAGGGCCCGCCGGCCCGGCGCGCGTCGAGGATGGACTCGATGGCGCCCCGGCCGACGTTCCGGACCGCGCCGAGCCCGAACCGGATCTCCCGGTCGCCGGTGACGGTGAATTTCCAGCCGGACTGGTCCACCGACGGCGGGAGCACGTTGATGCCCAGCTCGCGCGCCTCGTTGATGTATTCGACCACCTTGTCGGTGTCGCCGATCTCCGACGAGAGGAGCGCGGCCAGATACTCCGCGGGATAATGGGCTTTGAGCCAGGCGGTCTGGAACGAGAGTATGCTGTAGGCGACCGAGTGGGACTTGTTGAAGCCGTAGCGGCCGAAGGTTTCGATCTGGGCCGAGATGTCTTCGATGACCTTGCGGTCGTGCCCCCGTTCCACGGCGCGCTCGACGAACCGCCCCAGCTCGCGCTGGATCAGCTCCTGGTCTTTCTTGCCCACCGCTTTCCGGAGCACGTCGGCTTCGGCGAGACTGTAGCCGCCCAGGATGTTGGCGATGCGCATCACCTGCTCCTGGTAAACGATCACGCCGAAGGTCGGCTCCAGGACTTCGCGCAGCGCCTCGTGCGGATAGCGGACCTTTTCTTCCCCGCGCTTCCGGCGGATGAAGACCAGGTGCATCCCCGAATCGAGCGGACCAGGCCGCACCAACGCATTGGTCGCGACCAGATCATCGAACCGGTCGCAGTGGATTTGCCGCAGGGTGTCGGTGGCGAGCGGCGACTCGAACTGGAAGACCCCGGCGGTACGCCCGGCGCGTAACGGCGCGTAGGTGTCGGGGTCATCCAGATCGAGCGTGTCGAGATCAATAGCGATACCGTGCCGCTCCCGAATCGTCTCGAGGGCATCGTGGATGACCGTCAGGGTTTTGAGTCCGAGGAAATCCATCTTGAGCATGCCGACCTGCTCCAGGCCGACCATGTCGTACTGGGTGATGATGGCTTCCTCAGGCGCGGCAGATCCGTTCGCGGCGGCATTGCCGCGCTGCGGCGGCGTGCAGACCGGCACGTAGTCCCACAGGGGGCCCGGCGCGATCACGATGCCGGCCGCGTGGACCGAGGCGTGGCGCGAGAGGCCTTCGATTCGTTGGGCGAGATCGACCAGGCGGGCCACGGTGCGATCTCCGTGCGCCAGCTCGGAGAGCTCCGGGACTTTCTCGGCCGCCTCGGCCACCGAGAGCGCGTAGGCCGGGCCGGACGGAATGAGCTTGGCGATCTTGTCGGCATCCGCGGGAGCGACCCGGAGGAGGCGCGCGATATCGCGCACCGCGGCGCGCGCCTTGAGGGTTCCGAAGGTGATGATCTGGCCCACGCTCTCGCGGCCGAAACGCTCGCGAACGTATTCGATCACTTCCCCCCGGCGCTCGAAGCAGAAATCGACATCGATATCCGGCATCGAGATCCGCTCGGGATTCAGGAAGCGCTCGAAGAGCAGGTCAAACCGGAGCGGATCGATGTTGGTGATGCCGAGGCCGTAGGCGACGATCGAGCCGGCGGCGGACCCGCGTCCCGGGCCCACCGGAATCCCCCGCTCGCGGGCGGCGCGGATGAAGTCGTGCACGATGAGGAAATAGCCGGCGTATCCGGTGCGGGTGATGACGTCGAGCTCGTAGTCCAGCCGCTCGCGGACCGGCACGGGCAGCGGAGACCCGTAGCGCCGCTCCACACCCTGGGTGGCGATCTCCACCAGCAGGGTGTTGTCGGAGTCGTAGCCCGGCGGTTTGGGGAACTCCGGCAGGAAGTAGCGCTTCTCGAAATCGAACTCGCAGAGATCGGCGACGCGCTGGGTATTCTCCAGCAGCTCGGGCTTGCCGGGGAAAAGCTCCGCCATCTCGGCTTCCGATTTGACGTAGCTCTCTTCTCCGGTGAACCGGAAGCGATTGGGGTCGTCCAGCTCCTTTCCGGTGCCGATGGCGAGGAGGACGTCATGTGCCTGGGCGTCTTCGCGGCGGAGGTAATGGGCGTCGTTGGTCGTGAGGACCGGCAGTCCCAGCTCCGCCCCCAGCCGGAGCATGCCCTCCGCGACGATTCGCTCGTCCGGTATGCCGTGGTCTTGGACCTCGAGCCAGAACCCGTCGGGTCCGAAATTGTGGGCGAACCATTCGGCGGAGCGTCGCGCTTCTTCGAAGTTGCCCTGGCGGAGCCACAGTGACACTTCACCGGAGAGGCAAGCGGCGAGGCAGACGATACCTTCCCGATGCTCGGCCAGTGCCTCTTTGTCGATGCGAGGCCGGCGGTGGTATCCCTCCAGGAACCCGATGGAGGAGAGCCTGATCAGGTTTCGATAGCCGGTCCGGTTGCGCGCCAGCAGGACCAGATGCGAGTAGTTGGCGGGAGCGCCGGCCGGGCGGTCTCGCCCCTGTCGCGGCCCGAAGGCCAGGTAGGCCTCGAAGCCGAGAATGGGACGGATCTTTGCCCGACGCGCTTCCTGATAGAATGCGCACGCGGCGTGCAAGTTGCCGTGGTCGGTGATCGCCAGGCTGTCCATTCCCAGGCCGGCAATCCGTTCGACCAGATCGGGGATGCGGTTAGCGCCGTCGAGAAGGGAATATTCAGAATGCGTATGGAGATGGACGAAGCTCATCGCTCACAAGGTATGCCCGTCGGGCGGCGTTGTCAAAACGCTTTCGCCTCGCGTATCTTGCGTTGTCGCTGAGAGTTACGGCCGTCCCGCCCCGCGGCAGGCCGGGCCCTGCGGCGTCAGAGGCGCCCGGCGAAAATTTCACCGATCCTGACGTAGGGAATCACCGGCTCCAGGAGGCGGGAGTGACTGCAGCGCGAAAAATGGCAGCGGCCCTAGGGATGGTGCTGATCGTTTTGGCCTGTGGGGGAGACCCGGTGACGGTGGACGGGATCGAGAAGG
>JACQVB010000052.1 GCA_016209985.1 Gemmatimonadota bacterium | reverse complement strand
TGGTTCGCCAGCAGCAGCGCGTCATATCCCCTGATAAACGGCTCCAACTGCTCGCCGAGTTCCGCCGTTCCCGGCGTGCCGTAGGGCACCAGCGGGACCCAGCCGACTTGGAAGATAAGTTCAGGAAGCACGCAAGCGTTAAACGACTCGCCCGCCACGCTGAACCCGGTGGCGACCGGCGGATGCGCATGCACCACCGCCACGACGTCGGGACGCGCTCTCAGAATACGCAGATGCATGTCGATTTCGCTGGACGGGCGGCGCTGCCCCCGGATCCGCCGGCCGTTGAGATCGACCTCGACCATGTCGTCCGGCGCGATCTCGCCCTTGATGAGCCCGGCCGGCGTGACCAGGGCCCGGTCGGCGCCTACCCGCACCGACACGTTGCCATCCTGCCCCGCGATCAGCCCGGCATCCGCGAGACGACGACAGCAGTACGCAATCTCGCGCGCGATGTCCCGTCGCATCAGAACACGCCTCCGTTGCAGAATGCAGAGCGCAGAAAGCAGAAACTAACGGGCGACATCTGCGTTCTGCGCACTGCCCATCTGCGCACTCGCTCGATTGAAGACCATCGTGCCCCCGACGATCGTCAGCTCCACCTGGCCGATCAACTGGCGACCCGCGAAGGGCGAGTTGCGGCTCTTGGATCGGAAGGTCGAGGGATCCACCACCCAGTCGGCGTCGGGGTCGAACACCACGACGTCGGCGGGTGCACCGGTTCGCAGGGTGCCGCCCGGCAGCCGGAAGACCCGGGCGGGCTCCGTGCTCATGCGAGCCACGAGCTGTGGGAGTGTCAACGTGCCGCGCCGCACCAGCTCGGTCATGCCGAGCCCGAGCGCCGTCTCCAACCCCACGATGCCGAACGGTGCGTCGTCGAAATCACGCTCCTTCGCGTCGTAGTGATGGGGCGCGTGGTCCGAAGCGATCACGTCGATGGTGCCATCCTTGAGCGCGTCGCGAATGGCGGCGATGTCCTCCGCCTCCCGCAGCGGCGGGTTCATCTTGGCGTTGGTGTTGTATCCGCCGCACGCATCGTGCGTGAGCGTGAAGTGATGCGGCGTCGCTTCCGCCGTGACCACCACCCCGCGGTCCTTGGCCCAGCGGATCAGGGCCACCGAGCCCCGGGTGGACATGTGGCACAGATGTACCTGTCCGCCGGTCAACTCCGCAAGAATGATGTCGCGGGCCACCATGATCTCTTCGGCGGCTGCCGGTGTGCCACGCAGCCCCAGCCGCGTGGCGACCAGTCCTTCGTGCATCGCACCACCGGCCGCCAGCGTGTGGTCCTCGCAATGATCGGCCACCGGGATACCGAACGTCTGGGCATACTCGAGGGCGGTTCGCATGAGATGACTCGAGATGACCGGTTTGCCGTCATCGCTTACCGCCACGGCCCCGGCGCCTACCATCTCGCCGAACTCGGCGAGCTGCTGGCCCTTCTGCCCCAGGGAGATCGCGCCGATGGGATAGACCCTGGCCGCGCGGGCGTCCTGGGCCTGCTTCACGATGAATCCGACGGCGGCCTGGTTGTCGGTGACCGGGTCGGTGTTAGGCATGGCACAGACGGCGGTGAATCCTCCCGCGGCCGCCGCCCTCGCGCCGGTGGCGATCGTCTCCACGTGCTCCTGGCCGGGCTCACGGAGGTGGACGTGCACATCGATCAGGCCAGGGGCGACGATCTTTCCGGTCACATCGATCACGTCCGCACCTTCCCGCGACGCCACGCTGCCCAGGCCCGCAATCTTGCCGTTCTCGATCAGGAGATCGGCAATTTCATCCCGATTAGCCGAGGGGTCGATCACCCGGCCACCCTTGAGCAGAATCGGCTTCACTCGGCACCCTCCCGGCTCGAGCCCTGCCCCTTCGCCGCCTCGGCCCGTTCCGGATTCCCGCCGGCCAGCAAGTAGAGCACCGCCATGCGTACCGCCACCCCGTTGGTCACCTGGTGCAGAATTACCGACTGTTCTCCATCAGCGACCCGTGAATCGATCTCGACCCCGCGGTTCATCGGGCCGGGATGGAGAACCAGCAGTTTGCGGGAAGCGCGTGCCAGCCGTTCGACCGTGACGCCGAAGACCCGGTTGTACTCCCGCAGCGACGGGATGAAACCCGCCTGCATGCGCTCGAGCTGGAGCCGCAGCACGTTCAGCACCTCGGCCCATTCCATGGCTTCCTCGATGCGGCGGAACAGCTTCACACCGAGCCCCTCGATCCCCCGCGGCATGAGGCTCCGTGGTCCGCAGACCGCCACCTCGGCGCCGAGTTTCACGAGGCCCCAGATGTTGCTCCGGGCCACGCGGCTGTGCAGGATGTCGCCGCAGATGCAGACTTTCACACCCTCGATCCGACCCAGCCGGTCGCGAATGGTGAGCAGATCGAGCAGGGCCTGGGTGGGGTGCTCGTGGGTGCCGTCTCCCGCATTGATCACGTTCGAGCGGATCCGCTTGGCCAGAAACTGCGCCGCTCCCGACGAAGGATGCCGCATGACCACCATATCGATCCGCATCGACTCCAGATTGCGCGCGGTGTCCACCAGGTTCTCGCCCTTCTCCACCGAGGAGCCGGAGGAGGCGACGTTCACCGTATCGGCGGACAGGCGCTTTTCGGCAAACTCGAAAGAGATGCGGGTGCGGGTGGAGGATTCGAAGAAGAGGTTGACGATGGTCTTGCCGCGGAGGGTCGGGACTTTCTTGATGGCGCGCTCACTCACTTCCTTGAACGGCTCCGCGGTGTCGAGAATGAGCCGGATCTGATCGGCGGAGAGCTCTTCGAGCCCGATCAGGTCCTTGCCAAGGGAGAGCGCCATCAGCTGGCCTCCCGGACCAGCTCGACCGCATCGCGTCCATCCACTTCCTGGAGGAGGACATCGACCCGGTCTCCCCGACGGGCGTCGACTGATTTGCCCACGATGTCCGCCTGGATCGGCAGCTCGCGGCCGCCGCGGTCGATCAGGACCGACAACCCGACCCGCGACGGGCGCCCGAAATCCGCCAACTCGTCCAGCGCGGCCCGCACGGTGCGGCCGGTGTAGAGCACGTCGTCCACAATAATGACGCATTTCCCGGAGAGCTCGCCGGGCAGATGGGTCTGCCCGACCAGGGGCCTCGGCCCCACCGTCTCCAGATCGTCGCGATACAGCGTGATATCGAGCGCGCCGCGCTCGACCGCTTTGCCCGACTTTTCGGTGATGAGATGGGCCAGGCGTTCAGCCAACTCGACCCCACGCCGCTGGATCCCGATCAGCACCAGGTGCTCGGAACCGCCCGCGAGACTGATGATTTCCTTGGCCATACGGTCGAGCGCCCGCTTGATGGCGCGGGCGTCGAGGAGGGCACTGCGGCTGCCGGCCACTGTCATTTGCCGGGGGCAAGTTAAGACGCGCCAAGGAGATAGTCAACGACGGCAGGGGCCGATAACGATGCGCCCTTACCGTCTCTTACCGACTCTTGAACACCGGAGTGAGCGGCGCCTCACCGGCGAGCACGGCCCGCACGTTCTGCACGGCAAGATCGGCCATCGCAGTCCGAGTCTCCCGGGTAGCGCTTCCCAGGTGCGGCAGTGTCACCACCCGCGGGTGAGCGATCAGCGCATCGTTGACCTTGGGCTCCTCGGCAAACACGTCGAGCCCGGCACCTGCGAGGATCCCCTGCTCCAGCGCTTCCACCAGCGCGGGCTCTCGAACGATGTCGCCCCGCGCGGTGTTGATGAAGAGCGCGCCGCGCTTCATGCCGGCGAAGCGCTCGCGGTTCATCAGGCCCTTGGTCTCCGGCGTGGCAGGCAGATGTATTGAGACCACGTCGCCTTGACCGAGCAGAGTGGCCAGGTCCAGCCGTGCGGCGCCGGTGGACTGTTCGAACTCGGGCTTCCGGTTCCGCGCGGTGTACAGGATTCGCATTCCGAACCCTTTCGCCCGGCGCCCTACCGCCTGGCCAATCCGGCCCGCACCCACGATTCCGATCACCTTCCCGGCAAGCTCCTCACCCAGGAGCAGTGTCGGGTGCCAACCTCTCCACTGGCCGTCGGTGACGAGACGCATCCCCTCCTTGAGCCGTCGCGCCACGGCGAGAATCAGGGCCCAGGTCAGATCGGCGGTAGACTCCGTGAGGACGCCGGGCGTGTTGGTGACCGCTACTCGGTTCAGCTCGGCCGCCACCAGATCGACGTTGTCGACCCCGGTGGCGCAGTTGGCCACGATCTTCAGGTTTCGGAGGTCCTTGAACTGGGTCCCACCCATCCAGCGGGAAAGCAGGGGGATGATGGCCACATAGTCCCCTTTCGGGGTGGGCTCGCAGGCATCCAGCCAGCGGACCGTGTGGCCGGGGACGGGATCGTCGCCGATCAGATCCCGGAGCTCCGAGGCGATGAGGATGTCAGCCATCAGCCGTCAGCCATCGGGGATTGGTATCGAAAACAGTAGTGCCGCTCATGTGAGCATCAATCTATTATCCTTCGATCTCCAATCGTGTAAGCGAGCATGGTTCATTGACGGCTGACGGCTGATGGCTGTTGGCTGACGGCTCGCGAGGAGAGGTGTCCGAGTGGCTGAAGGAGCCGGTCTCGAAAACCGGTATACCGGCAACGGTATCGTGGGTTCGAATCCCACCCTCTCCGTAAAGCAGTGCAGAGGAAAACGAGTGAAGAGTGGTAGAGTACTCTTCCCTCTTCACTCTGTACTCTTCACGCCTTTCATGTCTCCAATGTCCGGCTCATTCCCCGTCCTCGTTCGCATTCCCGTCCTCTGGGGAGATGTCGACGCGTACGGTCATGTGAATAACGCGGTGTTCTTTACCTGGTTCGAACAGGCCCGCATGGAATACCTCGAGCGGTGCGGGCTGGTGGAGTCCTACCATCGCGACAAGATCGGCGCGATCCTGCATTCGACGAGTTGTCGTTTCCGGGCGCCGGTATTTCACCCCGACACCGTCGAGGTCGGAACGCGGGTCAGCGACGTCGGCCAAGACCGGTTTACGATGGAATACGTCGCGAAGTCGGTCGGGCGGGGAGAAGTGGTCGGTGAAGGCTCGGCCATCATCGTGTCGTTCGACTACGCCAGCCAGCAGAAGACTCCGCTCCCGGTGTCGGTGCGGGGACGGATACACGAGATGGAAAAGAATGAGAAGTGAGAAGTGAGAAGGAGGTTACCTGGAGTACTTCTCACTTCTCACCTCTTACTTCTCACTTCTTACTTCTCACTTTAGCGCCTGCTCGAAGTCCTCGATCAAATCTTCAGTAGCCTCGAGCCCGACGGAAACGCGGATCAGACTGTCGGAGATACCCAGGAGTTTGCGGTCTTCCGGGTTCATCCCCGAGTGGGAGGTTCTCGCCGGTTGAGTGACGAGGGACTCCACCCCGCCGAGGCTCGGGGCCTTGATCGGGATCGTCACCCGTTCGATGAATCGCTCGGCCGCCTTGAGCCCACCTTTGGCCTCGAAGCTCAGCATCCCGCTGAACCCGTCGAACAGCTCTTCCACGCGCCGGCGCCGCGGGTGACTGTCCAGCCCGGGGTAATTCACCCGGGCCACGGCCGCGTGCCCTTCGAGGAACCGCGCGACGGTGAGCGCGCTCTCGTTGTGGTGCTTCATCCTGACCACCAAGGTCTTGATGCCCCGATCCAGAAGGAAGCACGCATGCGGGTCGAGCGAGCCTCCCAGATGATTCAGCTTGTGCCGGACCTTCTCGACCAGGTCCTTCCGGCCGATCGCCGCACCAGCCACGATGTCGGAATGGCCATTCAGATACTTGGTGCAGCTGTGTAACGAGAGATCGAATCCCCATTCCGCCGGGCGGAAATTCACCGGACTGGCGAACGTGTTGTCGATCAGCGAGACGAGTCCGTTCTCCTTGGCAAAGGCGGCGGCGGCCTTCAGATCGGTCACCTGAAGCAGCGGGTTTGACATCGCCTCCACGTAGATCGCCCTGGTCGTCGGCTTGAGCTTGCCCTTCCAGCTCCCGGCGTCATCCGCATCGATGAAGTCGTAACTGATACCGAAATCCGGCAGGTCGTGCGTCACGAAATCGTGGGTCCCGCCGTAGAGCGAGTCCTGGATGAGCAGATGGTCCCCGGTCGACAACACCGCCAGTAACGCACTCGTGATCGCCGCCATGCCGCTCGCGGCAACCAGTCCAGCCTCCGCGCCCTCCATGGCCGCGAGCTTCGCGTGCAGCGCCTGATGGTTGGGCGTGTTGTTCAGGCGGATGTACCTGATGTCGTGATAGCCCTCCCCACCCGCCGTTTCGAACATGGCACTCTGGAAAATCGGTACGGTAACCGAACCCATGATGCGGGGTTCGGGCTCGCCGGCGTGGATGGCGCGGGTAGCGAGGCGGTGGGTGCTGTTGTGCATCGTGTCCCCTGGATAGAAGGTGTTGGGTATTGGGTGTTGGGTCTTAGGTCTTGGGGATGGAAGAAGTCAGGTCGAGGGCTGATGGCACTTCACCATCGGCAACTCAGGTAGCTGACACCCAAGACCCAACACCCAAGACCTAACACCCCTTTTTCAACCGACTCCGAGCAGCCGATTCGTCGCATCCAGCACCGCCCGCGCCGCCGCCTTGGCCCGATCCTCGCCGACGGGACAGAACCCCATCAGCGTGCGGGACTGGTGCTCGATGGTGACGGTGAGGCAGACCATCACCGCCTCTTTGCCGAAGGCCTCGAAGGTCTCTACGTCACGAAGCTCGAAGCGGACGGGAGTCACGTGACCCACCGCCTGGCTCAGCGCGTGAAGGGCGGCCTCCGCGCTGCAACGCAGATCACCGGCCGGCGCCTGACCCAGCTCCGCCGTCCCTATATAGAAACCGCGCGAGGGGCGCTCGAGCTTCACCCGGGCGAGCACGCGGTCGCCCATGGAGGCCCGATGAACTTCGGCCGAGTGGAGAACGACCACGCGGGCGGCCTTGCTCGCCATGCGGATCCTTTGATCGGGAAGTCCGGCAAAACGCGAATGTGGGTACAAAGAAAAAGCGGGAAGGGACAGGAGGGAAGTGGTGGCATGACCTACTTCCCGGTCAGTGATGACGCGCCATCGGCTCGCTCACTCCGTATCGACCCATCCGATGGGTTGGTCCCGCCGAACGCACGCGAAGGGCCACCGTGAGGGACCAAAGAGAGGACCGCCCGAAAAAGCCCGCGGCCGTGAACAAGCCGCCCGATGCCTCGCTCACGCTGGCGTAGCCGATTTCCCCGATCGGCTCCACGACGACACGCGCGGGCACGGTGATGCCATAGCCGACGGTATGCACCGTCCAGTGGCTGACCTCGAGGATGGCATTCTCGAAATACGGCCGAACCGATCGAAACGGATCGAGGAGCCGTTCTTCCTCGGGGCGGTCGGTCCGTTCGACGCGGTAGTACGGGCGATGTGGCCCCGAGGCCCACGATGCTTCGAACAGCCAGCTGGTGAACCGCTGGACCTCCTCGGTCCGCGCCCACTCGGCTGCTCGATTTTCACCTCGGCCAGCGCCGAGTCGCGCGGAACCGGATCGACCCGGGTGTAACCAGCTACTGCCTGCGCGGAAACCTGAACCGTCACCGGCCGCGATTGAGCGATGGCGGGGCCCGCAAGTCCGACCAGAATGAAGACGATCGGGCGGAGACCATCCGGAGGATGCGGCACGGCGGTAGGTTACCACTGGGGTCAGTGAAGGAAAAGCGAAGTGGACCTTGTCAGCGCCTGCACCAGAGCGAATGATAGCTGGCGATTGCCGCCTCCCCAGCCTCCAAGATCCGCAGGAGTTCCTATGAGCTTCCGACCCAAGAATCTGCTCCCTCCCCTCACGCTGGCCGTCGCAATCCTGGCATCGTACGCTGCGCCGGGCCACGCTCAACGCCGCCAGCCCCAGCCCCCAGCCGCTGAGGTGACGGCGCAGCCGCCAATGCTGCCGGACAGCGCGATACGACCAATTCGTTTCCGCTACATCGGTCCGGTGGGGAACCGCATCTCGGCGGTGGTGGGAATCCCCGGCGATCCCCTGACCTATTACGTCGGCGCAGCTTCCGGAGGTATCTGGAAGACCACCGACGGCGGCGTGCATTGGGAGCCGATCTTCGACAGCATGCCGGTACAGTCGATCGGCCAGCTGGCCATCGCCCCATCCGACCCCAACGTGATCTACGCCGGAACCGGCGAACCGTGGATCCGCAGCCACATCTCGATCGGCAATGGCATGTACCAGTCGACCGACGCGGGAAAGAGGTGGACCCATCTCGGGCTCGAGAACAGCGGGCGCATCGCGCGCGTGGTGATTCATCCCACCAATCCGGACGTCGTCTACGTCGCCGCGATGGGGCACAGCTACGGTCCCCAGCCCGACCGCGGTCTCTATCG
Organism: Gemmatimonadota bacterium; assembly: GCA_016209985.1. Classification (GTDB taxonomy): domain Bacteria; phylum Gemmatimonadota; class Gemmatimonadetes; order Gemmatimonadales; family GWC2-71-9; genus SHZT01. The sequence continues at coordinate 26,641 of JACQVB010000052.1, read as the reverse complement.
CACGATGGACGGTGGCAAGAGCTGGGAGAAAGTCCTGTTCGTCGACGAGAACACCGGTGCGGTGGATGTCGCGATGGACCCCAGCAATCCACGGATCTTGTTCGCCGCGACCTGGCAGCTCGAGATCAAGACCTGGGGTCGCGAGAGCGGCGGGCCCGGCAGCGGCATCTATCGTACCACTGACGGAGGCACCACCTGGAAGAAGCTCACCGGGAACGGTCTTCCCACCAAGCCGTTCGGCAAAGTGTCCCTCGCCATTCCCCGGACGAATCCGAATCGGATCTACGCACAGATCGAGACCGGTGACGGCCTGCCCTGGCACGGACAGGAAACCGACCGGGGCGAGCTGTGGCGCTCGGATAACGGCGGTGAACGGTGGCAGGTCGTCAGTTACGACCGTCAGTATGGTGGCCGTCAGCCCTACTACACCCGGATGGCGGTGGCGACCGACAACGAGAATGAGACGTACTTCCTTTCGGCCGCATGGACCCGGAGCCTGGATGGGGGACGGACGGCAGACACCACCGCCGGTGCCGCTTCGCCCGGCGGTGACAATCATGACGTGTGGATCGATCCGGGCAACTCCAATCGCATGATCGTGGGGAATGATGGCGGCGTTTCGATCTCCCACACGCGCGGAAAGACCTGGTACCGTATCCAGCTCCCCATCGCGCAGATGTATCACGCCACGGTGGACAACGCGATCCCCTACAATGTCTACGGCAACAAGCAGGACGGCCCGTCTTATCGTGTCCCCAGCAACAGCAGACTGGGAGGCTTCGGAGGTGGCGGCGGCGGGGGGGGAATCCCTCGCGGTGAGACCCACGCCGTGGGTGGCGGTGAGAGCGGATGGGCCACGCCGGATCCCACCGATCCCAACGTCATCTGGTCGAGTGCCTCAGGATCCGGCTCGGTCGGTGGAATCGTGGTCCGCTATGACGAACGCATCCGGCAGGCGCAGCAGGTCGAAGTCTGGCCGGTGAGCACCATCGGATATCCCGCGGCCGAAGTGAAGTATCGTTTCACCTGGAACGCGCCGCTCACGATTTCGCCCCACGATCACAACAAAGTCTACATCGGCAGCCAGCACGTGCACGTCACGACCGATGGCGGGCGGAGTTGGACCGTGATCAGCCCCGATTTGACCCGGAACGACAAGAGCAAGCAGCAGATCTCCGGCGGGCTGACGCCGGACAACATCGGCGTCGAGTACGGCGACGTGATCTTCGCCCTTGCCGAGTCCCCACTCAGACCGGGACTGCTGTGGGTGGGAACCAACGACGGATTGGTGCAACTGAGCCGGGACGGTGGGACCAGTTGGACCAATGTCACCGCCAATCTTCCCGGCCTTCCCGGGTGGGCGACGATCAGCAACATCGAGCCGTCCCGCTTCGACACCGCCGTGGCGTACCTGACGGTGGACGGACACCAGGTCAACAACCGCGACCCCTGGGTCTACCGGACCGCCGACTACGGAAGAACCTGGAAGCTCATCGTCAACGGCCTTCCCAAAGTGCCCATGGGCTACGCGCACATCATCCGGGAGGACCCGGTCCGCCGCGGGTTACTGTATCTGGGTACCGAGAACGGGGTCTACCTCTCGTTTAATGACGGCGAAAGCTGGCAGCCCCTCCAGCACAACCTGCCGCGCGCCCCGGTCTACGGAATGGTGATCCAGGAACGCTTCAACGACCTGGTGATCGCGACCTACGGCCGCGGCTTCTGGATCCTGGACGATCTTTCTCCATTCCAGCAGCTCAATTCGGAGGTGGCAGCGAAGGATCTGCATTTCTTCAAGCCCCGCGCAGCATTCCGGTTCCGGAATATCACGGCGCCGGCGACGATGCCGGACGATCCCACCGCCGGGCAGAATCCGCCCTACGGCGCGGTGTTGAACTACTATCTCAAGTCTGCGCCCAAGGACTCGGCCAAGATCACCATCCTGGACGCGCAAGGGAAAACCGTACGAACGCTCACCGGGACCCGGAACGTGGGCCTCAACCGCGTCTCCTGGAATCTTCAGAGCGACTCGACCCGGCAGGCACGGCTCCGGACCAGCCCGCTGTACTCACCCGACGTCAGACCCGGACCCGAGGGCTGGCGTTCCGCCGGCATCGGTACCATGTCGATCCTGATGCCTCCGGGGACCTACACCGTGAAGCTCAAGGCGGGCGAGCGCGAAGAAACCCAACCGCTGGTGGTGCTCAAGGACCCAACCTCCGCGGGAAGCGAGCAGGACATCCGCGACCAAGTATCGGTGTTATCCCAGCTCCAGAACGACCTGGCGACTTCAGTTGCCATGGTTGACCAGATCGAGGTGGTTCGGGCGCAGCTCCAATCCATCGGTCGACTCCTTGCCAGCGACGATCAGACCAAGGATGTACGTGCCGCGGCCGATTCGCTGGAGCAGAAATTCATCGCGGTGGAGGAGAACCTGCATCAACTCACCGTCACGGGACGGGGGCAGGACAATCTCCGGCGGCCAGCCAAGCTCACCGCCAAGATCAACTACCTCGCCGGTGGTATTGCCAGCTCCGACTTTGCACCCACCACCCAGCAACGAGAGGTAAAACAGTTATTGGAGCAGGAAATCACCACGGTACGGGGACAACTCGAGCAGCTACTCAGCCGTGACCTGACGCAGTTCAATGCCAAGCTCCGGGAGCGGAACATCCAGAACGTCATGGTCAGCCTGCAGTGAGCGCACACCGGATCGGCCTCACCATCACGCCCTTCCCCGCAGCCGCCTGGCCGTCCATTCGGCGATCAGCGCGGCAAAGAGTAACCCGCCGGCCAACGTCTCCCACGGCACCTTGGCGGTTGGCCGCACACCACCGGCGCTTCCCGGTTGGCCCAGCGCCGAGACCAGCGCCGCACGGGGAGCGACATCGTCGCCGACGGTGGGCGTGGCGGGATCTCTCGGGCGGACGAAGGCAACGGCCCGGGACCAGAGGCGCGTGTGCTCGCGGCGGCCGGCATCGCTACCCATCGCCAGCCGCCACGTGTCTTCATCGCCGATTTGGAGTACCCGCCCGGCGCCCACCCGTCGCGCCGCCGCGCGCACGCCGCCGCCAGTCACATCCAGCGCTTCCGCATCGGCGGCCACTCGCGCGAGCGGCCGGAATTCCAGGTCTCGTCGCGCTGCCGGTATGCTGAGGCCACCCACCGGACGCACCGCTCTCCCGGGACGGCCGGGCGCGAGGTCTTCCAGGCCGCCGCTCGAGCCCGACAGCACCAAGCCGCCGCCCGATCGTACCAACGCCTCGATCGCGGTTGCGGTCTGCCGATCGACCGCGCCCTCGACAATCACCGTTCCGTGACGCGCAGTATCCAGAGGCAGCGGAATCCCCTGCGTCACGGCGATCCCGGGGCCGACCCGCAGCCGCGCATCCACCTGCCATCCCTCCGATTCCAGCGCAGCAATCACAAAGCGCGATTCCCATCCGGCGGTAGCGAGCACCACGACATTGCGTCGCCTCGAGACCGACGGAGCCTGCCGCAGATCGACGCCACTTATCTCGACGGCCAGGTCTCCAACCACCAGCGGCAGTCGCAGTTCCATAGCCGGATCGGCACTCTCCAGGGAGTCGATCGTGCCGAGCTGGTCTCTCGAGACGACTCGGGCGGCGGCTGCCGCCACCAGGCGTGCGAGGACCGCGCCTCCGTTGCCGGACTCCCGTTCCGCCTCGACTGCTGCGACAGGAAGACCCCCGTTCCAGGTGACGGCACTCCCCACCCATTTCAGCGCGGCAAGCCAGTCACGTTCAGCCGGACTCAACTGCTCATGGAGATCGACATGCAGTGTCTCGGCCCGCGGCCGCGCGGTCCATTCTGGGAGCACGCGCTCCAGATGCCCTGCCGCCAGAGCGAAGTGAGGAACCGCAGGCGGCATCCATGCCGCGATCGCCAGCACGGTAAACGCCGCCAGGGCCAGAGCCGACAACACGACTTCAACGCGTGAGCGCATACACCACCAGGTTCACCGCGAACTTCGTGTTATCGACCGGAAGAAATCGCTTGTTCTCCGGATGATAGCTCCACTCCGACGAATAGTCCTTGTTGCTGTACAGCACCCCGATCCGGCCGTCCCGCACCACTGCTTTGAGGGTTTTGTGAACCAGATTGTCTCCCCAGCCGTTCAGCTCGTGCGAGGTCGTGGGTGGCCCATTCGAAAAGGTGAAGAAGGCCCGGTATAGCGCGTGGTCGTTGGGCAGAACGATCATCGGCCCGCAGGCGCGCGTCAGCTCGTCGGTCACGGTCCGGTGGAACTGGCCGTCGATATCGTGATTGTGATCGTCAATGAACAGGAACCCGCTGCGGTCCACGTATTCGATCAGATTGGCACGCTCCGCGGGGGTGAACCGCACCGGCAGATGTCCCGTGAGATAGGTGAACGGATACCGGAAGACATCGCGCGACGACAACGACACGACGACGCCGGCGGGCGCGACGTCGAGCTCCGTGTAGCGCGCCACGGAGTCGACGACGTTCGCCGGTACCAGCGGTGCGCTGTCCCAATCGCCCGACTCGTATTGGAGAGTCGCGAACGCGAACGTCACCAGCCGGCCCTTTCCCAGCCACCGAGGCCACGCCTCAGGCTGGGCTCCCCCGCGAGAGCGGCACGAGCGGAGGCCAATGGCGGCAATGGATTCCGGCCTCCGCGGAGCGCCGCAATGGCCTCGCCCAGGGAGGCTGCCACGGCCGGCGCATCGGGCAGGAGCTCGAGCCGCAACACCAGGAGAGAGTCGCGAGCTGCCGGCACGTCGGCCGGTATCAGGGAGATCGCGGCCACGAATCGCCTGAGTCGCTGTTCCCAGAGGCCCGCCGGCCCGGGTGCGCGAGCGACGGGTCGCAGATCCTCGCGCTTTCCGGATAACCGGACCCGATTCACATCCACCACCGCGGGCACCGCGCGACCACGCAGATACACCCGCTCGGCCGCCCTGGCGCGCTGGATGGCTTCCAGCGCCGCGCGCATGTGCGGGAGCGCCCGTCCCGGCTCACCGATATCCAGCTCGCGCGACGCATCCCACATGGCGTTGTAGGCCTCCAGCAGCGGCCGGTTGATGGCGACGACGGGCGTTTCCTCCCGCTGAAAATCGAGCTGCTCTTCGGAGTCCGGGGCGGTGGCTTCCTCCGCCTGCCGCAGCAGCTCTCCGGGGGTGAGATCTGACGCCGTGTCGGCCTGGGCACGGTGGGCATGCTCGCCCTCGACGTCGGTGGACAGGCGGGTGAACACGATATCTGCCACCTGTTTCCTGAGGTTGGCCTGGTCGCGCCCGATATCCTGCGACTCTCGCACCAGCACCGGCCGGGCGAGCCGGGAGCGGCGCGCTTCCAGCGCTTCGGCAAGTTGAATGAGGAGCCGCTCGGAAAGGGCCGCCGTGTCTCCCGGCAGTGGTGGCATGAGCACCACCGCGGCGGTGTCCGCCTCGCCAGGCCGCGACACTCGTATCGTGCGCGTTTCGGACGATCCCAGGCCGCGATACCCGGGACCGAGATCCGTCGCGACCGCGCGCAGATGCAGGATGTCGCCGGGCTGAAGTTGCAGCGAGTCGAGACGCAGAATCGCGGACAACGAGTCCGAACGCCCGCCGAGTGACCGCCGGCCGATGGCAGAAGTGCGGAACCGGAAGAGCTCTCCGGTGCCGGAGCTGACGATGAGCTCAAACCACCCGCGGGCGAGTCCGCGATCGTCGCTGGCCAGGGCAGCGAGGCGGATGCGCCCGCTGGCAACCCGAACCACGCTGTCGCGGTCAGGAGCAACCAGCCTCACGGCGGGAATGGTATCTCTGACCGGTTCCAAACCGAGCAAGCGTTCTACCGGACCGTCACGGATGCGGAGAACCGCCGGTGAAGGGGGCATGCCCAATCTCACCTGCCAGCGGGACTCGTCTTTGCTGGCCTGAAACAGCGTGTCTCCCATGGCCACGACCAGACCATCCGGATTTCCCGGCCCTCGGACTTCGAGGCTTCCGCCTTCGAGTCCCCGGATGCTCGTGGGATCTTCGAACGTGACGGCTTCGCCGCCGGCGTACGCCGGGGCGGTATAGCGGACGACCAGTGGACGCGTGCGTGACGAAAACGTTCGTGCCGGCAGGTTCAACACATCGCCGGCCCGCGGCCGAACGACCCGCGCGAGGCGCGGCGCGGGCAGCAACACCATGGTCGCCACCCCGATGAGGGCCGCGGCAATCGCCGGCCGGCGGACGCCCCGCCACGCGGCGCGCGACACTGCCGGCTCGAATTCCCGAGCGGCCAGCGCCTTCTCCAGCTCCGGATTGCCGGCACATCGTGGGTCGGCGGCGGTCACCAGCAGGTAGTCCAGCGGATGATGGGCTTCGATCCATAGTGCCAGCGACTCATCGGACCGTGAGCGCCAGGCGAGCAAAATGAGGCGGAGGGCGGTGGTGGCGGCCCCAACGCCGGCCATCGCCGCCAGTATCCGACGCCACCAGCTCGGTAACTCGAGGACCGCATCGAGCAGGGCCGCAGCCAGCACTACCGCTCCATACCCGGCACCAGCGATCAGGAGAATGCGAACACCCAGCGCCCGATCCACGGTGCGCCGTGCTCGATTCAACCTCATCACCAGGAACGTCATGGCAAGTCCGCCGGCGACTTCGCTCGCTTTCGGCGAGCCATTCGCTCGACCGCCAGGGCGAGCCCCGCAAGCACCAGGGGAATCGCTGCGGGCGGCCGGGGCCGATCGTCGCGCAACGCGCTTGCGGGCGCCGCTCCACCGGTTCCCTCGAGCGATGCGAGCCGGGCGCTGTCGAGCGGGGCATATCCGTCAGGCGTCCATCCGTCTCCGCACGGCGCGATCAGTCGTTGGACCAATCGGAGGCCCGCCGGCCTCAGCAGCGCGTCCCCGGCATCCAGCGAAAAGGCGACTTCGCGCTCGCACCCGATGCCCAGCGGCCGCTCGCCGGCGGCGACTGCCCCGTCTGCGAAGTGGGAGATCGGAGATCCCGAGGGCGCGGCAAAGCGCACCATTGGCCCCACCACGGCGACACCGGCCGCCAACACCGCGTTCGTCTGTCCGCGCGCGCCAGGCTCGGCCCGGGGCCAGATGAGAAGCACCCCTCCCCGCCCGCGCACTCGCGCCGAGTCCTCGGCCGACGGGCGATGCCTCCGGACGAGAACGATGGCGCGACCTCCGCGCCGCTCGAGACGGTCGAGCGCCGCCCGCAGGGCATCATCGGGATCGGTGTCGATCTCCACGGCGGCACCTTCGGGAGCGCGCACCGGTTCACCGACCAACCGCACGCGACCCGGCCATGTCTGTCGAATGGAGGTCGTGGCAGCATCCCACAGCCCGGCCGCAAACGAAGAGATCACCACGAGTTCGACGGAATCGGCGCGCGATGCCAGCCGCGCCCCTGCGCGTCGGGCGCCGACCAGTCCGGTGGACAATGACTTGAACCAGATCACCGTGTCGGGACGAGGCCTGCGCACTCGCATCGCGCTCGCCACCGCCTGGCTGTCCGCGCCCGCCGAGCCGTCGGCCAGCGCGATGATCGCGGGGGACGGGCGAGCCGTTCTCCATACCGGACGTGCGAGAGCGGCGCCGATGAGCAGGAGGCTCACAATCCGGAGCACAAGAAGCGACAGATCGGTGGCGCGTGGCGCCGGTGCCAGGGTGCGGACGCTCGCCGCCGGAACAAAGCGCGTGGTGGGAAGGACTCTCGAGCGGGGTCGCGAGCGGCTGAGGAAATGCAATGCCGTGGTCAGCGCCGCCCCCACAAACGCGACACCCAGCCAGACCGGAGCGAGAAAGCTCACCGACCCTTCCCTACCACTCGCCGGATCGCCGCGATCACCGGCTCGCCAGTCCGCACGTCATGCCACCGGACCGCCGCCCCGGTGGCTCGCCACCGAGCGGCCAATTTCTCGCTCCAGTCCAGGAAACGGGTCAGGTAGAGGTCCCGGGTGCCGGGGTCGAATGTGCGCGCCACGGCCGCATTTTCCGGATCGGTCGCGGTGAACGGGGAGGACGGCGGCTCGAGCTCCTCGCGCGCGACCACACGTATGGCGTGAACCTCACCACCGCGGGCCACGTGGGCGGCGACGACGGCGCAATGCATCCTCGTCGTCCAGGAAGTCCGACACGATGACGACCCGGGACGCCAGTGCTCGACGGCCCAGGTCCCGCGCGAGACCGGCTCCGGCGACCGGCCTCACCCCCCCGAGACGCGAGGCAATATCGGCGACCACCCCGCGCCGGGCGCGAAGCGGAAGCGAGACGTTCGCCCCGGCAATCAGCAGTCCCACGGGATCTCCGGACTGATACGCCACCTGCGCCAGGCCGGTCGCCAATCGGATCGCCGCACTCCACTTGGTCGGCTCGCGTTCAGGAAAGTCCATCGAGCGCGACGCGTCGACGACGAACATCGTGCCGACGGTGGCCCGATCTTCGGTGAGCCGGAGATAGGCCCGATCGGTCCGGGCCAGCAGCTTCCAGTCGAGCCGGCGCGGATCGTCGCCCTGACGAAACGCGCGATATTCGGAAAATTCCGGGGCGGGACCACGGATGCGCGAGCGATGGGTGCCCGCGGCGCCGAAGCGAACGATGTGGCGAGCGGGCCAGGTCAGGCCGCGAAGGGCGTCGAGGAAACTGCCGGGGCTCCGGCTCCCTCGCTTCGCTCGGGATGACAGGACGTCTTCGCGCATGAGGGGAAAAGGTTAGAGCGGAATCCCGCTTTCCGATGGCCGCACCGCAGTGAGCACCACATCGATTACCTGCTCCACCGTCACGCCGTCCGCTTCGGCTTCGTAGTTGAGCAACACCCGGTGCCGCAGGACCGGATGCACCACGCGGCGCACGTCGTCAGGATGAGTCACGTGACGGCCGGCGAGCACGGCATGCGCCTTGGCCCCCAGCACCAGCGCCTGCCCCGCCCGCGGCCCCGCGCCCCAGCGCACGTATCGCGAGACGAGGTCAGGCGCCCCCGGCTCTTCCGGTCGGGTCGCGCGCACCAGGCTGGCGGCATACCGCAGCAGGGCGTCGGCCGCGGGAAGACCACGCGTGAGGCACTGGAGACCGAGTGCTTCTTGCGCGTCGAGCACGGGTTCCAGCGGACGCTCCTCCAGGCCGGTCGTGGCGCGCAACACCGCCACTTCGTCCTCCGCCGACGGATAGCGGATCCGCACATCGAAGAGGAATCGGTCGAGCTGCGCTTCCGGCAGTGGATAAGTCCCTTCCTGCTCGATCGGATTCTGGGTGGCGAGCACGAAAAACGGTTCGGGCAGCGCGAGCGTCTGGCCTGCCGCGGTGACGCGGTGCTCCTGCATCGCTTCCAGCAGCGCCGCCTGGGTGCGCGGCGGGGTACGGTTGATCTCGTCGGCCAGCAGGATGTTGGTGAAGATGGGACCGCGCACGAACCGAAACTCACGGCGTCCGGTCGCGGCGTCTTCTTCCAGCAGCTCCGTGCCGGTGATATCGCTGGGCACGAGATCGGGCGTGAACTGGATGCGACGGAATTCCAGCCGCATCGCTTCGGCCACCGAACGGATCAGGAGAGTCTTGGCCAGGCCGGGTACCCCGACCAGCAAGGCGTGCCCGCCGGCGAGCAGCGCCATGAGGATCTCATCGAGCACCTGTTCCTGCCCGAGAATGCGGCTGGCGACCGCGGCGCGCAGGTGCTGAGCCGCGGCGACCAGGTCTGCTCGCGAATCGCCGCGAGACGTCCTATGCTCGATGCCGGATGCCATCTGCGTCGATCGGCGTAATCAGCGCGATCAGCGGCTACACCGCGTCGGACAGGCTGGTGAAGTTGAAATCGCGAACCTTGATCGGGGGCATCACGATGTCGCCGCCCCCCTCGGCGCCGGCGAGCCGTTCGGTCGGGCCCAGCGTTTCCAGGTTGTTGAGCATGAATAACGGAGATTCGTTGAACCGGAAATTCTTGATCGCGCGGGAGACTTTTCCGCCTTCGATCAGGAACGTGCCGTCGCGAGTGAGCCCGGTATACAGCACGGTGCGGGGGTCCACCTGGCGCAGATACCAGAGCCGCGTCACTAGCACGCCGCGGTCGGTGGAGCGGACCATCTCTTCCTGGGTCGTGGCGCCACCCAGCAGCTTGATGGTGCTGGAGCTGCCGGTGGGCTGTTTGCCCTGCTTCTGGGCCCAGAAGCGGGTATAGGCGAGTTTCTTGAGCACCCCATTCTCGATCCACGCCTGTCGTCCCAGAGGGAAGCCTTCGCCATCGAAAGGCTGGCCGAGCAGGTCGGGATCCTGGGGATCGGAGATGAGCGTCACCCGCTCGTCTACCACCTTCTCACCGATCTTGTTGCCGCCACCTTCCTTGGTGAATGGGCTGCGGCCTTCGTCCGCGGAACGCGCGGAGAGCGGCCCGCCGCCAAAGCCGCCGCCGAGGAGTTGGACCAGATCCCCCACGGCCTGCGCTTCCAGAATCACGGTATAGCGACCCGGCTCGATGGCGACCGGATTGCGCGAGGCCCGCGCCTTCTCGATGGCGCGCTGGGCCACCTTGGTGAAATCGAGCTTTGCCCAATCAGCGTTGTCGGCCCCGGCCCAGCCGGCGCCGGTGCCATCCTTGGTCCGCACCGTGACCGTGTAGGTATCGCCGGTGGTCCGATGATAGGCGAACAGGCCGGCGCTGTTGGCGATCGCCTGCGAGAAGGCGTTCACGATCAGGAACCCGGCCGTCTCGAGGTCGCCCGCTTTCCGGGCGAGCTCGAGCGCGCTCATCGCCGCCCGGGCGCGATCCTCCGCCGTGCTCGTCGCCGTGCGATCGAAATACGCCGGCACCGGTTGATACGTCTGTGGGCCGAGCAGCGGCATGTCCTCCGGATCGGCCGGGCTGATCTTGGCGAGCGCCTCGGCTTTGCGGACCGCCGCTTCCAGCCCCGTGTCCGAGAAGTCATTGGTGGAGACACCAGCGCGGCGATTTTCGAACCACGCGGTCACGCCGAGCTGGGTGTTCTCGACTGATCCCGAAGTGGACATCTGGTTGGCGGCAAAGCGGGTGTTGCCGGTCCACGAGCTGCTGAGGGACGCAGCCAGCCGGTCGGCGTTCTTGAGACGCATCACCCGCTCCAACACCGCCTGCATCTCGTCGCGGGACATGACCCGCTCCCGTGTCTGGCTCACCGGCGCCTCCCGGTATTGATCACGTTCTGCTGCCGGAAGCGCGCCGGAACCGCCCCGTGACCGGCGGCGTTGGATTGTCCCGGCTGGCCCTTGCCGTCATTCAAGGCGCCGTGCAGCTCATAGGTGGCCGCGCCGCCGATCAGGTCCATGGCGCTCCAGAAATCGGGCGTCCGGAGCTGATAGGCCACGTCCTTCAACATGCCGGCCACCTTCCCGTTCTTGATCTCGTAGAAGACCTGGCCGCCGAACTGGGCGTTGTAGCGCTGCTGGTCGATCGAAAAAGAGCCGTCGCCGATGATCGCGATGCCGTTCTCCGTCGCGGCGATCAGGTCGTCCCAGCTCACCGCCTTCTCGCCCGGCAACAACGACACGTTGGGCATGCGCTGGAACTGGACACTGCTCCAGTTCTGCGCGTAGGAGCAGCCGTGCGAGCGGGTCGGTGTTCCCTGCTTGTCATACCACCACTTGATCCAGTTCGCCTGCTCGCGGGTAGTCTGGTAATCGTTGAGCACGCCGTTCTTGACGATGGTGAAGTCGTCCGGCTGCACGCCTTCGTCGTCGTAGCCGATGGTGGATACCGCGCCCTTCTGGGAGCGGTCGCCCCGGATGTTCATCAGCTCGGAGCCGATCTTCATGGCGCCGAGCATCTTCTGGGGTGGTGCCAAGAAGCTAGTGCCGGCGTAATTCGCTTCGTAGCCCATGGCCCGATCGAGCTCGGTCGAGTGCCCGATCGATTCGTGGATGGTGAGCCAGAGATGCGAGGGGTGCAGGATCAGGTCGTAGCGTCCGACGTCCACCGACTTCGCTTTCAGCTTGGCGGCAGCTTCTTCCGCCCACCGGCCCATGTTGGCCAGTAGGTCCACCTGCTTCACGTATTCCCACCCCCGGCCCGCCGGCGGCGCGATGTTGGCCCGGCTCTGGAAGTCGGTGAAGTCGCTGGCGACGGCCGTGATGTTGACGCTGGGCTGGCAGCGGATGAACTCCTGGATGATCACCGAGCCGTCGGTCGAAGCGAAGTTCCGCTCGTCCTTCACGAACGAAAGGCCCGAGTTCACGAACCGCACATTCGCCACCTTCAGCGCTTCGGCATTGGCCCGCAACAGGAGATCGGTCTTTTCTTCCAGCGAGATGTCCCACGGGTCGATCGTGTAGTCGCTGCGCCAGCTCGCATCCGCGTAGGATTGGGCCGCTGCCAGCTCGACTCGCTGATCGCGAGCCAGCCGATTGGCTTTGGCAATGGCGGCAGCCTCGCGGGCCGTCCGGGCCACGCCATCCTTGGTCAACCGCGGTGTGGCGGCAAATCCCCAGCAGCCGTCCACCACGGCCCGCACTCCGCAGCCCGAAGTCTCGAAGTCCCCGACGTTGACGATCTGGTGCTCGCGGGTCTGCACCGAGCTCTGGCGTTGGCGCCCGATCCGCACGTCGGCGTAGGACGCGCCCGCCAGCTTGGCCGCGTTCAACGCTTCCATCAGCAGGTCGCGGATCACGGCGTCCATGCGGAGCGTACGTCCCTGGACGTAGTTCTGAACCGGCCAGGTGACCAGGTGACCTGGATCGACGGTGAGGGCGAGACCGAGCACGCCGGCCTGCTTTACGAATTCGCGACGATCAGCCATGGAGAGCTCCGCCGTCGGGTGAGGAGTCGGAAAGGTGTGTGGCGTACCGGCACTTCGCTACCCCCGCACTCCTCTATTAGATTGGGGGTGGGCCGCACGCGGCCCCTTTCTTTTTCCCACGTCCACGAGGAGTCTCGGAATGAAGACGTTTCGCGTCGGCGTCATCGTTGCCCTGGTGGCCGCCTGCGGGAAGCAGACCGGTGGGGGCAACGTGAACCTGGCGTCGGCCGAGGACAGCGTGAGCTACATCATCGGTTTCCAGATTGGCGGCACACTCCAGCAACAGGGCGCTCCGGCCAGACCGGAGGCGTTCGCACAGGGCGTCCAGGACGCTATGAACAAGAAGCCGGGCCGGTTCGCGCCCGAGCAGATGAGGAACATCGTCATGGCATTCCAGCAGAAGCGGCTTGATTCCGCAACCGGCGAGGGGGACAAGTTCCTCGCTGACAACGCGAAGAACGAAGGCGTGAAGACGACGCCGAGTGGGTTACAGTGGAAGGCGCTGCGCGAAGGAAAGGGTACCCATCCCAAGGCCACCAGCACGGTAACGGTGCACTACAAGGGCACGTTACCGAACGGCACCGCCTTCGACAGCTCCTACGGCGGGCAACCGGTCTCCTTCCCGTTGAACCGCGTCATCTCGGGATGGACCGAAGGAGTCCAGCTGATGACTCCGGGCTCCAAGTACCAGTTCTGGCTTCCGTCCAACCTGGCCTATGGTGAGCAGGGCTCGCCGCCCGCCATCGGGCCCAATCAGCCGCTGGTGTTCGAGATAGAGCTGATATCCTTCAAGTAAAACGAAAAGTGCGCAGTGCGCAGAAAGCAGAAGGCTCATCGGCCATCTGCTTTCTGCTCACTGCGCACTCTTTTCTTTACTGGACTTCTACCGTCGCACTCCCGCTCTTCCCCTCGCTGGTCGCCGTAATCACCGCGGTGCCCGCCGCCACCGCGCGACCGATCGCATAGGAGCCTGACGACCAGTCCAGGCGTACGATCTCGGGATTTGCCGCCGTCCAGGTGATGCTGCGCCCGTTGAGCGTGACTCCATTCGCGTCTTTGAGGATGGCCGAGAACCCCAGACTGTCACCCTTCACGATCTTCCGACCGCCTGGCATCGGTGCCACCACGATGGTCACGGAGGCGACCGCACCGCCGGTCTGCGGTGGAGTCACCGTCGTGTCTCCCCCGCTGTTCGTGCTGCCCCGCACGCCGCTGCCGCCAAGCGGCGTTTGATCGGACGTCACCTCGCTGCCACCGCAGGCCGCGAGCGCGAGACTCAGGGCCACCACCCCGCACAGAATCCGCATGGTCATACCCCGTCAGAGACCGCCATTGGAACGCACCAGACATCGGTTTTCTGTCAGCGGTCGGGCCCGAGCGGAACGGTCCAACGTTCACCGGCCGTCACCGGACGCAACGTCTGAAGGCTGCGGCCGCCGATCACGATGTTGATGGACTGAAGAGTCAAAGGCACCCGCACGAAATAGTCAGGTCCGGAGCCCCCGGACGGCTGGGTAAACCGAACCTCGCTCGGCAACACCACCAGTCCCGGTACGGGTTGCCCCCTCGACCCGATCACGCTGACCCGGTTTCCCTCCACGGCTTCGACGATCACGCGAGCCGGTGCCGGTGCCGGAACGCTGATGGTGAAGGTCGAGCCCACCGGCACGAACGACACGGCCCCGGCCTCTCCCGGCTCGACCGGGACGAACTGCGAGACGGGTCGATTCTTTCCGCCCGTGACGCTGGACCACGCCGCCCTTGCGACATTCGCAATCCACGCGCGTACCGGAGGAGCCGCGACCGCCCCGGCGACCACCAGCGCGACGACCGCCGCTGCCCGCCAGCGAACGGCAGCACTTGTTTTCACCGGGGCCACCGCCACCCGCAACGGGGTCGCGGGCGGCGTCACATCCGCCGACCGCAGCAGCTCCCTGATCGCCGACGCTTGCCCGCGGACGGCTTCCCGTCGCGCGACGCAGTCCCTGCACCGCGAGAGGTGGGAGTCGAGGGCTGCGCGATCGTCCAGCGATAGCTCGCCGTCGATCAGCCGCACCAGGTCTCCTGCGTCGATGTGCGTCAGCTCGTTCGATTCGTTCATCATACGTCGGACTCGGTCAGCTCCAGGTGGCGGGCCAGTTTGCCCAGCGCGCGTGCGATCATCGTTCCCACCGATTTGGTCGTGGTCCCCACCGCCTCCGCGATCTCCCGATGCGCAAACCCCTCTTCCCGCATCAACAGCACCGCGCGATCGCGAGCGTCCAGCTGTTCCAGCGCCGTCCGGACCCGCCGCCGCAGATCCGCCCGCTCCGCCGACCGCGCCGGATCGGGACCTTGCTCCGCCATCGGCAGGCGGTCGGCGCCTGCTTCGGCCAGCGCGGTGCGCCTGCGCCGGGTGCGGTGCGTGTCGATGGCGATCGTGGTCGCCGCGCGAAACAGCCACGCGCGGATCGCTTCCGTTTGCGCCGGCGGGCGCTCCGACAGTCGCAGGAACGCTTCCTGAACGACGTCCTCCGCCAGATCCGCATCTCCCGTGAAGCGGGCGGCGTAACGGAACAGCTCCTCGTGGTGCTGTTGGTACAGCGCGCCGAGGAGCGTCCGGTCAAAAAGCGATCCGGACACCGGCCAGCGGCAACAGCGGAACCCCACGGTCGAACTGGTCGCAGGTCCCGGGGCGCGCTTCCACGACCGTCGGCGGCGCCGGCGAGCACGGCTCCAGCGACCCGGTGTAGGTGACGGCATTCGACCGGTTCAGCACGTTGCGCACCTGCAAAAAGGCGCCCACGCGCGCCCTGCCCAACATCCCTTCCCAGTCCAACAACAGATCGATCGATCCGTAGGCGGCCGTGCGGGAACCGTTGGGCAGCTCGATCCGCTCCGCCACCAGCGTGTCGGCCCCGCAACCAAGCAGGGTATCGCAGGCCGGCCGGCTCAGAATGAATCTCGAGAACGGCGCACCCGTTCCGATGGTCATCGCGCCTCCCACCCGGAACCCGGGGGTCGCCCGGTACATGGCGGTCGCGTCAATCACGTGGCGGCGGTCCGCGGGCGATGGATACCGGTAACCGCCCGCGTCGAGCATCGAGCGTGACAGTGTGTAGGACAGCGACGCGGTGGTCCTCCCTACGACGCGCCTGATCCCCACCTCGATGCCGCGCGCCTGGTTCCAGGCGGTGACGAAAATAGGCCGGCGGCGGCTGAGGACCCCAGGCTCCGGGTCCGGTACGGCGACACCGGTGCTCCGCCGGACGTACGCGGTGGCACTCGCCAGCCATCCGGAACTCAAGGAGATCTCGGTTCCCAGGGTGGCGATGTCGGCACGGATCGCCGGGACCGTGTCCGCCGAGAGCAGCCAGACATCGGTCAGATAGAGATCGGGCCCTACACTCGGTCCGGCCGGCGCCAATGCCTGGGTGTACTGCCAAGACCGGCCCACCGCGGCCGACCAGGAGACTCGGCCGGTGCTGTATCGCGCGCTCACCCGCGGGGCGAGCGCCAGTCGCGGCGCGTGGAGCGCGCGGGACGGCACTTCGGCCCGGAGGCCCGTTTCCAGCGCCCAATGCCCGGCTCCGATCCATCGATGCTCCGCCCAGACGGCCGGTACCGTGAGCGTCTCGAAAAGGAAGAGCGTATCGGGAAGCACGGCGACCGGGTACGGCCGCGGATACTGTCCGCTGAAGGTCTGGCGATAATGGTTCAGCTGAACGCCGCCGGCCCACGATGGGCGGCGCGCTCCGCTCGACTGGGCGAGGTCGGCGGAGACCGTGAGCACGGTCAGACCGTTCAGCGTCGCGCCGTGTTGCGGAACCGGCCGGATCGCTGGCTCGGCAACGGCAAGGTTGTCCCCCGTCGGCACCGCTACCGGTGGATTGATCAGGGCATCGAATCGGCTCACTCCAAGCATCGTCCGCGCGCGCGCCTTGCCCACGCCCTGCTCGGCGCCCACCCGCGCGATCCGGTTCCCCCAATGTCCCCTCGTATTCCGCAACAACCGGCGCACACTGCCGCGAATATCGTCCTCCGCCCAGACTCCGCTCGCCATGATGGCCGTGCGTGGTCCGACCCGCAGGTCACCCCGGGCAGTGAGGTCCAGAAAGGAGTAGGGCACGTAGACGGCCGAGTCGCCGCCCGCGAGCCGGGCGAGCCGGGTCGCGGCATCGACATACGAACGCCGCGCGCTGACAACCAGGCCTCGGCTTCCATCCTGTGACTCCGATTCGAGCGCGCCTCGCGCGCTGGTGACCGACAGCTCGGCGATGCCGTGCAGGCCGGGCCGCGCCGCGCCGCGCGACTCGACATTTAGCACCCCGGCCGCCCCCTCCCCGATGCCAGCGCTGCGCACGCCGGGATGGAAGCTGGCCAGCCCAACCGCGTCAGGGTTGAGACCGGACAGCAGGCCGAACGCGTGAACCGGATTGAACAGAGGGAGGCCGTCGTAATAGGCGCGCGTCTGACCCCACGGCGCCCCACGAGTCCAGAACCCTGCCATGTAATCGTCACGCGCGGAAACGCCCGGAAGGCGCTGGAGCGCCCGGAGAAGATCGGTCTCGCCCAGCGTCACCGCCTCCGTCACCTCCGAGAGGGTGAGCACCCTGGCGTCGCTTTCGAGGAAGTGCTCCTGGCGCATGGACTCGGCATCCACCCGCCCCAGCATCGCCTCGTCCAGGCTCGACCGAGTGCGGCCGAAGGTGGCACCGGTCGCGACCACGCCCATCGGCTCGAGACGGATCGGGCTCACCACCAGGCCGACCGAGACCTGGAACGCCACCGCGAGGGATAGCTCGACGTCGATCACCGCTTCGCGGTAGCCCAAATGCCGCACGCGCAGGCGATAGGCCCCGGCATTCAAGCCGGCGAAGCGATACCCGCCATCGGCGTCGGTTACGGCCGTGGCGCCGCGCGCGAGGAATACGCCCGACTCGGCCGGCTTCACCACCGTGACGTCACCGGCGGCCTCGATCGCCACGATCGCGCTGCTCAACGCCGATCCGGTGGCGGCGTCGATCACGAATCCGGTGACGACGCCGTCCGCGACGGGACGATCAGCCGCTTGGGCGTGAACCTGCTGCCCCGGAACGGCCAGGACGAAGACGGCGACGGCTGCGAGTCGCGCGAAGAATGCCTGCGTGGAGGTAAACACGGGTCGTACTAATACTACGCATGATCGGAGGGGATTCTGACAAGGCCTATGCCGTTCTTACATTTTCTTCCTCAGGAGCTTCATCGCCGCCGTGGAGTCGCCCCGCGCCATTTCCCCGCCCGGCATCGTGTCGAGCATCGAATCGGCCGCTTTCATGTCGGTCAGGGCGCGCATCACCGGCATGCTGTCGTGCATCTCCACTTTTTCGGGCATGTCGCGGGTGCGCCCGCAGCCTGGCATTACCATGCTGGCCAGAGCCACCAGAAGAACGGCGTGGGCTGCCGTCCCCCTCTCCGGTAACGGAGAGGGGACAGGGGTGAGGCTCATACTCCTCCAAACCACGGATATCCCTGGTCTTCCCAATACCCCCCGGGACGATCAGCAGTGAAGGTTACCTTGGTCAGGTATTTCGTCAGCTTGTAACCCAGTTTGTGCGGTGCGTAGAGACGAAGCGGCGCTCCATGATCGGGCATCAGCTCGCGGTCGTTGAAGGCGTAGGCCAGAATCGTTTCCGGGTGCATGACCGACTTCAAATCCCACCCGTTGTAGTACTCGTCGTCGAACGAATCGAATCGGACGTAACGCGCGTCGGGCTTTACTCCCGCCTTTTGCGCGATGGCTCGAAGCGGCACGCCGGCCCATGACGCGACCGCCGACCACCCCTCGACGCAATGATGCTCGACCGTGTAGCTGGTCCGCTCCAGCCGGTGGATGTCCTCCAGCGAAAGGGACAGCGGGGTCGACACCAGCCCGCCGACTTCCAGTCGCCACTGGGCCGGATCGTCCAGCACCGGCGTCATCTCACTGATGTGGTAATTGGGGAAGCTCTTCGAGCGGCGCGCCGCGTCGAACTTGGGCGAAAGCTTCGATTCCGAGAAGAGTCGCTCGCTGAACCAGTCATTGAACCGGCTGGCACCGTACATCACCGGCTTGAGCGCTCGGCCACCGTCCCAGCCGCAGGCGGCCAACACCGTAGCCGCGCTGGATGCAAGGAAAGCACGGCGAGAAGGTGTCAGGTGCCAGGGGTCAGGTGTCAGGTACCAGGTGTCAGGTGTCAGGGTGCTCCGCGGCTCAGCTCCCTTTTCCGAAACGCCGAGCAGCGCATCCCTGACACCTGACACCTGGCACCTGACACCTCGTTCAGGGTGTGTCATTCGTATACCTCCCCCGGTACCACCCGGTGATCATCGCCCGGAGCGAAGCTGGGTCGGCGGTGAAGACCAGAATCACGTGGACGATCGCGAAGCTGACGAAGAGCCAGACCGCCCAGAAGTGCCAGTAGCGGGCAAGCTGATACCCGCCGAACAGTGCCGTAAGCCAGAAAAGCTGAATTGGCTTCCAGATGGCAAAGCCGGTCACTACGGAAAGAATGCCCAGCAGCATGACGCCGGTGTATGCCTGCTTCTGGAGCGCGTTGTGCTTGCCTTGCGGCGGGTGCTCCTTGTCGAGCCGCGCATAGTAGCGGGCCATGGAAATGGCCGGCCGCACGTCGCGCGCTCGGAAGACCAGCTTCCGCCATTCGCCGCTCACCAGGAGGTAGCCCACATAGAGCAGGCCGACCCCGATCAGCGGCCACATCAAGAAGAAGTGCCAGTTGAGGCCGCCGGCCAGCCAGCCGCCCAGTCGCGACCATTGCGGGAAATCGGCGTTCTCCAGGAAGTTGGGATAGGAGTGGTCGCGCGGGCCGAATCGCGCGTAGGCGCGATAGATCTGCAGCCCGCTCGCCACCATCGCGAAGATCAACACGAAGGCCGACCAATGGGTCAGGCGCACGATCCAGTGATGCCGGCGCACCTGGTTCATCCGTTGCGACCTCCCGCGTTGCCTCGCTCCCGCCGCCGCCCCAGGCTCCACTTGAGCGCCGGCGGAGTGGCCATCGTGGTCACGATCACCATGATCACGATAGCGGAAAATACGCCTTCGTCCACGATCCGCTCTCCACCCACCATGAGGGTGGTTCCAATGCCCGCGAAAATCAGCCCGACCTCCCCACGCGGGATCATCCCGATGCCGATGGAAAGCCGGTCGAGCCCGTGTCCGATGGCTCCCAAAGAGCAGGCCTGTTTGCCGATCACCGCCACCAGCGTCAGCAGCGCCGCGAGCCCCAGCACTTCCATCTTGGCGAACGCCGCCAGCTCGACCCGCATGCCCATCAGGACGAAGAAGACGGGCACCAGCACCGTCGAGATCGGATGAATCAACTCCTCGAGCTGGTGCTCGCCCCGTTCCGTGAAGTCCTTCCAGTGTACGTCCTCGAGGATCAGCCCGGCGGCGTAGGCGCCGACGATCAGCGCCAGACCGATGATCGACGCGAGATACGAGAGCAGGAAGCAGAACACCAACGCGGTAACTAGCAGGACGCCCCGGCCGCGGAGCTTGGAGGTAAAGTGGAAGAGACGCGGCGAGACCACCAGGCCGAGTGCAAGGGCGCCGAAGAGAAAGACCACCGCCTTGCCCACGATCGCCCCGATGCTTCCGTAGTCCAGCGACTCGCCCCGGTCGGCTCCCTGCACCGCGCCGGTAACGATCGCCAGAATGATGAGGCCGAGGATATCGTCGATCACGGCCGCACCCAGGATAATGCGCGCCTCGGGCGACTTGGACTTGCCGAGGTCGCCCAGCACGCGAGCGGTAATCCCCACACTGGTCGCGGTCAGCGTCGCGCCGAGGAACGCATGAGCATAGGGACTGTGCCCGGGGAGGATCAGCGCGCCCACAATCCATCCCAGCGCGAACGGCGTGATGACGCCGAGGACCGCGACCAAAAGGGAGGAAATCCCCACGCGCATCATGTCGCGTACCGTGGACTCCAGCCCGACCTCGAACAGCAGAATGAGCACGCCGAGCTGGGCGAGAACGTCGATGGACGGATTGGTGGTGAAGGAACGGAACCAGGGAATTCCGATCAGGAACGCGTTGCCCAGGGCGACGCCGGCCACCAGCTCTCCGAGGACCGCCGGCTGACCCACCCGCACTGCCAGGTCGCCGCCGAGCTTGGCGGCGCCCAGCATCACGGCAAGGGCGATGACAACCGTGGCGACCTCAGCGCCGTGTCCTTGCAAGGCGGCCGTCGAGACGGCCAGTGTCACAGGCGCGGCTTGACCATGCGGGCTCCGTTATGGGCCGGAACCCAAAGGTACGTCGCAACCTTGGCGCTGCTAGTCTCCCGGCATCGGCTCCCGGGCGAGCTTCTCGCTGGCCTGGTCGATCCGTTTCACGTATTCGGCCAGGCTTTCACCACGCTCCCGGCGAGGCAACCGGAAGTCGGGATCGTCGGGCTCGCTGCTCTTCAAGTCATCGACCATCAAGTCACCGCCATGCGAGACCACCAGCATTTCGAACTGCTCAACGGCAGACAACACGTCCGCCAGCTCGTCCGGGGATTCCTTGCCGGTCACCAGAATGCCACGCGAGGCAAGCCTCGATGCCGTCTCCTCCGCCACTGCCTTCTGCTGCTCGGCGCGGTGGGGATCGAGCTCGCGTTGAAGTTCCTCGTATCGATCTTTGGGTTGGGATTTCATGTTCGGGCCCTTTCAGAAAGAAAACTGCCCCTTCTGAGTTAGAAACCGGGAAAAGCCGGTGGTTCCCCGCTTCACCCCCGCCACAGCCCTTTTCGAGTGCGGAGCGCGGAACGCGGAGCGCGGAGTTAAGTCCCTTTTAGCTCCGCGCTCCGAACTCCAAGCTCCGCGCTCGCGAGGGGTCTACCGATGCTTAATGAACGTCCCGTCCTGCAGCTCAGTCCAAGCCTGCCGGAGCTGCTCCGGAGTATTCATTACTATAGGGCCGTACCAGGCGACCGGCTCCTCCAGCGGCTTTCCCGAGACCAGCAAGAACCTGATGCCTTCTTCACCCGCCTGGACGACCACCTCGTCTCCCCGGTCGAAGAGTACGAGCGACCGGTTCCCGGTCCGCTCGACCACCGCGTTCGCGGCGACCCCGGTTGCCGACACCTGTTCGGTCGTGACGCCGTGCGGGTCTGATGCATCGCGGAAGTCCCCGGATCCTTCGAACACGTAGGCAAAGGCGTGCCGGGTTGTCTCGACCGGCAGCTTCTTCCGCTTACCGGCTGGGACCCAGATATCGAGATACCGCGGATCCGCGGCGACACCCTCGACCGGGCCCTTCTGCCCCCAGAATTCGCCACAGACGACCCGCACCCGGGTCCCATCGTCGTCCGTCACCTCGGGAATGTCGCGGCCCCCGATGTCCTGATAGCGAGGCCGCGTCATCTTGAGTGAGGCGGGCAGGTTCGCCCAGAGCTGAAACCCGTGCATCTTCCCCTGGTCGTCGCCCTTGGGCATTTCCTGATGCAGGATACCGCTTCCCGCCGTCATCCATTGCACGTCGCCGGAGCCGAGCGTCCCGCTGTTGCCCAGACTGTCACCGTGCTTGACCGTGCCTTTCAGCACGTAGGTGATGGTCTCGATCCCCCGGTGGGGATGCCACGGAAAGCCGGCGAGGAAGTCCTCGGGGTTCTCGTTCCGGAAATCGTCGAACAGGAGAAACGGGTCGAACTCGGTGGTGTTGCCGAAGCCGAACGCTCGGCGGAGCTTGACGCCGGCACCTTCAATCGTGGGTTTGGCCTGAACGATGCTCTTGATGGGGCGGATGGACATGCGACCTCCTGGCTGATCTCCGCGTTGTAGCGAGAACCGACCCGCCCGCTGCGAGGTTCCCCTGGGCTAGCTTCCTCCCCACAAGCCGCCGGCCAGGTGCATGAAGTAGAATATCACCGCCAAGCCGGCGGCGAGGGCAAGAACCAACAGGACGCCCAGCACTTTGAAGATCGGCCCAAACGCGGCGCGGATTTCTTCCTGGATCTGCTTGCGGTCCGGATCAGCCATGGATTCAGCACTCCCGGCAATGACGGAGGTAAGGTGCCCGCTACGTCAGGTCCCGCGCAAGGATGCCCCGCGCAAGGATGCCCCACGCAATGGCTCGATCCGCTTCCGGCTCTCCCAGAGCCACGCCGTGCGAGCCGGGGCTAGCAGCGACGTGGCCTCCCAGGGAATCGATCGCCCGCGGGAGCGGACCGGATGCGACAGCAGTTGGCTGACCCGCGTTTCGGTCACGAACACCCCTTCGGGGGCCAGCACCCGTCCGATCTGCGCCAGACCATTCGCCGATCGCGAGATATGGAACAGGGTTCCGAAATCGATCACCACGTCGAACGATGCGTCTTCGAACGGCAAGTCGCGCGCGTCGGCCCATATCAGCTCGGCCGAGACTCCCGCGGCTCGGACCCGCTCCCGGGCCTCGCACAGAAACGAAAAGGCGATGTCGACGCCCACCAACCGGAGCGGCGCGAGACGGCGTGCCAGTACCGGCAGGGCGACTCCGCGCCCACACCCGATCTCGAGCACCCGTCGGTGGCGCGGGAGCTTCATCAACCAGAGCATCAGGGGGATTTCGATGTGCTGCTGCCGCCAGTCGCGGCCGTCTTCGCCGGGGAAAGGTTGATATTCGGTGTCGAGCCGTGCCGTCGGAGAAGCAGACGCCGGCTCAATGGTTTGGGGAAGGCGTTGGGCCGAACTGGTCAGCGTGCCGCTCATGATGCGCTCCGGTCGAGGTGCGGAAGGATGCACCGGAGGGGTCAAGAGACGATCAAGGCGCGGCCGTGTCGCGGGCTGACAGCCCGCGCTCGGCGAGTTCGGTGCGCTCTGAAGAGCGCTTGGCGAGCGCCCCTTCGCTGCGCTCAGGGCAGGCTCTCTCAGGCCGGGACTAATACACACAAAGCGTTCCCTCGTCTGGCTAGCCGAGGATTGTCCCACCTATTCTGCGCGCAACGCCTGCGCCGGATCAATCTTCGTCGCGCGTCGGGCGGGCAGGTAGGCAGCGAGCAATGCGACGGCCAGCAAAAGCACCGACACCCCGATGAGGGTTACCGGATCGGTTGGGCTGATCTCGAAGAGCATCGAGGTAAGCAGTCTCGAGCCTGCCAGCGCGCCAATCAGCCCCATTGCTGCCCCTGCTCCTGCGACGGTGAGCGCCTGGCCCAGCACCATTTGGCGCAGCCGCTCCGGCGCCGCGCCGAGAGCCATGCGCACACCAAACTCGCGAGTCTGTTGGGATACGGCCGAGGCCATGATGCCGTAGAGGCCGATGGCGGCGAGCAGGACCGCTACGAAAGCAAAGGCCGACAAGAGCCATGCGTTCAGACGCGGCTGGGCAATCTGCGGCGCCCTGAGCTCATCCATCGAGCGCGATTTGACGAGGACCGCGTGCGGGTCGACCACGTGGACCGCGTTGCGGATCGCAGAAAAGGACGGAACCGTTGGGCCGGTCCGCATCACCAGCGTACCCTGCGCCAGGCCGCGCTGGCGAAACGGCCGTATGATCATCGGCGTCGAGCGCCGGTGCTCGCGGAAATGAATGTCACCCACCAGCCCGACGACGGTGACCTCGGGCTGGTCCGGACCACCCATGCGAACGCGCTTCCCGATCGGATCTTCTCCCGGCCAGAGCTGCTTGGCAATTCCCTGACTGACGACCGCCACGTAAGCCGATCCTTCTCGATCGGCGGCCATGAGGGCTCGGCCCCGCAGAATAGGCAGTCCCAACGCAGCGAAGTACTCCGGACCCACAAAGTCGAAGCCGACCCACGGGTTCGTCGAAGCCTCCGCATCGGACTGTCCCTCGGCGACGAGCTTGGTCATGAAGACATTCGACCCGAGGAACGGCTGTCCCGCTACCGAGGACGCCTTCTCGACGCCGGGCAATGCGTCGAATGCTTGGGCGAGCTGGTCGTGGAATTGATAGATGCGAGCATCCACGCAATCCGAGAGGCGCTTGTTGCCGACGCTATCCGACTGCGGCGGCATGCCGCCGCATTGCACCACCCAACCTTCCCACGGCATCGAAACGCCAACCACGGAGACGTGCTCCGTCGGGAAACCCAGGTCGAGGCCGGAGAGCCGGCCAAAGCTTCGCATCAAGAGACCCGCGCCGGCCAGCAGCACCAGGGCGAGCGCCATCTGGGACACGACCAGCGCTCGTCGCACTCGGCGCAGGCGCCGGCCTTCAGTGCCTGAGCGCGCATCGGCCCGGAGCTGGGATGAGAGATCGAATCGCGTCGAAAGGAGGGCGGGCAGCAAACCCAAAAACACCACCGCGAAGAGTGTGAGCCCGGCGGTGACGACCAGTGGTGCCGGCGCCAGCCGGATCATGTCGAGGCGCGGAAGACCCTCCGGCGCGAAACGGATGAGGAGCGCGAGCACCAGCTTCGACATGCCGAGCCCGAGGAGCCCACCGCCCAGGGCCAACAGGGCGCTCTCCGTCGCAAGCTGCTTCACGATGTTGCTGGTTCCGGCGCCGAGCGCCCGGCGCACCGCTCGCTCCCGCGCACGCCCCGCGGCGCGGAGCAACAGCAAGTTGCCGACGTTTACGCACCCGAGCAGCAACAGCATACCGACCGCGGCCGTCAGAGTGACGAGCGCCGGTTTCACGTCGCCGACAACCATTTGCTCGAGTGGCGCAGACCGGGCACCGATCTGGCTGGCGACGCCCATCTTGATGAAAGTGGGATCGTTCTTGACGAAGGCCGCATAATCAGCGCGTGCCGCCGCGGCAGTCGCGCCGGCCGCTAGCCGCGCGACGAGATCCATACCGCCGGGGTAGGCGTTCGGCGTCCATATCTCGACGCCACGCGGATAATCGAGTCCGGGCGGAGCGACACCCACGATGGTGGGGTTCCACTTCACCTCCGGCAGGCGCAGGCGACGGCCGAAAATCCGCGGGTCGCCGCCGAACTGCCGGCGCCAGGTATCGTAGCTGATGACGGTCGAGAGAACGTCGGGACTGGTGTTGACCGGGCCGTATTCAGTCTGGTCGGTGGGGACGAATAGGCGCCCGAGGTATGGGGCGGCGCCCAGCACCTCAAAGAAGTTGCCGGTGACGACCGCATGACGAAGGGAAAAGAGTCGCTCGCCATCCATGACGGCACTGGGCGCGGCCCCCCAGTGCGCGAACCCGGCCACGCTTTGGAGCGTGCGATTCTGCTGCTGGAACTGCGTGTATTGATCGAGAGAGAGGGGCACTTCCCGGGCGGCACCGGCTCCCACTCCCGACAACTCTATGATCTGATCCTGATCCTGTACCGGCAGCCTCTTCAGCAACACCGCCTGAAATACCGTGAACATGGCGCTTGCCATCCCGATGCCGAGGCCGAGGATGAGGGCAGCGGTGATGGTGAAGGCGGGAGTACGGCGTAGGGAGCGAACAGCGTGGGAGAAGTCACGGCGGAGCGTGTCGAGCATGATCCCTCCCCCTCCTAGATACCGCCGAATGGACTCTCGGAAGATACCAGAAGGACACCCGACCGCCTTCGTAACCCTATGGACTCAGTACGGCGAATTCAGGGCAACAACCTGACAAACCGTACTGAGAATCCTATCGGCGCATCCACAATCCGATGATCGGGATCAGCAAGCTGAGCCATGCGTAGAACAGATAACGGCCGTGCTCGGTGAACCGGCGCTCCATCTGAGCCTCGATTTCTCCGATTCTCCTTTCAAACAGCTCGTTACCCACTTTGTGCTCTAGCGCCGCGGCGACACGGTCAATCTTGGCGTCCAGGCGTTCAATCCTGGTGTCGAGTTTGGCATGATGCTCGGCGAGTCGCTGCTCAAGCTTCGCATCGAACCGGGAGAAGTTGAGCTCGTTGAACTCCCGAAGATCGCTCCGGGAGGCGGCGTCCACTTGATTGAACCAGTTCACGAGTTCGTCAGCGATCTCCTCGCCCAATCGGTCGTAGAACAGCTTGGACAGTTT
>JACQVB010000051.1 GCA_016209985.1 Gemmatimonadota bacterium | reverse complement strand
GGGTCGGCGGGGCGGCGGACCAGCGCGCCGACGTCTCCATGGATCGTTCGGCCCCGGATCTCGCGACCCGCCGACCCGCCGACCCGCCCACCCGCCTCTCGGAGGCGATCGACCAAGCCGAGCGCGACGCAATCCAGCGTGCTCTGGCTGCCGCGCAAGGCAACCGGAGTGAGGCCGCGAAGACCTTGGGAATCAGCGTCCGCAATCTCTTCTACAAGATGAAGCGGCTGGAAATCTAGACTGCAAGTTTTTGCACTATCGCGGTGTTCTGCATTGCACTCCGATTCGCCCCTGAAAGCTATTCTATTGTAGGTCAAGTACTTACTATGTGGCACACATGCTGCGATGTTTCGTTCATGGAGGGCGACATGATGAGTAACGAGCGCGGCTTCAGCTTGTTGGAGGTCCTGACCGTGATGGTCATGGTCGGCATCATCGTGGCGATGGGGATTCCGAAATTCGGAACGACCATGGCGCGCCAGAACGTGCGCGGTGCCCGCCAACTCATTACCACCATGCATTCGCGCGCCCGGAACTCGGCCATTACCCGAGGCCGGAGCACGAAGCTCCTCATCCGGAACGGCAACCTGGTCATCCTTTCGGCCAATCCCGTCACCGGCGCGGTGGACACCGTCGGCAAGACAGCAGAGGACGTCGCCAGCCGTTACTCGGTGACGTTCTCCGTGAATCCGTCGACCCGCGACACGCTCTACTTCGACGCCCGCGGAATGGGCACGGAAGCGTCAGCCACCACCATTTACGTCTCCAAGTCAGGCTTTGCCGATACGATTTCCATTTCGGCGCTGGGGAGGATCATCCATTGAGCGACACCCGTGGATTTACCATTACCGAGGTCGTGATCGCCATCGTCATCCTCAGCGTCGGCATCCTGGGCCTGGCCGGCACGGCGGCGTCGGTGACGCGAATGGTCGGTCGGAGCCAGCAGGACGGCAAGACGGCGTCACTGGCTTCCGAGCGATTCGAGATTCTGCGCAGCCTGAACTGCACGGCAGTAGCCGGAGGCTCGTCGACGTCCGGGCAGTACAGCGTCACTTGGAGCGTTACCGATGTGACCAATGGAAAGCAGGCCACCATCATGGTGACTGGCCCGACCGCAACCGGCACCCGTAGCAACACCTTTACTCAGATCATCTCATGCGTAAACTGACCAGACGCGGTTTCACCTTCGTCGAGCTGCTGGTGGCCATGACGCTCATGGGCATCGTGTCGGTCTCGATTTACCAGCTCCTCAATAACAACCAGCGGGTCTATCGGGAGCAGGGGCTCCGCATCGACCTGAATCAGAATGTGCGGGCGGCGGTCTCGATCCTGCCGGCTGAGATCCGCGAGCTGGATGCGAGCGACCCCAATGGCAGCGATGTCGTCGCCATGACCGGCTCGGCGTTTACCTACAACTCCATGCGGAACACCTATTTCCTGTGCACCGCACCGAACACCGGCGCCCTTCAGGTGACCCTGGACCGGCAAACGTGGTTCGGGACTCAGACCCTCGACGTCACCAGCCAGCGCTTCCTGCTCTACGCGGAAAACGACCCGCTGCTGCGCGCCGACGACGCCTGGTTGCACGTGAACGCCACCGCGAGCGCTAACGGAGCCGCATGCACCGGGGGAACGCCCAGCGTCACCGTGACGTTGTCCGGCGTCACCGCGGCGCAGCTTGCCGGGGTCCTCTCGGGTGCTCCCGTCAAGGGGTACATGGTGGTCCAGGTCCTCAGGTATCAGGACGCTAGCGGGAACTACTGGATCGGCTCGACCACGCAGAACAAGACCAACCTGACGTGGTCCTCCATCGAGCCCATCGTGGGGCCGATTACGTCCACCGGACTCTCCTTTGCCTACTACGATGTGAACGGTGCGGTCACGGCGGTCGCCGCCAACGTGGCGCGGGTGCACATCAGCGTGACTGGCCAGACCCAGGAGCGGGTGCGGGGATCCGGCGGCTCGTTGCAGTACGCCACCTCGACCCTCAGTTCGCAAATCGCGCTGCGGAACAACCGCCGGTTCTAAGGCGGGAATACCCACTAACCGGAAGGCATCATGACTCGGGCTCGAAACGAACGCGGAATCGCTCTGGCGGTCGCCATCTTTGCTCTGGTGGTCGTAGGCGGACTGGTGTCGGCTGCGTTCTTCGTCGGCGTGCAGGAACAGCGCGTCGGCCGCAACACCATCAAGCTGAGCCAGGCGTTTTCGGCCGCCGATGGAGGTGCTCAGGCCGTCGTGAACAACTGGGTTCAGGCTACCTACAACAACCTGGTGGTCGGCGACTCGGTGATCGTCGGTCGGACAGCCATGGCGAGCGGCGCCGGATGGTATCGTGGCAGCGTACGCCGGCTCAACACCGAGCTGTACCTGGTTCGCATCGAAGGTTTTTCCAGCGACAGCACGTCCCGCCAAGCGGTGGGTGTGGTCGTTCGACTCAAGTCCATCCAGATCAACATCAACTCGGCCCTGAAGACCCGCGGCACGGTTCGCCTGGGCGGCTCGTCCCAGATCGCCGGCGCCGACCAGCCGCCCTCCGGCTGGGCCGGCTGCCCGACCACGAGAGCGGAGCAGCCAGGGATCAGGCTGACTTCTTCAGACTCGGCAAACATCCAGACCAGCGGATGCTCCAACTACGACTGCGTGGCGGGTAGCCCCAAGATTCAGACCGACAACACGATCACCAGCAGCTCCTTGACCACCTTCGGAGACCTGAACTTCGATGATCTCCGAAGTCTGGCCAACAAGGTCCTCCCGGGCGGCACCTATTCGGGGATAGCCCCCGTCGCCATAGGTAGTGTGTGCAGCACGGGTGTGACCAGCAATTGGGGAGCACCGCTCGCCCCGGCCAGCGCCTGCGCCAGCTACTTTCCCATCATCTGGATCAATGGCAGTGCGAGCATCACCGGGAACAACGGCCAGGGTATCCTGATCGTCAACGGCGATCTCTCGGTATCGGGCGGGTTCGAATTCTACGGGCCGGTCATTGTCAAGCAGACGCTCCGGACCACTGGTACCGGTGGTCACTTCAACGGCGGGGTGATAGCGGCGAACACCGACCTTGGCGACATCACCGTGCTGGGCGACGCGGTCATCAACTACTCCAGCTGCGCTCTGTCCAAGGCCTTGAATTCGTCGGCGAACGGCGCCCAGATGCGTGAGCGGGGGTGGATAAACCTGTACTGAATCTTCGAGTAGTTTGCCGATTTCGACGGCCGCCGGGAGACCAGAAAGCTCCCGGTGGCTTTTTTTCGGGTCTTCTTCCGGCCCGAGCTGCCCATGTGGACGGTGCAAATCACCGGTTTCGGCCCCGGTGATAGATGTGACCCAGAGCACGTGCGTCCGAGTCTAACTACCTGACAGTATGAGAGTTGTTAGCGGTGGCTTAAAGTAGGTTGGAGCTTGACAAAAAAAGGGGTGGGCCGTACTGTAATCGTCCCTCGACCCTCTTATGTCGTTAACCGGTGGGGAGATATGGCCCTTTTCGGCCTTGGGAAGAAGGGAAAGACCGTCGGACTGGACATCGGTAGCGGCCTGCTGAAGCTGGCCGTGATCGATCATGCCGGGGAACCGGAGCTGTCCAAGGTCGCGGTCGCCCCGGTGCTTCCCGATGCCATCGTCGAGGGCGAAATCATGGACCCCGGTGTCGTCGCCGACGCCATCAAAGGGGTGCTCGATTCGGCCGGCATCAAGCAGAAGCGCGTAGTCGTGGCGGTAGGTGGCCGGGACGTGATCGTCAAGAAAATCCAGGTCGACCGCATGAAGGCCAGCGATGCCTACGAGGTCGTCCGGTGGGAAGCGCAGCAGCACGTCCCGTTCGATATCGAAGGCGTCGAGCTGGACTTCCAGATTCTCGATCCCGACGGCGAGGGCGTCCAGATGGAGGTCCTGCTCGTGGCTGCCAAGCGGGAGCTGGTCGCCAACAAGCTGGCGCTGCTGGAAGAGGCTGGGCTCGAGGCCAGCATTGTCGATGTCGACGCTTTCGCGCTGCACAACGCCTTTGAAGTCAACTATCCCGATGCTATGCATGGGGTTGCGGCTCTGATCAACATCGGCAACGAAGTGACCAACGTGAACCTCCTGCAGGATGGCGTCCCCCTTCTGGCGCGTGACATCAGTCTCGGTACCAAGAAAATCCGCGAAGACCTCCAGCGAGAGCACGGTCTCTCGGCCGATGAGGCCGAGAAGCTGGTGCAGGGGTTTGAGCGCACCGACCAGCTCGATGCCTACGTGCAGACCCGCGCAGAGGAAATCGCGGTTGGCGTCGAGCGAGCCGCCGCCTTCCTGCAGTCGGCCTCCCGCGAGGCCGGCAGCGTGCAGAAGGTGTACTGCTGCGGCGGCGGAGCTCGCATTCCGGGGCTCACGCAGACGCTGGAAGACCGGCTGCGGGTGTCGGTCGAGGCGGCCAATCCCATGCAGCGCCTGCGGGTGGCCGAGGGCGCGTTCGACGGCTTCAACGTGGACGAAGTGGGTCCCCTCTTGATGCTGTCGGTGGGCCTGGCGCTGCGGAGACCGAACTGACCGATGATTGAAATCAATCTTCTTCCCGGACCCAAGAAGAAGAAAACCGCCGGTCCCGGCTTCGCGGTCTCGCTGGACGACCTCAAAGCCATGCTCGCGGCGGTCAAGGACCCGCTGCTCATCGGGGCCGTGGTTGCGTGGGTGGTGGCCCTCATCGTCGTCGGGTTTTTCTGGTTCAGCGACGGCAGAAGGCTCGCGGTCCAGGAAGAGGAGTTGAGCCGGGCACAGAGTGAACAGCGCCGGTTTTCCGCGCTGATCGCGCAAAAGCGCAAAGCCGAATCGCTGCGCGACTCCTTGATGGCCGAGCTGAACGTGATTCGCGGCATCGACGGCGAGCGGTACGTGTGGCCGCACATTCTGGAGGAAGTGACCCGCGCGCTGCCCGACTATACCTGGCTCACGACCTTGGAGCCGATAGGGGGCACGCGCGCTCCCGGCCAGGCGGCGGCGCCGGCGGTCGCGACGGATTCCGGAGGCGCGCCTGCGGTGCGCTTCACCATCGAGGGGAGGACGTCGGACATTCAGGCGTACACCCGTTTCCTCCGCCAGCTCGCCAATTCGCCCTGGATCACCGATATCGTTGCCGGACCGACGACCACGGCCATTGAAGAGAACCGTCCGGTCACGGCCTTCAGCCTGACGGCGGCATTCCGCCGGGCGGACTCGGCCTTCATTCGAACCGCTCCGCTGCTCCAAACGTTGCGGTAGGAGTCGTCCATGGCCATGTCGGAGAAGGACAAGAAGCAGATCACCGGGCTCGTCGGCTTCCTGGCCGTGGCCGGCGCCGGACTGTTCATCTACTTCGTCCATATGCCCAATGCGACCAAGATCTCGACCATTCGCCGGCAGATCGATTCGGCGACGGTGCTGGTCGACTCGGCCCGCCGTGATCTCGCCCGGGGAAGCGTGGAAACCCTGCGCCTGCGCGTCCAGGATTACCTGCAATCGGTCAAGCTGATGCGGCGGCTGGTTCCCGACGCGGGCGAAGTACCCAATCTGATCGACGACGTTTCTTCCCGCGCCCGGCGGAGAGGGGTCAACGTGGCGCAGTTCACGCCGCTGGGAGTCGAAGAGGGGACCCCGTTCCAGACCCACCGGTATCGCTTCAGCGTCATCGGCCATTTCGACCAGATCGGCGAATTCCTGTCCGATGTGGGCTCGCTGCCGCGCATCATGGTCCCCTATGACGTCTCGGTGAATCCGGCGAACCCCACGGCGGGCAAGGTCTACGGCGACTCTACCGGTGCCCTGCTCGAAGTCGGTTTCCAGCTCCGCACGTTCGTGAAGCCCCCGGGGAGTGCGGCCGATACCCTGTTGAACGGTGGCGCGGATTGATCAAGCGTGCCGCGACATTCCTGGTCCTGCTGCTCCTCTCGCTTGGCGCATGCGGCGGAGAGGAGACGCCCCCGGCTGGTACGCCGGCCAAGCCGGCGACTGCCGCGGCGACTCCCGCCGCGACGGCGGCGGCCGGAGCCAAACCCGGAATGGGGTCAGTCGCGGAGGACACCGGTGCGCCGGCGCAGGACTCGACCCAGCTCCAGAGGGAAATCTTTTCCTACCGGGGCGCGGGCAGGGATCCGTTTCTTTCGCTGCTCAAGTCCGCGGACATTCGTCCGCTGGTGACCGATGTTCGGGTGGCGGGCATTACCTACGACGCGGTGTACCCGGCGCGCAGCGTGGCGGTGCTTCGGGATACGGCCCAGAACAAGCGCTATTCGGTGCGGGTCGGCGACGAGCTCGGTCGCATGAAGGTGACCGAGATCCGGGGGGATGCCGTGGTGGTGACGCTGGATGAGTTTGGGGTGGAAAAACAGGTCGTGCTTCCAGTCAGGCGCAGGCAGCGGGAGGAGACACCATGAAGCGGTCGCTGGTATTCGCAGCCGTCGGGCTACTTCTCGCAGCGCCCCGCGCCCTGGGGGGCCCTGGCGAAGTCACCGCGGTGAGCGTACTGCCGGGACCCGGCAGCGTGAACGTCGTGATCGACGTCCGGGGTGGGGTGCAGGTCACCGATTTCACGCTGAAGGAGCCGGCGCGTCTCGTGATCGACGTGAAGGGCGCGACCCTGCGGACCCGCGGGATCCTGTATGACCGGGTGAATCGCGGCGGCATCCTGAACATCCGGTATTCGCAGTTCACGCCCGACATCGTACGCGTCGTGCTGGAGCTCGAATCGCTGAGAGATTACCGGCTGGAACACGCCGATGACGCGGTGCGGATCGTTTTTGGCACCGACCGCGGCTTTACCGCCTGGTCCTCGGTGGCGCCTGCGGCCCTGGGCGTCGCCCCCCGCTTCGAACCGCCGGTCGCGGAGCGGCCGGCCTCCACGCCCGCGGCTCCACTGCCGGCGGCGGCGGCAGCGCCGGTGCGTCCCGCGTTGCCCGCGCAGGGCTCGCAGCAGCCGGTCATCACCACCACGCTCGATTCGGTGTCGATCGATGACCTGGCGGCCCAGTTCGCGAGCTTCAGCGGCAAGTCGATCGTGCCCGGCAAGGAGATTACGGATCGCTTCACGGCGCACATCACCAACCAGCCGTGGGACGTAGCGCTCAACGCGATTCTCGCCTCGCACGGCCTGGCGGCCCTGGAAGAGCCCCCGGGAATCATCACCATCCAGAGCCGCACGGCGCTGGCGGCGCGCGATTCGCTCGAGCCGCTGCGTACCGTGCTCCGCCCGGTCAACTACGCCCGTGCCTCCTCACTGGTCGGGTCGGTCAAGGGGATCGTGTCGAAGCGCGGCACCGTGGTGGCGGACACCGCCTCCAACAGCCTGATCATTCAGGATGTGGAGAGCCGGGTGGCCATCGACTCCGCGTTCGTCTCGCAGCTCGACATCCAGACGCCGCAGGTCGCGATCCAGGCGAAGCTGATTTTCGTGAACCGTACGGACATCGAGAATCTCGGCGTGCGCTACGACCTGGGTACCCAGCGCCAGTTCTTCAACAAGCTGGTACAGCGGCCGGATCCGTCCACCGCCGAGCCGGTGGACACCGATGGTGACGGCGTGCCGGATCAGCTCCGGGCAAAGGAGAATTTCGACGCGAACCAGAACGTCATCGACCTCGGCGGGAACGCGCTCTCGGCGCTGGCCAATGCGGACCAGCAGATCGCGACGCCGGCTCTGCGGCTGATCTTCGCCACCGCCCTGGGCAACTTCAACCTGACCTCGTTCGTGGAAGCGTTGCAGCAGGTGGACCTGGCGGACCTTCAGGCCGAGCCGCTGATCTCCGCGTCGGACAACAGCGAGGCCCGGATCCAGGTTGGTGAGAACACGCCGGTCCGTCAGATCGACGTGGGTACCGGCAATCAACAGGCCAAGGCCACCACCACGTTTGTGCCGACCGGAATCATCCTGCGGGTCACTCCGCACGTGACCAACAATGGCAAGGTGCTGATGACGCTGCACGCGGAGAATTCCTCCCTCCGCGCCGCGCCGGCTGACGTGGGCTTCACCTTTCAGACCCAGCAGTCGGACAATCAGCTGCTGGTCAATGACGGTGAGACGGCAGTGATCGGCGGGCTCACGGTGACGGAGGTCACGGTGTCCAAGAGCGGCATCCCCTTTCTTGTGGACCTACCCATCATCGGGAGAATCTTCGGGTTCTCGTCCCGCAACGAATCGCGGCGTGATCTGCTGATTCTGGTGACGCCACACATCATCAACAACCCGGCAACGGAAGGCCAGTGAAGACGTTGAATCGGTCGGGACTGTCGTTGCGGCTGCGGCCGGCGCTGTTCGCGTTGGGCGCGGTCGCGGCGCTGGCGGGCTGCAACGAGCAGAAAATCCAGACCGGGTTCGAAGGCGATATCACGCCGCCCATCGTCGCGATCACCAAGACCCAAGGCGACACGATGGATGTGTCGCAGGGGTTGCAGTTCTCCGTCAGCGCCGCGGATAACCTGGGTTTGAAGACCATCTCGGTCGTGCTGACCGGCGGATATGCGGCTCAGGTCGACACCACCTTCCGCACCGCGGTCACCAACGTGACGCTGCCGGTCCTGGTCACTTTTCCCAAGAACACCACGGCGGGCGGGCGGGTGTACATCCGGGTGACCGCGACCGACGGCAACAACAACTCGGTGATCGCCCAGGATTCGGTGTTCCTGACCAACATCGATGCGCTCATCGTCACCCTGATCCGCCCGCAAACCGGCGCCATCGCCTCGCCGGGCAAGCAGGTGCTGGTTCAGGTCCAAGGCAGCCAGAAACAGGGTGTCAAGAAACTGGGGTGGATCGCTGCCGGAGGTGTCACCGACGCCGATTCGGCGCTGTTTTCGCCGCCCGGCCTTCCGGATACCGGTTTCTTCGTGGATACCTTCACGGTTCCGGCGAGCGTTACCAGCGGGACGTTTACCGTCGGCGGGTTCGGTGAGGACTCCTCCGGCCGGCGGGTGCTGACACCCACGGTTACGGTGACGATCCAGTCGGTGGCCACCGACAACACGCCTCCCGCGGTCTCCTTCACCGTGCTCGACCGGGTGGAGGTGCGTGATTCCATCACCGTGCGGGCCACGGATCCGAGCGGGATCACGCTGATCGGATGGACCGCAACCGATCAGTCAACCGGCGCGGTGGCGGGCGGCGACTCCGTGACGAGCGGCGGGTCGCTGACCGATGTCACTTTCCAGTCCAATTTGAACCTTAGCTTCCCCAGTTTCCCGCGGCAGGTGATCATCGGGGCCTTCGCGGTCGACGCGGCGGGGAACCGCGGGGAAGCGACCACCGGCACCGGCCCCACCGCGCCGGTGCGTCGCGACACCATCACGGTGGTGAACGGCATCACCAAGGCGCTGCCGGCCGGGGGCCAGATCGCCGACGCGATCTACAACCGTAATCTGAACGAGCTCTATCTCACCAACGTCGCGCTGGATCGGCTGGAGGTGTTCAGCGTGACCGACACCGCGTTCAAGACGAGCATCGCCACCGGTTCCAAGCCCTGGGGCATCGCTCTCTGGCCGCGCGATACGCTGGGGACCAACGCCGACACGGTCGTGGTGGCCAATTCCGGCGGCACCAATCTGTCCATCATCGACCTGCAGATCCGCCGCGAGCGGCGGCGCCACGCGCTGCCCAACTTCCTGGTCTCGGATATCCAGGCCGTTCGGGACCCGCAGACTGGGGCGATCAGCGGCTTCAAGGAGGACGATTTCGACTTCTCCGATCGTCCCGAATACCTCGGCATGGTGTGCCGCCCGGGCGGCGGCTTGACCACCTGCGCCTCGGACAGCTTGTACGCGGTCTATTCCACCACTCCGACCATCGACCAGGGGACCAGATTCAAGCTCCGGGGCAGCGTGCGCTGGGAAAACCTGACCTCTGCGCTTCCCGAGTCGCACTTCTTCTGGGAGCACGCTCGGCCCAGCCCCTTGGCGGACACGCTGTTCGAGTATCCCGACACCATCCAGATCGTCGCGGACGGTGGCGGACGCTCGTCGCCCGAAACGCTCATCGGCGCCTCCTGCTTCCTGAGCGTGATCCTGGACAATCTGGCGTTCCGGGACACGACCTTCGTCCGCAACTCGGGGAACTTCACGCACGCGCTGGTGGGAGAAGGCGGAGACGTGATCACGGCGGGCACCTTTGCCCGGGTGGTCGCGTTCAATTCCGCCGCCGGAGTCAGCACCCGGGCCTGCCCGGCGTTCGGCACGTTCATCCCGGCCAGCATCGTCCTGCGCGAAAACGGCGTGTCGCCCGGGCGGCACGTGTCCGACTTCATCTCCAACACGGCGGTTCCGGTCCATTCGATCGCGACCAATTTCAACGGGCTCACCAGCCTGGTCCGCACGGACTCCGTGTACGTAATCAATAACGCCTTGCGTCTCACCGGCATCATCCAGTCCAGCGGATCGAATCCGGGCATGGATCTGAACTTCGACCACAAGTTCAACGCCGACGTGGGCGGCACCGCCGGCACGTTCACCGGCACGCTGAACCCGAATGACCGGCTGGCCTTCCTGGCCCGCGCGGACGCCAGCGTGGATGTGTTCGACACCTTCTTCTTCGGGCGGGTGGCCACCATCCCGCTGCGCGACCCGGTCATCGGTCCGATCCGCGTGGCGAAGCTCGGCACCGGGGAGCAGATCCTGGTGGGCGTCACCGCGCGAGGCGTGGTGATCGCGCGGCTCCCCACCATCACCAACATCTACCAGGCCCGTGCCTGGGGCGAGCCCGTCTCGCCGTAGCGGACCCGAGGGT
Source organism: Gemmatimonadota bacterium (assembly GCA_016209985.1). Taxonomy (GTDB): domain Bacteria; phylum Gemmatimonadota; class Gemmatimonadetes; order Gemmatimonadales; family GWC2-71-9; genus SHZT01. Next base: position 19,033 of record JACQVB010000051.1, on the reverse strand, counting down.
GTGACGGTAGTACGCGAGCCCGGCCGCTGGTCGGGCTTGACGTTTCTAGGTTTACCAAGCTGGAAGGGCGACTGTCATGCTGAGCGAAGCGAAGGATCTGCCGGCACGTCGGCACGCCTCGCGACTGAAGCGAAGCGTCTACCGCACCCGTAGGCGCCTCGCGACCGAGGGGAGCATCTGCCGCAGTTGTGGGCGCCTCTCGACCGAAGCGAAGCATCGGGCAGTGGGCGCGGTAGATTCTTCGGGCGCTTCGCGCCCTCAGAATGACAGTCGCTCCCTCGCGCGAAAAACAAGAAGAAGGAAGGAGTGACAACGGGACGGGCTGTGATTCGTTTCACGACGGCGGGTGAATCGCATGGCAAGGCGCTGGTCGCCATCCTCGAGGGGCTGCCCGCGGGGCTGCCCATCACCGCCGAGGAGATCGACCGCGATCTCAAGCGCCGGATGGGCGGCTACGGGCGCGGCGCCCGGATGAAGATCGAGGCGGACCAGGTGGAGATTCTCTCCGGCGTGCGCGCCGGTGAGACGCTCGGGTCTCCCATCGCGCTGCTGGTCCGAAATCGCGATTGGGACAACTGGGCGGACATCATGGCTCCCGAGCCCGACGCTCCCGGGGTCGAGCGCCGCCGGCAGTTCCAGCGTCCGCGGCCGGGCCACGCGGACCTGGTCGGCACGCTCAAGTACGATCGTAGCGACGCCCGCGACATCCTGGAGCGGGCCAGTGCACGCGAGACGGCGGCGCGAGTGGCCTGCGGGGCCGTCTGCCGCAAGCTGCTCCTCGAGCTGGGCGTGGAAATCGGGAGTCACGTGGTCGAGCTGGGCCCAATCCGCGCGGCCCCTGTGTCGCTGCCGACGCCGTTGAACGAGGCGGCGGACCAATCGCCGGTGCGGTGTCTCGACTCCGAGGCGAGCGAGCGAATGGTGGCGGCCATCGATGCGGCCAAAGCCGCGGGCGACACGTTGGGGGGCATCGTCGAAGTCGTGGCGCGGGGACTGGTGGTCGGGCTGGGCAGCCACGTCTCCTGGGACCGGCAGCTCGCCGGCCGCCTGGCCCAGGCGATGTTGTCGATTCCGGCCGTGAAGGGAGTCGAAATCGGCGCCGGTTTCGACGCTGCGCGGCGGCCCGGATCGGAGGTGCACGACGAAATCGTGCGGGGTGGCAGGACCGCAACGGCGGGATTTGCGCGGAGCACCAATCGCGCCGGCGGGCTCGAGGGCGGAATGACGACCGGCGAGCCGCTGCTCCTCCGGGTCGCCATGAAGCCCATCTCGACCCTGATGCGCCCATTGGGAACGGTCGATCTTCGAACCGGCGGCACGGCGAAGGCCCAGTCTGAGCGGTCGGATGTCACCGCGGTGCCTGCCATGGGGGTGATCGCGGAAGCAATGACCGCGATCGTTCTGTCTCGCGCATTGGTGGAAAAATTCGGCGGTGACTCGGTAGCCGAGTTGCGTGCGAATTACGATGGCTACATCGTGCGACTGAACGCGCGGTGGAACGCGCTGGGACCGGAGAGCGGGAATCAGCCCGTATGATTACAGAACGGCATGACGGGATAACGGCATAGCGGCATGGGCTCCATCGTGCATGCCGTCATGCCGTCATGCCATCATCCCGTGAAGTTGTATTTGTCGTGAAGCGTCACATCGTCCTCATCGGCCTGCCGGGGGCCGGCAAAACTGCGGCGGGCGGCACGGCGGCAGCGGCGCTGCAGACGAAATTCGTGGACCTGGACGAGATGATCGAGCGCGAGCAGGGACTTTCGGTGCGCGAGATCTTTTCGCAGCGCGGCGAACGTGGGTTTCGGGAGCTCGAGCGTGACGCGGCCAGCCGGGTGTTCGGGGACGAACCGGCGGTGGTGGCGCCGGGCGGCGGTTGGGCCGCACAGGCAGGTGCGATGGAAGCGGCCCGCGCGCGCTGCTTCATCGTATATCTGCGGACCGACCCGGGAGAAGCGGCGCGTCGCGTGGGTCACGGGCGCACCCGGCCGCTGCTCGGGGGCGCCGATCCCGAGGGGCGGATGCGGGAACTCCTCGTGGCGCGCGAGCGGTTCTATCAGCAGGCCGATGCGACCGTCCAGACCGATACGCGCTCGGTGGAAGACGTGGCGCACGAGATTGCGCAGCTTGCGCGATCTCAGGCCGGGTGGTAATTATGCCCGCCTGCCTCTTGGCACCCCCGCGACCTCGCCTCGCTGGTCGTTACACGTTGAACGGCAGTCAGTTGCGAATGAGGCGGAAAGGAAAACCGGCCCGCGCCCGGGAACCTTGGCGCGTTGCCATGGTAGCCGTTGAGGTATGGTTGACGGGTCGGGATTAACCTGGCCCCGCCGTGTATCAGACTCGAAGCGGTCCTGATTCTGGAAGCGATCCTGATTAAGGAAGAGCATGGCCAAGTCGAAAAACTCGCTGGTAGTAGTGGAGTCGCCCACCAAGGCGACGACCATCGGCAAGTATCTGGGCAAGGACTTCACGGTGAAGGCCACCGTCGGTCACGTCCGTGATTTGCCCCAGCGCGAGCTTGGCGTGGATATCGATAACGGTTTCCAGCCCAAATACATCACCATTCGCGGCAAGGGAAAGACGCTCGCCGAGCTCAAGAAGGCGGCGAAGGTCGCGTCGGACATCTATCTCGCTACCGATCCTGACCGTGAGGGCGAAGCGATCGCGTGGCATGTCTCGCAGCACCTGTTCGGCGACGGGGGAGCGGCGCAGTCGAAGGACGACCGCGCCGCCGACGAACGGAAAGGCGGCAAGAAAGGCAAGCCGGCGAAGGCGGCGAAGAAAAAGACCAAGACGGGCAAGCGCGCCAGCGCGGCCAAGGCCCCGACCGGTCCGCGGGTCCATCGGGTCCTGTTGCGCGAAATCACCAAGGATGCCGTCGCCGAGGCAATTTCCCAGCCGGGCCAGATCGATGATCGCAAGGTGGAGGCGCAGCAGGCGCGCCGGATCCTGGATCGCCTGGTGGGATACAAGGCGAGCCCGCTTCTCTGGAAATCGGTGAAAACGGGACTGTCCGCGGGGCGGGTGCAGACCGTTGCTCTCCGGCTCATCGTCGAGCGGGAAAACGAGATTCGCGCCTTCAAGCCTCAGGAATACTGGACCATCGAAGCGGAGTGCGAGGCGGCGGACAAGCGCTTCGGGGCCAAGCTGTACAAGATCGACGGCAAGAAGCCGGAGTTGCCCAGCGAGGCGGCGGCGCAGGCCGTGGTACGCGACGTCAAAGGCAAGCGCTTCGTCGTCTCCAATGTGTTGCGGAAGGAGCGGCGCAAGCATCCCGGCGCGCCGTTCACCACCAGCACGCTGCAGCAGGAAGCCGCCAAGCAACTCGGCTTTTCGTCCCGCCGCACCATGCGCATCGCGCAGGATCTGTATGAAGGCGTCGCGATCGGCTCCGAAGGATCCGTGGGCCTGATCACCTACATGCGGACGGACTCTACCCGGGTTGCACCCACGGCTATCGAGGCAGTCCGTTCCTTCATCAAAGAGAGCTACGAGCCGCGCTACCTGCCGGAAAAGCCCAACGTCTACGCCAATCGGAAGGCGTCGCGGGTGCAGGACGCCCACGAGGCGATTCGTCCTTCCGATGTGCGCCGCCGGCCGGAGTCGCTGAAGAAGAGCCTGTCGAGCGACCAGTACCGGCTCTACGAGCTGATCTGGCGGCGGTTCGTGGCCTCGCAGATGAGCCCGGCGGTCTACGATACGACGACGATCGACTTCGAGGTCGGGAAGTATCTCTTCCGTGCCACCGGATCGGTGGTGTTGTTCGATGGTTACCACGTGCTCTATCGCGAGGGTCGGGAAGCCGAAGAGGGGCTCACGCTGGAAGACCTGGCTCCCGTCCCGCCGCTCAAGGTGGGAGACGAGGCCAAGGTGCTCGCCGTGATACCCAGCCAGCACTTCACCGAGCCGCCGCCACGCTTCAGCGAGGCGAGCCTGGTCAAGGAGCTGGAGCGTCTCGGCATCGGGCGGCCCAGCACCTACAGCTCGATCGTCTCCACGCTGCGGAACCGGGAATACGTGATGGTGAAGGACCGCCGGTTCTTTCCGACCGACCTGGGCGAAACGGTGGCCAAGGTGATGATCAGCCGGTTCCCCGACATCTTCAACGTGGAATTCACGTCCGGCATGGAGAACGAGCTGGACAAGGTGGAAGAAGGCGAGCTCGGCTGGCAGAAAGTGCTGGAGGATTTCTACGGGCCGTTCTCGAAGGCGTTGGCCAACATCGACACCGACGCCATGATCCGCGAGGCGCACGATGTCGGCAATCTGGAGCAGCAGCAGTGCCCTGACTGCGGAGGCGCGCTCAAGGTTCGGAGCGGGCGGTTCGGGCCGTTCATCGCGTGCGTGAAATACCCCACCTGCCGCTACACCAAGCCGCTCAAGCGGGACAAGGTGCCCGATCGTCCGACGGACGAAATCTGCAAGCTCTGTGGTGCTCCCATGGTCATCAAGACGGGGCGCTACGGCGAGTTCCTGGCCTGCACTAAATACCCCGAGTGCAAGCACACCCGTCCCATTCCGCTTGGGGTCAAGTGCCCGCGTTGCGGAGACGGCGATCTGGCGGAGCGCCGCACCAAGCGGGGGCGGTCGTTCTTCGGGTGCTCCAATTATCCCAAGTGCGACTTCTCCACCTGGTACCGCCCGCTGCCGGAACCCTGTCCGGAATGCGGGTACGTCGGGGTGGAGAAGCGCGCGACCAAGGGGCGGGGCGAATATCGCCGGTGTCTCAGGTGCCAGCACGAGTTCTCGATCGAAGAGAGTGCAGGGGCGGCCGTAGCGACGTGATGGGAGCCATCAGCCGTCAGCCATCAGTCCGCAGGGGTTCTGGATTTGCAGTGCACGGCAAGCTCGGGTCTCTGACGGCTGAGGGCTGATGGCTGAAGTACAGGTCGTCGGCGGCGGGTTGGCTGGTTGCGAAGCGGCCTGGGCGCTAGCGGAGCACGGGTTCAGAGTCAGACTTCACGAGATGCGCCCGGTGACGAAGACACCGGCCCACCAGACCGACCGACTCGCCGAGATCGTCTGCAGCAACACCTTCAAATCAACCGAACCCACCAACGCGCACGGGCTCCTCAAGCTGGAGCTCCGGCTCCTGGGCAGCATTCTGCTCCAGGCCGCCGATGCCGCGCGGGTGCCCGGCGGCGCCGCCCTGGCGGTGGATCGTGACGTATTCAGCCAGTTGGTGACTGACCGGATCTCCGGCCATCGCAATATCGAGATCGTCCGGGAGGAAGTCGCGGAGCTTCCTTCTCCCGCCGTCATCGCCACCGGTCCCCTGACCTCCGATCGGCTCGCCTGTGCCATCGCCCAGCGGCTGGGCATCCAATCGCTCGCCTTCTACGATGCGATCGCTCCCATCGTTTCGCTCGACTCTCTGGACCTGGGCCGCCTGTACCGGCGGTCGCGATATGGGAAGGGCGCCGGCGACGATTACCTCAACGCACCGATGAACGAAGCGCAGTACGGTGGGTTCATCGACGCCCTCGCTACCGCGGACCAGTTTGCGGGGCACCCATTCGATTCGATGGACGCAATGAAAGACGCGGTGCCGTATTTCGAGGGATGCCTGCCGGTCGAGGAAATGGCGCGGCGGGGCCGGGAGACGTTGCGCTTCGGACCGATGAAACCGGTCGGGCTACCCGACCCGCAGACTGGACGGGTGCCGCACGCCGTGGTTCAGTTGCGGCAGGACGATCGCGCCGGACGCATGTGGAACCTGGTGGGCTTTCAGACCCGGCTCAAGATTCCGGAGCAAAGGCGCGTGTTTTCGACCATTCCCGGTCTGGAACAGGCGGAGTTTCTCCGCTACGGAAGCATTCACCGGAATACCTATGTCAATGCTCCTGCCGCACTCACCGGACACCTCTCGGCGCGCGATGACGAGCGGCTGCTCTTCGCGGGTCAGATGGTGGGAGTGGAGGGCTACACCGAATCGTTGGGTACCGGGCTGCTCGCCGGCATCAACCTGGCGCGCCTCCTTGCCGGTCGGCCGGCGGCGATTCCCCCCGACGTGACCATGCTCGGCGCGCTGTTGAGATACGTCCACGAGGCGAGCCCGGACCATTTTCAGCCGATGAACGCCAATTTCGGTTTGCTGCCCGAGCTGCCCGAGAAAATCCGCGACCGGCAGAAGAAAAAGGAATCGCTCGCCGAGCGGGCCTTGAGCGCCATGCGCGAGTTCGCCTCGTCTCTATGAGCCGGGGAACGAAGGGTTCCGACGCGCGCGGGGACCGGCCGGAGATCGCCGAGTTTCTGGACTTTCTGTCCAAGGAACGAAATGATTCACCGAACACGGTGGCGGCGTACGGCCGGGATCTCACGGCGTTCCAATCGTTCTGCAGCGAGTATTTCGGGGAACGCAAATGGAGCTGGTCCGGAGTGGACCGCCTGGCAATCCGCAGCTTCATGGGAGAGCTGCAGCGCCGCGGCCAGTCCAAGCGGTCGGCGGCGCGAGCGATCTCCGCCCTTCGCACCTTCTACGGTTTTCTCGCGGCGCGGCATGGTCTCGTCGCCAACCCGGCCAAGGCGGTGCGCTCCCCCAAGTTGGAGCGGAGACTGCCGGCCTTGCTCGACCGGTCCCAGATTGATCACCTCTTTGAAGCCGACGCCGGGCGGGCCGGAAATGCGCCGGGCGGGCCGGGCGGTTTTGGGGCGATTCGTGATCTCGCCATCCTGGAAGTCTTTTATGGGACCGGCATGCGTCTTTCCGAGCTTGCCGGTCTGAACCTGCAAGACGTCGATCTCGTCTCGGACCAGGTGAAAGTGCGGGGAAAGGGCAGGAAGGAGCGGATCCTTCCTTTGGGGAGCCACGCAGTCAAGGCGCTTCGTCGCTATTATGCGACGAGGGAAGGCCTTTCCGCGGGGGGTCGCGACCCGGGGCGGGCGCCGCGCACCGATGCCCGAGCGGTGTTTCTCTCGGCCCGAGGTCGGAGACTCTCGGCACGGGGAGTGCAGCACATCGTGAAAGGAATGCTCAGCAAGCTTACTGACGGCAGGGGGCTCAAGGTCCACAGCCTCCGGCACAGCTTCGCGACTCATTTGCTCGATGCCGGGGCGGACCTGCGGGCGGTGCAGGAGCTGCTCGGCCACGCGTCGCTCAGCACGACGCAGATTTATACGCATACGTCGGTGGAGAGATTGAAGAAGGTTTACCATCAGGCACATCCGAGGGCCTGAAGGGTCGGTAAGGGTCGGTAAGGGACGGTAAGGGTCGGAATCAGACGGGACGAAGACGATAGCGTGGGTTGGTCTCACTCTTACCGACCCTTACCGACTCTTACCGACTGTCATAGGAGGCAGGTCTGCGAGTCAAAGTTCGCTCAACCACCATCCTCGCTGTCCGCCGCGATGGCAAAGTATCCATGGGCGGCGATGGGCAAGTGACCGTAGGCGACAGCGTGATGAAGGCCAATGCCAACAAGGTCCGCTCGCTGGCCAACGGGACGGTGCTCGCCGGTTTCGCGGGTGCCGCCGCCGACGCGTTCACCTTGCTCGAGAAATTCGGCGAGAAGCTGGAGCGCTACCCGGGCAATCTTCCGCGGGCATCCGTGGAGCTCGCCAAGGACTGGCGTAGCGACCGGGTGCTGCGGCGGCTGGAGAGTCTGCTCGCGGTGGCCAACAAGGACCATAGCTTCGTGATCAGCGGCAGCGGGGAGCTGATCGAGCCGGATGATGGGATACTGGCGATCGGAAGCGGCGGGAACTATGCGCTCGCGGCGGCGCGCGCGCTGGTGGCCAATTCGGACCTCCCGGCGCACGACGTGGTAGAAAGAAGTCTGAAGATCGCGGCGGACATTTGCGTGTATACCAACTCGAACTTGACGATTATCGACTTGTGAAATACGGCATGACGGGACAACGGCATAACGGCATGGGTATCACGATCTATGCCGTCTTGCCGTCATGCCGTTTTGCCGTCGTCTCACTACCTCCGGGGTACGAGCACCCATGAGTGAGCCCGTACGTAGCGACGACCAGGCGACGCCTCCGGCAGTGAACGGCGACCAGAGCCAGAGTCTTCCCTGGTTGGAAGAGCTGCCGCCCCGCCAGATCGTGGCCGAGCTGGACCGCTACATCGTCGGCCAGCACCCCGCGAAGAAAGCGGTCGCCATCGCGATCCGGAATCGCTGGCGGCGGCAGCAAGCGCCGGAAGATATCCGCGACGAGATTCTGCCGAACAACATCATCATGATCGGCCCGACCGGCGTCGGGAAAACCGAGATCGCGCGCCGGTTGGCGCGGCTCGCGGGCGCGCCGTTCATCAAGGTAGAAGCGTCGAAGTTCACCGAAGTCGGCTATGTGGGCCGTGACGTCGAGTCCATGGTGCGCGACCTGGTCGACGCCGCGATCAACATGGTCCGCGGTGAACGGGAAGACGAGGTCTATCCCTCCGCCGAAGCCCGCGCCGAGGAACGGCTGCTCGACCTCCTCCTGCCGCCGTCCCCCGAGCTGATCCCCGCGACCGAGTCCGGCAAGGAAAAAGCGCCGGAAGAAACCAGCCGCGAGCGGTCCCGGTTCGTGGTGTCGTCCCAAGGGGAGGCCCGGACCGAGAAAGAGCCGCCGGTGGACGACAAACTCACGCTGGAGCGGCGGAACCGGACTCGGGAGAAGCTTCGCGGCCTGTTGCGCGACAGCAAGCTGGAGGAACGGGAGCTGGAAATCGAAGTGAGCCAGCAGGCGCCGCCGATGCTGGAGTTGATGCAGCCCCCGCCGGGAATGGAAGGCACCGATTTCAATTTCACGGAGTGGCTGCAGGAGATGATGCCCAAGCGCAAGAAACGGCGCGTGGTGAAGGTGCCCGAAGCCCGCCGCATCCTGGTGGACGAAGAGCTCAAGAAGCTGGTCGACATGGATGACGTGGTGAACGACGCGCTGGAGCGGGTCGAAAACCACGGTCTCATCTTTATCGACGAGATCGACAAGATCGCCGGCGAGCGCGGCGGTGCGGGACCCGACGTCTCCCGCGAGGGAGTGCAGCGTGACCTGCTGCCGATCGTCGAGGGCTCGACGGTCCAGACCCGCTATGGGTACGTGCGCACCGACCACATCCTGTTCATCGCGGCGGGCGCGTTCCACGTCTCCAAGCCCTCGGACCTGATTCCCGAGTTGCAGGGACGCTTCCCGATCCGGGTGGAACTCTCCTCGCTCACCCGGGAAGATTTCGTGCGGATCATGACCGAGCCCGAGAACGCGCTCACCAAGCAGTACCAGGCCCTGTGCGCCGCCGAGGGAGCAAAACTCGAGTTCACCACCGACGGCATCGAGGAGATCGCCCGGATCGCGACCGTCGTCAACGAGCGGATGGAGAATATCGGCGCGCGACGCTTGCACACCGTCATGACGACGCTGCTCGAAGACCTGCTCTACGACCTGCCCGACGTTTCCGACAAGCATGTGGTGTTCGACGCGAAGAGCGTCCGGGAGCGGTTGCTGAGGATCGTCGAGGACGAGGACCTGCGGAAGTTTATTCTTAGAGCTGACAGCTTCGGCCGTCAGCCATCAGCCGTCAGCCATCAGTGACACGCCGGAGCTGATGGCTTCCCTCGCAAAGTCACACTCAAGTATCTTCCTCACTCTGTCATTTTGACGCACAGATAGATCGAAAACATGCCGAAACGGGACTTCCTCGCCCTGACCGACCTCTCCGCCAAGGAGATTGTGTCGGTCCTCGACCTTGCCGCCAAGATGAAAGCCGGCCGGTACCGGGGGACGCCACTCAAGGGAAAGACCCTGGCGATGATCTTCGCCAAGTCCAGCACCCGCACGCGGGTGTCCTTCGAGGTCGGGGCACACCAGCTCGGCGGGCAGGCGATCTTCCTGTCGTCCCGTGACATCCAGCTCGGCCGGGGCGAGCCGGCGCAGGACACCGCACGGGTGCTGTCCCGCTACGTGCACGGCATAATGGTGCGCACCTATGCACACGACGAGGCGGCGGTGCTCGCCGAGCATTCGACCGTGCCGGTGATCAACGGTCTTACCGATCTGCTCCATCCCTGCCAGGTGCTCGCTGATTTGATGACGGTGCGCGAAGCATTCGGGACCTGGAAAGGCAAGGTGGTCGCCTGGGTCGGCGACGGAAACAACATGGCGAATACCTGGCTGCAGGCGGCCGGGCTGCTCGGGTTCACGTTGCGCATCGCGGTCCCCGAAGGGTACGAGCCCAATCGTCAGATCTTCGAATGGGCCCAGGCGCGCGCGCCGGTGAGCATCTACGAAGACCCGGAGGAGGCCGTGCCCGGCGCCCAGGTGGTGAGCACGGATGTCTGGGCGTCGATGGGGCAGGAGGGCGAGGCCGAGATCCGCGCGTTGGCCTTCAGAGGATACGTAGTGGACTCGGACTTGATGAAGCTCGCTGCCCCCAACGCGATTTTTCTCCACTGCCTCCCGGCTCACCGTGGCGAGGAGGTTGCCCCAGAGGTGATCGACGGACCGCAGTCACGAGTCTGGGATCAGGCCGAGAACAGGCTGCACGTGCAGAAGGCGGTGATGGCGACACTAATCGGCGGGTCGGCGGGTCGCCGGGTGGGCGGGTCGTCGGCTCGGGGAAAAGGCAAGAATCGGCGCCAGCGTTCGAAGAGGACGCCTTGACCATCCACCATGCGGCGACCCGCCGACCCGCCGACCCGCCGGTTTCTACGAGGAGCCAATGACCAGCACCGTAATACTCAAACGCACCCCTTTCTACGACTTTCACGTCGCCGCCAAGGCGAAAATGGTTCCGTTCGCCGGATACGAAATGCCGGTCCAGTATCCCACCGGCATCACCCGCGAGCACGAGATCGTCCGGACGGCGGTCGGCGTTTTCGACGTCTCCCACATGGGAGAGTTCGAGGTCACCGGTCCGGATCGGAACGGCTTGGTCAATCGGCTGACCTGCAACGACGTTTCGGTCCTGAAGGACGGGCAGGCGCAGTATTCGGCGCTGCTTACCGAGCAGGGGACATTCATCGACGACTGCCTGGTCTACCAGTTCGGCGACAAGATCATGATGGTGGTCAACGCGTCGAACATCGACAAGGACTGGCAGCACGTGGTGGCGCGGAAGGGTAGCGCCAACGTCCGCCTGCGGAACATCTCGGACAACGTGGCGCTGCTCGCCATTCAAGGTCCCACGGCCGCGCAGCTGGTCCAGAGTCTGACCCCGAACAGGGTGGACGGCATCGCCTATTACCATTTCGAGGTTGGCACGGTGTCCGGCGTGGAATGTTTCATCTCCCGCACCGGCTACACGGGTGAGGACGGCTTCGAGCTGTATTTCCGCCCGCGCGACGCAGCCACGATGTGGACGGCACTGGTGGGGCCCGGGCTGGCCGATCCGGTGGGACTGGGCGCGCGGGACTCGCTGCGGCTCGAGTCGGGCTACGCCCTCTATGGGAACGACATCGATGACACCACCAATGCCCTGGAAGCGGGACTGGGATGGATTGTCAAGCTCAACAAGGGGGCGCGGTTCTTCGGGCAGCAGGCGCTCGAGGAAGTGAAGCGCAAGGGTCCCACCCGCAAGCTCGTCGGCTTCAAGATGGCCGAGCGCGGGGCGATCCCGCGCCACGGATATGACGTGTATTTGGGGGACCATAAGGTGGACGTCGTGCGGAGCGGCGGGTTCGCGCCCACGCTCAAGGAAGCGATCGGCACGACCTACGTTCCCACGCATTCCGCGCAGCCCGGCACCCGGATCCTGATCGATTGCCGTGGGAAACGCGTTCCCGCCGTAGTGGCGAAGCTGCCGTTCTATAAGGGGAGTGTGAAGTCCAAGTGAACGGCGGGTCGGCGGGTCGCGTGGGTCGGCGGGTCGCAAGGGTCGCAAGAGTCGGCGGGTCGCAAGGGTCGGCGGATCGGCGGATCGGCGGGTCGGCGGGTCGTGAAGACGGTATAGGGTGAAATCGTGCCCATTCGCGTGGCAATACTCACGGTGTCGGATCTCGGGGCGGCGGGGAAGCGGGAGGACACCTCCGGCGCCGCTATCGCGGCGTGGGCAACGGAGAAGGGGCACACCGTGGCTGCCCGGGAGATTGTGCCGGATGAGAGCGATCAGATCGCCGGCGTGCTCTGCCGCTGGGCCGACGACGGCGAGGCCGATCTGATCCTCACGACCGGCGGCACCGGGCTCTCGCCTCGGGACGTGACACCCGAAGCCACCGATGCGGTTATCGAGCGCGAAGTGCCCGGCATAGCCGAAGCGATTCGTGCCCACGGTCTCAAGCAGACACCGCGCAGTGCGTTATCGCGGGGTCTGGCCGGCATTCGTGCCAAGGCCCTGATCATCAACCTGCCCGGAAGTCCCAACGGCGTGAAGGATGGACTCGCGGTGATCGAGCCGATGGTGGAACACGCGGTCCAACTGCTCAACGAAAAGCCGACGGACCACTCATGACAGTGAAGAGTGTAGAGTGTAGAGGGAAGAGTACTTCCCTTGAATCGATGCTTCCGCGCGCGGCCGGATGCGACGGGCTGCGGCCTGTCCTCTTCACTCTTCGCTCTTCACTCCTCCCCGCTTTGTCATGACCGATCGCGTCCTCATCACGATGGATGATCTCGAATCCGCGGTGCGGGCCAACGCGGCCTTCGAGAAGGAGGGATTTCGGACCGAGACGGTGTCGTCACTCGACGACGCGGTCGCCGTGTTCCGGAAGACCGAACCCGACGTAGTGGTCTTGACCGGCTCTTTGCACGAGCGCCCCGCGGCCGAGCTGGTGGAGATGGCGCGGGACGCTTCGGTCTCGACCTTTGGACTGCTGGAGGAGACCGAGCCCGATCCTCCGCGCCTGGCGCAGCGCCTGGGGCTCACCGGCTGGGCCGTCAAGCCGCTGGACGCGGTCGAAGTCGTGGCCGGTGCGCGCCGGCTCATCGAGCGCCGCCGGCTCCAGGAGCGCACCGGGATCATCGGCGAGAGCCCGGCCATTCAGGAAGTGTTGGTCAAGATCGAGCACATGGCGCCGGTCTCGAGCACCGTGCTCATCGAAGGCGAGTCGGGCACCGGAAAAGAGCTGGTGGCACAAGCCATTCACACGCTGTCTCCCCGCAGGGAAGCGGCATTCGTGGCGGTGAATTGCGCCGCGCTGCCCGAAACGCTGCTCGAGTCGGAGCTGTTCGGCCACGAGAAAGGGTCCTTCACCGGCGCTTCCGAGCGCCGGCTGGGGCGGTTCGAGCTGGCGGACGGCGGCACCATCTTCCTGGACGAAGTGGGAGAGATGCCGCCGGCGACGCAGGTCAAGTTGCTGCGCGTGATCGAGAATCAGGCGTTTTTCCGGGTGGGCGGAACGCAAGCGATCCGGGTGAATGTGCGGGTGATCGCGGCCACCAATCGCTCGGTCAAGGAAGCAGTGTCCCTCGGCCAGTTCCGGGACGACCTCTATTACCGGCTCAACGTCCTTTCCATTTACCTGCCGCCGTTGCGCGAACGAAAGAGCGACATCCCGCTGCTCATCAAGCGCTTCGTGCGCGAGCTGTCGGCCCGGCACGGCCGGCCGTTCCCGGGGATCACGCCGGAGGCGCTGCAGATCCTGGTGGATGCGCACTGGCCGGGTAACGTGCGTGAGCTGCGGAACCTGATCGAGTCCATCGTGGTGTTAGCACCCGGCCGCGAAATCACCCCGGCCGACATCCCCCGCGACATCCGCGAAGGGGGCACCCGCCTGCTGCCGATGCGGATTAGCGGGGGATCGCTTCCCCGCGAGCTGCAGGGGCACGAGATGGAGTTCATCTTCCGCAGTCTGCTCGAGCTCAAGATGCAGATCGAACAGCTCCGCGCCCGCATCGATCAGGCTCCCCAGCGGGTGGAAGTCATCGATGTGCCGGCCTACGAGGAAATTCGTCCCGAGCGCATGGTCTCGACGCGCGGGATCGCGGCCACGTCCCCGGGCGATAAAGAGCGCGAGGCGCGCGCGCCCGAGGTAGAAGTGATCTACCGGCCCGGGATGAAGATGGCCGAGGTGGAGCAGGCGACCATCGAGGCGGCGCTCAAGGAGACGCGAGGGAACCGCCGGAGGGCGGCGGAGAGGCTCGCGATAGGCGAGCGGACGTTGTATCGCAAGCTCAAGGAGTACGGACTGGCGTGACCTCACCCCCGACCCCGCCTCACCCTGTCCCCTCTCCGTTACCGGAGAGGGGAACGAAAGAGATGACTATGGTTATGGGTCGCATGTTCATTTTATCCATCGTGGTCGGAGGCTCCTTCGCTGGTTGTGCCAAGGAGGAGAAGCCACCAGCGCGGCCCGAGATGACGCAGCGTCAACGGGACAGTGCGATTGGTGAATCCAAACTCCCCGGGGCCGCGGGGGTTCGAGGCGCGCTGCGCGCCGCCGATTCCGCACAAGCGCGCCAGAACCAGTTGGACTCGCTGGAGAACTGATTTTTTTGTTTTTCAAACGCGCGGCGGGCCTGTCATCCTGAGCGAGCGGAGCGAGCGAAGGATCTGCCGAACCAATGAAAGCAATAAGAGTTCAGACCGCTGGTGGACCCGAGGTTTTACAAGTCGAGGATGTTCCGATTCCCGAGGCAGCGACGGGCCAGGCGGTGGTCAAGCTAGAAGCCATCGGCGTCAATTTCATCGACGTCTATTACCGGACCGGTCTCTACAAGACGCAGCTCCCCTTCACGCCGGGGCAGGAGGGCGCGGGGACGGTCACCGCGGTCGGCGAGGGAGTAACGGCGGTAGCCGTGGGTGACCGCGTGGCCTACACCGGTGTGCAAGGCTCGTACGCCGAGTACCAGGCCGTGCCGGCCGACCGGTTGGTCAAGCTGCCGCGCGAGATCTCGACCCGCGAGGGAGCGGCCGCCATGCTCCAAGGAATGACGGCGCAGTATCTCACCATGTCGACCTTTCCCTTGAGGCGGGGTGAAACCTGTCTGGTGCACGCCGCAGCGGGTGGCGTCGGGCTGCTCCTGTGCCAGATCGCCAAGCTCAAGGGCGCCACCGTCATCGGGACGGTATCGACGGAAGAGAAGGCCGCGCTCGCCCGCGAGGCGGGCGCCGATCACGTGATCCGCTACACCGAGCAGGATTTTGAGGCTGAAGTGAAGCGGATTACTGGCGGCAAGGGCGTGGACGTGGTCTACGACAGCGTCGGCAAGACGACGTTCGATAAGAGTCTCAATTGCCTCCGGAAGCGCGGCATGATGGTGCTGTTCGGCCAGTCGAGCGGATCGGTGCCGCCGTTCGATCTCACGTTGCTCAATACCAAGGGCTCGCTGTTCATCACGCGGCCGAGTCTCTTTGCGTACATCGCTGAGCGCCGCGAGCTGGAGGAGCGGGCGAACGAGGTGCTGGGGTGGGTGAGGGACGGCAAGCTCAAGCTGCGGATCGGCGCGACGTTCCCGCTGGCGCAGGCGGGAGAGGCACATAGAGCGTTGGAGGGGAGGAAGACGACGGGGAAGGTGCTCCTGGTGCCGTGACGGCCGGGCGGCCCTTTTGCCGCCCGCCCGCACGTCGCGATACGCAATTGTCCGCAGTACACGCCGCAGACGCAACGTTCGGAACGCGATTTGCAGTCTCATCGATCGCAGGATGTAGTATCGAGGCTACAACGTTCTTTCGCGAGGGCGGGGCGTCCGCATCCCGACTCATCCATGACCCGCAACCATCACTCGTCGTTTCACTCGTACCTGGCAGTTACAACCGCCGCCGCCGCGCTGCTCGGTGGCTGCAAGGACCCGATCGCGACCTCTCCGCTCGCTATCCTGGACCGCCCTTTGTTAGGCGTCGCTCCCAATGAGCCCGCCGATTTCCGGGTACTTGCCGAGTGGTCAATGGACTCCCTGCCAGGACCGGGTTGGAGCTCGTGCACTATCACTTGTCGTCCGCTATCCGCTTTCGACACGTCTACGGCCGCTCGGCTTATGGTGGATTCCTCGACTCCCGGAACGCCGCCCAACGGGCTGTCGTGGGCGGAGGGATACTGGTCCCCCACGTTCTTCGGACCGTATCGCCGGGAGGATTACAGCGCGTTCTGGTGGTGGGGCACGGGGCCGACCAGGCTGATCGAGCGGTTCGACGGCCCTCATTATGCCGTCCTGGCACTTGACCTGACCCAGTCCAACTCACTCGTGATCACCGCCTCCCACACTCCGGCGAGCTTCTACAGCGCGAATCTGGAGAACAGCGACTGCCAATACCCTCGTCCCAGGCGAATCACCATGAGAGCCGGCATCACAACCGCGGCCTTCCTGCTCACGACCGCGGTCTCCTTACCCGTGCTCAGCCAGCAGTCGCCCGCTCCCGACTCGCTCGCGCTGGCGCGCCACTATACCGCGTGGTTTTACGCCGCCCGGTTCGACCGTCTCCATGCCCACGTCGCCGAGGCGGTGCGCGAGCGGTTCGTGCGGGAAGACGCCTTGCGTAACATGCTCGACCAGCTGGTCAACAATGGCGGCACCGAGGTCGAAGTCTTGGAGGAGAAGTTCATCCTGCGCAACGGCCGGCCGCAGTATTGGCGGAAGGCGAAGTTCAGCCTCGCGTCGGAGCCCATGGTGCTTCGGCGGGTGATCAGCCCGGAGGGGGAGATCACCGGATTCGGCCTCAGTCCCGAAAGCTCGGCGCCGGTGCCGGATCGGGTGAACTGAGCATGCCGATCCGCGCTGGGTGTTCTGTTGGAGCGTGATCGCGCAGTCACTCCTGTCCGCGGAGGTCGCTCCCGACACCTCGACTCGGCGCTCGTGATTTATCTGCCCAACGAATACGTGTCGGGCCCGGGGCGCCTGCAACGCGATGCCATCCGCTTTGCCCGACTCGACTCCTGGATTGCCGAGGCAACCGATCTGGCACGGGCGCGGGGCCTCGGCGTCGTTCTGCGACGCGTCCCCGCAGCGCAGCTCCGTGTGCCCTCCAAGGAGGTGTACGTCCCAACGGAAGGGCTCATAGGGTATGTCGTGGTTCGCCCGGGTTTCGCTGGCGCGATCACCAGAGGATACCAGCCGCCTGACGCACTGAGCCGGCTCATTACTCCGGTTCGGCCACCGACAGGACGGCCGGTGGTCCGTGGATTCTGCCCCGATGGTCTGTTTCGGCCGACGAACCGCGATAATGTGCGAGTAGTCCACCGGGCCCTCGCCGCGTTGCCCCAGGCGTTAGAGCCCGATTCAACCTGTTACATCGTTACCGGATATAAGCGCGACCGAAAGGGCACCATCGTCGACATCGCGAAACGGCGCCCGTCGGAGGTGCCCGGACTCGCAGCCACGGAAGGAGGCGGGAAGGTCCTGGTCGATCGGAAGGGCCGCGCGACCGTCATCGAGCTCCATCCCTGAAACCGCGCTAATGCTGCGTGTCTTGCGACCTCACCCGTGGGCTTGCAGGTTAACCGTGGGTTCTTCGCAGGCTCTCAACACGGACTGCCAGGAGATCGGAGCAGTTCCATGCGCCTGTGTATCGCCTTCGCGCTCTTCGCCCTCACTCGGCCCCGGCGCGTGGGGGGCCCACTCTTCTCGGTTTCGCCCACACGCTGCATCTTGCATCCGTGGGCTCTCGCCCAGGGGGGATGGCCGTGGGTTCCTGTCGGCTCGAGTGTCCGTAACCGATCCCGCCGCGCGCCTGTCGGCCGGTCTCTCCGACCGGTACCAGATCGAGCGTGAGCTGGGCGAGGGCGGGATGGCGACGGTCTACCTGGCCCACGACCTTCGCCACGACCGGCGCGTCGCGCTGAAGGTCCTGCGTCCCGACCTCGCGTCGATCCTCGGCGCCGAGCGGTTCCTCGGCGAGATTGGGCGCTTGGGAGGATCGAGCCCTCTTCGGCCTCCGCCCGCCCGGCGAAGCAGAGCGCTCGCAACTTATGGCCAGAGCGTTAGTCGCCTGACATCTTCGAGAAAACGGGGGAATGGACCAGACGTAGATCGGAAACTGTGATTCTAGGGAGAGAGACGATGCCCCTCTATCTATCGAAGTTCAGCTACACGCCGGAGACTTGGGCCAGGCTGATCGGCAACCCAGAGGACCGCCGAAAGGCCGCTCAGTCGTATATCGAGTCGGTCGGTGGGAAGCTTCATGGGTTCTGGTATGCCTTCGGCACACACGACGGCTATAACCTGTGGGAGGCCCCCGACAACGTGTCCATGGCCGCGGTTGCGCTGGCGATTAGTGCCGGCGGTGCGCTCAGCTCGTTCGAAACGACAGTCCTCCTAACCGTCGACGAAACGATGGATGCTCTGCGCAAGGTCAAGCAAGTCCGGTACCGGGCGCCCGGCGCGTAGCGGTTCCCGCGATAATTAGCGCGCGTCACGTCGGCTCTGTTCTTGGCGATGCAATGACGCTGCCAGTCGCGCTTCGGCTGGGGCCTGCGGCGCCCTGATTGGATGCGCCTGCAGCTTATTGCGGCCGTTAGATCCTATGCTGGGCGGGGTGGCAGGAGAAACGGGCCGCCGCTGTGTAAGCTCCTTCGCAGAACCCCTTCTGAGGAGGAGCCATGAGGATCACAGCAACGACCCGTCCGTCGGAGTATACCCCCAGTACGCCGGTGTTGCACCTGGCCTTCGAGCTGGGCGAGGCGAAGTGGAAGCTGGGGTTCACCACCGGCTTGGGGCAGCGGCCGCGGGAGCGGACGATCGCGGCGCGGGATCTCGGGGCGCTCGCGCAGGAGCTGGTGCGGGCGAAGGAGCGGTTCGGGCTACCCGGCGATGTCCGGGTGGTGAGTTGCTACGAGGCGGGGCGGGACGGGTTTTGGTTACACCGCTGGCTGGTGGCCCAGGGGGTGGTGAGTCACGTGGTGGACTCGGCGAGCATCGAGGTGAACCGCCGGCGGCGGCGGGCGAAGTCGGATCGGCTGGACGTGGGGAAGCTGCTGTACCAGTTGGTACGGTACCTGGCGGGGGAGCGGAAGGTGTGGAGCGTAGTGCGGGTGCCGACGGTGGCAGAGGAGGATCTGCGGCAGCTGCACCGGGAGTTGCTGACGGGGAAGCGGGATCGGGCGCGGGTGACGAATCGGATGAAGGGACTGCTGGCGAACCAGGGGGTGGTGCTGGACATCGGGCCTGGGTTGCTGGCGGAACTGGCGGTGGTGCAGCTGTGGGATGGGACGGCGCTGCCGCCGGGGCTGCGGGC
>JACQVB010000050.1 GCA_016209985.1 Gemmatimonadota bacterium | reverse complement strand
GGTATGACCTGACCGGTACGTTGAGCATGGGCGGCATGGGAACGGTCTATACCGGCCGGCACCGCGCGCTCAACTCGCTGGTAGCGATCAAGGTCCTGCCTCCCGAGATCGCGACTTCCGAGGTGCGCCTCGCCCGCTTCCGCCGGGAAGCGGCGCTGGCGGCCCGGCTCTCCCATCCGCACATCGTCCCGGTCTTCGAGTTCGACGTCCGCAACGGGCTCGCCTTCCTGGTGATGCCGCTGATCGATGGCGCGACGCTGCAGGACCACGTGCTCCAGCGCGGCCGGCTGACCTACACTGAGACCGCCGAGCTGGTGCGCCAGGTGGGCAGCGCACTCGCCTTCGCGCACGATCGCGGGATCGTCCATCGCGACGTCAAGCCCTCCAACATCCTGCTCGAGCGGGCCACCGCGCGCTGGCTGCTGACCGATTTCGGCATCGCCCATGTGGACGCGCCGCCCGAGCAGGACGTCGAGATCACCCGCACCGGCGAGTCGGTCGGCACCCCCGCCTACATGGCGCCGGAACAGGCCGGTGGCGCCTCCGACGTGGACGCGCGGGCGGACCTGTATTCGCTGGCCGCAACGGCGCTCTACGCGCTCACCGGCGAGCGACCGGACCTGCTGCGCGACCGGAGCGGGCTGGCCCGTTCGCTTCGCGCCACCCGGTCGGACCTGACGCCCGCCATGGCGGATGCGCTCACCGCCCCGCTGGAACCGGTGCGCGACGATCGCCCGCCCGACATGCGGTTCTGGCTGGATGCAGTTTCGGCCGCAGAACGGCGGCGTCCGGTCCGCCCCTGGGCCGCGGTCGCCATGCTAGTGTTGGCCGCGACGATCGGATGGTGGGCCCAACGGGAAAAACCAGAGATCAGGGCCGCCTCGCGGCCGATGATCATGGTGCTTCCCTTCTGGACCTCGGGACGCGCCCCGGGAATCGACCTCGATTCCGTGCTGCCACAGGCGCTCGCCTGGCAGCTGCAGATGCTGCCGGACTACCGCGTCATCGGCTCGCCGGTGGTGAGTGCGGCGATCCGCCGGCGCTTCGGCGAGGAGCCGGTATCGCTGGACACGCTCCTCGATCTCGCGCGGAATCTCGGCGCCACCCGGGTCGTCGCCGGACAGGCCGAAACCACTCGAGGGTTCATCACCATCCGGATCCAAATCCACGATCCGGCCGGGCATCGCATCGTGGAGAGTGTCGATACCGCCGGCGCGGTCGACAGCCTGCACGCCCTGGTCTCGGGGTTGGTGGTCCGCGGGTTCGCGGCGCGGCTCGCGCGGGAGCGGTCGGGACTGCCCTCCCCATCGCTGCCCCGCGGGCTGCCGGCGATCGCCGCCTATTTCCAGGGCGACCAGGACCTGCGGCGCGCGGCGTATGACGAAGCGGTCGAGCAGTTCAACCGCGTTATCGGGCTCGATTCCACCTACGCGCCCGCGTACCTCAAACGGATGCTCGCCGTAGTCCAGCTGCTTCCCACCGAGGCGGAGATCCGATCCGCGATGCCGGGCGTGGCTCACAAGAGTCGGCTGGACCCGGTCTCGCGGCAACTGCTCGAGGCCTACGAGCGCCTGATCAACGATGGTGACGTGCGCCATGCGATCCAGCTGCTCCAAGACCTGGTCGTGAAATACCCCGACGCGGTAGACGGCTGGTTCGCGCTGGCCGAGCTGCAATTCCACTTCGGTACGCTGGTGGGATACCCGCTCAGCGACTCGAAGGCATCGTTTCAGGAAGTCCTCGCCCGGGACCCATCATTCGCGACCGCCATTGCGCACCTCCTCATGCTCGCCCTGGCGGAGAAGGACGACGCGGCCGCCCGCTCCTATATCTCCCGCTACCTGGCGATCGAGCGCAGCTCGGTCCCGGCCCAGCTGATCGCCATCGCCGATACCCTGCTCTATCACCGGCGCTACGCCTTTCGCCTGGTGGAGTCCTTTCCCCGCCGTCCGGCGGAGGTGCTGGAGGAGATCGCGTTCATCGCCAGCGAATTCGGCCGGTCCGGCGCGGAACGCGCCATCGGGAATCGGGCGCTGGATGCCTTGTGGCAACGGTCTGCCGGAGGCGAAGGGCGGGCCCGGGCTTTCCGCATGCTGCTCGCCCACTATCTGGGCGCGGGACGGTATGGCTCGGCCCGCGCGCTGGTGCAGCAGGCACGCGAGTCAGGCGTGCGCCACGACGAGCTCGACCGGTGGATCGTGCTGAGCGGCATCACTCGACTGCCCGAGCTGGGAGATGGATCGTCCCAGGCCGCCGCGGCCCGGCGACTCCGCACCACCCGGATCGATCCGGTCGTGGCGCGTTGGCTCGCGGCGCGGTGGTTCGCCCGCCGCGATCCCGAGGAGGCGGCCGATGCCCTGCAGGACTTCCAGCGGCTGGTGCGCCCCCCCGGGCAGGCATCTCCGCTCGAGTTATCCCTGTCCAACGACCTCTCGGCCTGGGATCGCCTGGCTACGGGCGACACGGCCGGCGCGCTGGCCACCTGGCGGCTCGCCACCCAGCGTTTCTCCATCGAGCAGGTTCCGTTTGCCACGGCGGCATCGCTGTGGCCCCTGCGGCTCTCGCGGGTGCGATTCGCCATGCTCACCCATCGCTACCGCGAAGCGCTGGACGTGTCGGCCACGTTTCTGCGCATCACGGCCTACGTGGATCAGGCGGCATGGCCGGAAGTTCTGCCGTTGCGCGCGGCAGCGGCGCTGGCGGTCGGCGACACCGCGCTGGCTATGAATACCTACGCCGATCTGGTCGATCGACTCGAGCTGGCCGATGGCGACGGCATCGCGATTCGGGACCGGGCGATGCAGGCGCTGGAAGAGCTGCGGGCGAGGCGACAGCAGCCCCTCGGCCCTCAGCCGTCGGCCGTCGGCCGTTAGCTGTCAGTCATCAGCCGTCAGCCATAGCCATAGCCATCAGCCGTCAGCCGTCAGCCGTCAGCCGTCAGGGTCGCCAGGAAGGATATGCTCGGCGACATCTGATGGCTGATGGCTGATGGCTAATGAGTGTGCAAGTTCCACCCCCTCATTCGTCCTCAGTGCAGACCCCCACACGAGGACTCCATGCGTACCCTGTTCACCGTCGTCGCCGCGCTGGCCGTCAGCTCGCCGCTGCTCGCGCAGGGCTGGATCGAACCGGCACCAGGCATCCGTTGCGAGTGCGCCGTCCAGCGCACCCGTACCGTCGTTTCCGTTCGGGTCACCGGACGGATCGCGCGAGTAGAAGTGGAAGAGTGGTTCCGTAATCAGGGCGGGATCCTGGGCCAAGGCGACTATCTCTACCCGCTCCCTGGAGAAGCGGTCTTCAGCAACTTCTCGCTCTTCCAGGGAGACCAGGAGCTGACCGGCGAGACGATGGATGCGGGCCAGGCACGATCGATTTATGAGGAGATCGTGCGTCGTAAACGGGACCCGGCACTGATCGAGCTGGCCGGCCACGGACTGATCCGGG
Source organism: Gemmatimonadota bacterium (assembly GCA_016209985.1). Taxonomy (GTDB): domain Bacteria; phylum Gemmatimonadota; class Gemmatimonadetes; order Gemmatimonadales; family GWC2-71-9; genus SHZT01. The sequence goes on along the minus strand of JACQVB010000050.1, from coordinate 15,266 downwards.
CCCGCGTGTTCCCGATCAACCCCGGAGAAACTCGCAAGATCACGCTGCGCTACACCCAACTGCTGGCTCGCGCCGGTGATGCGCTTCAGTTCCGTTACGCCGCCGGCCGCCAAACCGGCCTCACGCCGCGCCTCGGGGTAGAAGCGCCGTCGCGGGCGCCGGAAGCCGCCCCGCTGAGCTTCCAGATGGTGTTGGATAGCGCCGGACAGTTCCGCGATCCGTTCTCGCCAACCCATCAGGTCCACACCGACCGGATGGGTGCCCGGCTCACGGTTCGCGCGCCGGAGAACCTGGCAGGCGATTTCACGCTCTTCCTCCCGCTGGCACGCGGGCTGGTCGGGCTCACCCTGGCCACCCACCGGCCATCATCGGAAGACGGTTACTTCATGCTCACGCTTTCGCCGGGGAATGGGCGCGGTGAAGCGGCCGCGCAGCCCCGCGACGTCACCGCCGTGGTGGACGTGTCCGGTTCAATGTCCGGCTCCAAGATCACTCAGGCCCGCGGCGCGCTCCGGCAGCTCCTGGCGTCACTCAACCGGTCCGACCGATTCCGCCTGATCGCGTTCAGCGGGAACGTGCGATCCTATCGTGGCGGCTGGACTCAGGCGACGGCGGACGCAGTGTCGGCCGCGCAACGCTGGGTAGAGCAGCTCACGGCCGACGGCGGGACGAACATCGAAGGGGCGCTCCGCGAAGCCTTCAGCGAGACCAGTCCCGAGCAACGGCTGCCGATCGTTCTCTTCGTGACCGACGGCCTGCCTTCGGTAGGCGAGCAAAATCCGGAACGCATCGCGAGTCAGGCCGAACAGGCCCATGGGAGAGCGCGGGTCTTCGCGTTTGGCGTCGGGTACGACGTGAATACCTATCTCCTGGATCGACTCACGGCGGCCGCGCGAGGAGCCACCCAGTACGTGCAGTCCGACGGCGAAGTGGAGACCGCGCTGGGAAGCCTGATCACCAAGATCAGCACTCCGGTGTTGACCGACCTCCAGCTCGCGGATGCTCCGGCCTCGCTGCGGGAGATCTATCCGGCGCAGCTTCCCGATCTGTTCGCCGGCGAGGACCTCGTCGTTTTCGGCCGCTACAGCGGCGGCGATACCCGCAACGGCCGGCTGGTCATCACCGGCCGCCGCAATGGCGTGACTGAACGGTTCGCGGTCGATGCGGTGTTTCCATCCACCGATCAGACCAACGATTTCATTCCGCGTCTCTGGGCGTCACGGAAGATCGGCGTCCTGACCCGCACGATCCGGCTGGAAGGTGCCACCCCGGCGCTGGAACGCGAAATCCGCGAGACCGCGCTGCGCTACGGGATCCTGAGCGAATACACGTCATACCTGGTGCAGGAGCCCGCCCCGGTGGTAATCAACCAGCCGTTGCGCGGTGGCATTTCCCGACGCTCCGACCGTGCCCCGGCGTCCGCGCCGGCGCAGGCCTCAGGCGCCGGAGCGGTCCGCATGGCAGCCGAGGCGCAGGGAATGCGCGAAGCCAAGAGCATGGCAGACCTCGACGCGCTGGCCAAACCCGAGGCCGCCATGGACCGGTCCGATGCCGGTTCTCGTCGAGTCGCCGGGCGGCTGTTCGTTCAGCGAAACAACATCTGGGTGGAGGCTCTGGCGAGCGACAGCTTGCGGCTCGTCACGGTCGAGCCGTTCAGCCAGGCGTACTTCCGACTCTTGGAAGTCTTGCCGGAGCTCAAGCCGTACGTTCAGGCGTTCGAGCATGTGGTCATCGCCGGACGCAACGCTCGGATCGAGATAGCCGCCGGTGGAGTGCAGAGACTCGGGGCGGGCGAGATGGATCGGATCGTGAAAGAGTTTCGGGGCCGCTGAGGTGCCAGGGGTCAGGTGTCAGGTGTCAGGGAAACTGAGGTGCCAGGTGTCAGGGACCAGGTGTCAGGGGACTAAAGCGTCAAACCCCTGGCACCTGACACCTGACCCCTGACACCTTTACACCGTGCCGACGAACTGGGAACAGCAGTACCGCGAGACTTACGACGATCTGGTCCGCTTCCTCCACCGGAAAGTGTGGGATTCGGATCGGGCTCACGATCTGGTACAGGAGACGTTCGTGCGAGCGCTGAATCACGATCCCGAGAATCCACGCGCATTCCTGTTCACCATCGCGGCCAATCTCGCGCGGGACGAGGCGCGCGCCGCCGTGCGACGCAAGCACCATCTCGAGCTGATCACGGTCGAAACGGGCGAACGCTCGGATCCGGGTCCGGCGGAAGCATTGGAAGAACGGGAGCGGGAAGCAGCCGTGCGCCGTGCACTCGAATCATTGAGCGAGCGGGATCGGGACGTGCTCCTCCTGTGGGATGCCGGGCTCAGCTACCCGGAAATTGCCGAGCAGGCCGGACTTGCGCTCGGCGCGGTAGGAACGACGCTGGCCAGGGCCCGGCACCGCCTGGTCGAGGCCTATGAAGCAGCGGAGGGAAAGGCACCCGATGTCGCACGTGGATGAGGGAACACTAGCCGCGTACCTGGACGCCGGCCCGCCAGAAGGCGGCAGAGAGCGGCAGGGGACGGCAGAAGTTGAGGCCCATCTGACTGCCTGCGCGGACTGCCGGGCTCGCCTGGATACGCTGCGCCGCGAGCGCGAGACGGCTCGCGCCATACTCCGCGCGGGCCTGCCGGCCCGCTCCGCCGCCTCCTTCGCCGACGTCCTGGAACGTTCCCGTGCCCGGTCGGAGAAGACCGCGGATCGGCGCCGCCTCTCGCGACTCACGTCGCTGGCGTGGGCCGCGACGGTGATTCTCGCGGTCGCGGTGGGATGGTATGCTCGTGAGGCATCGTTCCGCCCCGACGTCGTTGGGTCCACCGGCGAGACCCGGGCGGCAATCGACTCCTCCGGACCGGCGTCGCCTGCACCGGAGCCGGCAGCCGCAGCAGCAACCGCGGTAGCACCGCCGCGCACGGCTCGCCGCGCTTCGGACCGGTTCCGCGCTGGGGGCGGCCCGCAAGCCCAATCGCCCGTAGTCGCCGCCGCACCCCGGGTTCCCGAGAGCCGGAGAGATGCAGCGGCTGCCGGTGGGCTGGTGGACAACCGCCGGGTGCTTGCCGGCAAACCAAGTGCTGAATTGAAGCAGGCTGAACGGCAGCTCGCGGGCGCCGCGGAAGGTTTGGGCGTCAGGGCCGGCGCCAACGCTCCCGCACCGCTCATGAAGGCTGCATCCATCTCACCGTGGGCCGACACGACCGCCGATGCGGCGGTGAAGGTGTTGGGCGGGCGCCCGCTCCTGATCGCCGGAGCGATGACGACCAGCTATGCCGTGAGCGTTACCGGCCTGCGGCAGGTACGAATCACTCAGCGGCTCGGTGATGGAACGGTGGTGGAGCTGATCGAGGGCCGCACACCAGCCGAGGCCGCAATGGAGAAAGCGACAGCCCCCGCGGCGCTCGGCAGACCATCAGGCGCTCCCCGCGCTGCACCGGCGCCCGTCACGCAGAAGCAAGAGGCGGGGGCGGGACTGAGGGAAGAAACGGACGCGGTCAGCGTGAGTCGCGGAGGATACCTGGTCACCTTGCGCGTGGTGATCGCTGCGGACAAGGCCGTCAGAAGGGATTCGCTCGAGCGCCTGCTATCGAAGTTGCGGTGAGTTTTGCTTTTCATTCTTCCCTCTTCCCTCTTCCCCCTTTCTCCGCAGCCTGATCAACTCCGCCACGACCGACACCGCAATCTCTGCCGGCGTGTCCGCACCGATGTCTTCGCCGATCGGGCACCGCACCCGGTCCAGAGCGGCGGGTGACACCCCTGCCGCTTCCAGCGCGTGCCGCACCACCGCCAGCTTTCGCCTGCTGCCCAGCATTCCCACGTAACCCGCCCCGGAAGTCGCCGTTCGCTCGACGATGGTGGCGTCGAAGGCGTGTCCCCGGGTCGCCGAGATCACGAAATCGTCCGCATCCAGAGTGAGCGTATCGAGGACGGCGTTGAAGTCATCGGCAATGATTCCCGCCGCCCAGGGAATGCGCTCGGCATTGGCAAACTCGGCCCGATCGTCGATCACGACTACGTGGAACCCGGTTCCCGCGGCAATTCTGGCGATCTCCGCCCCGACGTGACCCGCGCCGAAAACCAGCACCCGCGGGGCCCGTGGGATCGGCTCGACGAACAGGCGTGAATCGGTATCGAGAAACGCCGTGCCTCGACCAGCCGTCGGCCAGGGCAGCGTCCCCGACCAGTCTCCCAGAACCCAGGCGTTTCCTTCCGCCCGCGCGAGTTTCCGAGGGCCGTTTTCCCACTCGAGCGCGGTGAGGACGGTTACCTGTTGCCGGCGCTCGATCGAGTCGGCGACGCCGCGGCACAGTTGCGCCATTCGCTCCGAGGGCGGCAGCGGCTCCAGAAAGAGCTCGACCGTGCCCCCACAGGAAAGGCCGACATCGCCGGCGAGGTCCGCGTTCAGCGTGTGGCGAACCACGGAAGGCTGACCGCGCTGCGCGCTGGCCAGCGCCTGCTCGGTCACTTCGGCTTCCACACAGCCCCCGCCTACAGTGCCGAGGCGCTCGCCCGCCGTGGTCACCAGCATCTTCGCGTCATCGGCCAGCGGCAAGGAGCCGCGCTTGCGGGCGACCGTGGCCATTGCGGCCACGATTCCCCGCCCCGCTGCGTCAGCGGCGGCGCGCCACAGAGCGACTCGATCGTTCATGAATGACAATCTACAGAAGGCACCGCACGGCGGCATGCTGCGCTCAAATGATGAGTCACGCAACGGTTGGGTACCGAATTCGGGAGGACCCCAGGGAATCTTGGACTCGATTGGTCGGGGCTCAGGGGTTGGCATCCCGTGCAGTCGGCTCCTGTGGCGTCCGTGGGGCAATGGATAGCCTGCGAGGCTGCTACCCTCGCGATCCGGGTTCGAGTCCCGGCTGGCGCACCCAGTCTTCATTCAGTTGACAAGAAATGTGAAACCTTGCAGTATCCGATTGGGTAGCGGCCTCGCGTGGTTATCCATTGCCACGGAAGTGCAAAGGGCCCCGAAGCAATTCGGGGCCCTTTGTGCTTGTTGCACGCAGCGAGCTAATGGTGCGTCTCTTCCGCTTGCGCCGCGAGCCGTGGGCTCACGATCGGGAAGGTCGCAGCAAACCACCCATAGGCGAGGAGGAAGAGCCCCAGGAACCCGACCGTAATCCCGATTTCCGGAAGCCCGAATGCGGGCCCGACTTCCGTCAGCGAGGGCTGCACCAGGAGAAACCGCTCGAGCCAGACACCGCACAGGCTGATGAACGAGAACAGCGCGAACGTGAACGGCGTGATTTTTGCCTTTACCCAGATTAGTCCCCAGAACGGAATCAGGAACACCATCAGGAACACCAGGACGGCGATCGGCCGCCACTCGCCCCACAGCCGGTAAAACACGAAGCCCGTCTCTTCCCTGAGATTGCCGTACCAGATGACCAGCAGCTGGCTGAACATCAGGTACGCCCAGAACACCGAGAACCCGAAGATCAGTTTCCCGAGATCGTGGAACTGCTGCCGGCCGATGGTGTCCTGCAGGCCAAGTTTCCTGCGCCAGTAGACCATCATGAGACCGAGCGTGGTCAGACCCGTCAGGAAGGCGCCCATGAAGAAAAAGGCGCCGAGCAAGGTGCTGACCCAGTAGGGCGCGAGCGACATGAGCAGATCGAAGCCGATGAGCGTCATGCCGTAGGCGTACACGACGAGCATGGCGGGGGAGAGCACGGTGAGCCGACGGGCGGTGCGCTCGAGGTGTTCTGGATCCGGTACGTAGTCGCCGGCGATCCGGTCGTACAACGTCCGGCGCCAGCCGGTGACGCCGCGCCTGAGATCGGCGACATCGGGCTGCAGATCATAGTACACGAACGCCGTCGCCACGCCGAAGACGGCGAAGACTGCCACCAGATCCCGCCAGAAGACCGCGCCGGTGGTGAGCCAATTCCCCCGGATCGGCGTGGGGTGCTCGATCCAGGGAAACAGATACTGGCGCCCCAGAAACAGCAGAAGGAACAGGACCAGGGAGATGGGCAGAAACGCGACCGGCGCCTCGGAAAAGCGGACGATCGCGCCGGCCCATACGCCTTTGCTGACTTTCTGAATCGCCGCGAAGATGATGCCGCCGAGCGAGAGTCCCGTGAAGAACAGAAAATTGATGTGGTAGGACCGCCAGGCGCGCCCCGGATCATCACCCAGGATGAGAATCACGAAAAATACCAAGCCAAGCAGCGCCAGCACGGCACCGAGCAGCAGCATGCCCCGTCCCGGCCCGCTCACCGCGCGCTCGCGAAGGTCGTGATGAGCCGCGGGGACGATCATTGCGGGCGGGGCTGCGCGCCGTGCAGCGCCATGACGTAGTTCACGAGATGCCAGCGGTCGATTCCACGCACCTTGTCTCCGTACAGCGGCATGAGTCCACGACCGAAACGGATCACGGCATAGACGTAGCCGTCGTTCAAGGGTGTCACCCGCGGGCCCAGGAAATCCGGGGGGCGGACGAACACGGGCGCAACCGGTCCATCGCCGCGGCCTTCGACCCCGTGACACGGATAACAGTAGATGCCCCACAGCTCCTTCCCACGGTTCAATGACTCGGAGGTGTTGGGCACCGGGTTTCGCATCCTGGCGATCGCGGGGAGATCGCTCTCCCGATCGACCCGGAGCTCCACCTCCCCACCGGTGATGGGGACCGTTCCCGGAACGGGTTCGCGAGGAAGAACGGAATAGGGCTGCACCGCAAGCCCGCGCCGCATGGTCGAGAACCAGGGGACCTTGGCAACCACGTCGTCCGGCGAGGGGAAGCGCTGCCATTGGTCGCTGGTGCAGGCCGACGTTGTCAGGGCAAGATAAGCCAGAACGCGGAGCGCGGAGCGCGGAGCGCGGAGCTGACGGGCCCACCGCGGGAGCCACGAGCTCGCCACTGACTGGCCCGGCAACTCCACGTTCCGCGTTCTGAGTTCCGCGCTCATGTCTCTACTCTCACATCCACCGCGCCCGTTGATTTCAGCACCTGCTCCACCTGCGGTCTCCGCTCGACCGGACAGGGCACGAACAGCCCGATGTGATCGTCGGTGAATCGCGGGTCGTATGCCGCCGGCCGGTAGCCAAGTACTGCATGCACGATCAATCCCATAATCGTGGCGAGGGCACCGAACAGGATGGTCAGCTCGAAGCCAATCACCACGTAGGGGAGCACCGACCCGAGCGGTTTTCCGCCGACCACGACGGGATAGTCGTAGGACATCCACAAGGACATCGCGAAGCCGGTGAAGCAACCGGTGAGCCCGCCCACCAGGGTCCACACCCGCACCGGGCTCGCCGGGTGCCCCACAGCCTGGGCGATCTCGTGGTTCGGCACCGGGGTGTAGACCGTGACGTCCCGTTGGCCCATTTCCTTCAGCCGCCGAATGGCGTCCACCGCGGCATCGACGTGCCGGTACGCGGCGAGCACTCCACCGGGCGCCTTGGTCACGAGCGGGCCGCCCCTTTGCGCGGCATCGGAATGATCTCCTTCACTTCCGTGAGCGAGACCGTCGGGAAGTTCTTGGCGAACAGCAGGAACCACATGAAGAACCAGGCGAAGCTGCCGGCGGTGATGGTCCAATCCACCCACCGGGGAGTGTAGTGGTCCATGGCGAACGGCTCGAACTCATGGGACAGCGAGACCACGATGATCACGAAGCGCTCGAACCACATGCCCAGATTCACGAACAGCGAGATCACGAACATCGACGGAATGCTGCGGCGGATCTTCGGGAACCAGAGCAGCTGCGACAGAAAGGCATTGCAGATGATCATGGTCCAGGTGGCCCACCAGTAGCTGCCGAAGGCCCGGAACCAGAATGCTTCACGCTCGAAGGAACTGCCGCTGTACCAGGCGATGAAATACTCCACGAAGTAGGCATATCCGACGATCGTGCCGGTAAGGAGGATCACCTTGCCGAGGTTGTCGAAGTGCTCTTCGTGGATGTACCGCTCCAGCTTGAACACCGAACGAAGCGGGACAAGCAGCGTCACCACCATGGCGCAGCCGGAGTAGATCGCCCCCGCGACGAAGTACGGCGCGAAGATGGTCGTATGCCAGCCGGGCACGATGGACATGGCGAAGTCCCAGGACACGACGCTGTGAACCGAGAGCACTAGGGGCGTCGCCAGCGCGGCCAGGTAGAGATAGGCCCGGGTGTAATGGCGCCACTGGACATCGGTGCCCCGCCAGCCTAGGGACGTAATCCGGTAGAGCTTCTGGCGCCATCCGGCCGCGCGGTCACGGATCGAGGCGACGTCCGGCACCAGACCCACGATCAGGAAGAGTGTGCTGACCGTGAAGTAGGTGCTGACCGCAAACACGTCCCACAGCAGCGGCGACTTGAAGTTGGGCCAGAGCTGGCGCTGGTTGGGATAGGGAAACAGCCAGTAGGCATACCACAGGCGACCCAGATGGACTACCGGGAAAAGCCCCGCGGTCATCACCGCGAAAACCGTCATTGCCTCGGCAGTACGATAGACGGCGGTCCGCCACGCCGACCGGAATAGATAGAGAATGGCAGAGATCAGCGTCCCGCAGTGGGCGATGCCGACCCAGAACACGAAGTCGGTGATGTAGACTGCCCACATGACCGGCGGCTGGTAACCGGCGACACCGAGTCCCAGCTTGATCTGGTAGAGAAGAGCACCGATGCCGCACGCCAGGACGAAGAGCACGATCCCGAGCAGCACGTAGTAGGATCGTCCCGGATGGCCCAGCGTCGCGGCGACGTCGCGGGTGATCTCCCCATACGTCGGGCGGGCGACGTGGGTGGGCGCGTGCGGCTCGGTCAGCGTCGCCATGCTAGGCCTCCACCACGTTTCGGATCTTCTGCAGATAGGTGACTGACGGCCGGGTATTGAGCCCTTCCAGCACAGCATAACCGCGCTGGTCCTGGGCCAGCTTCGAGACCTGGGAAGCGGGATCGTTCAGGTCGCCGAAGACGATCGCCTCGGACGGGCAGGTCTGCTGGCACGCGGTCTGGATTTCTCCGTCCTTCAAGGGGCTGCCTCGCATCCTGGCTTCGTGCTGCTTGCCGCGAATCCGCTGGACGCAGAAGGTGCACTTTTCCATGACGCCCTTGGAGCGCACCGTGACGTCCGGATTGAGCAGCAGATGCAGCGGTTCGGGCCAGGCGAACGTCGCGGCGCCAGGCTCCGAGGCGTCATACCAGTTGAAGTAGCGGACCTTGTAGGGACAGTTGTTGCCGCAGTATCTCGTTCCCACACAGCGGTTGTAGACCTGACCGTTCAGACCGTCCGCCGTGTGGTACGCGGCGAAGACCGGGCAGACCGGCTCGCAGGGCGCGTTGCCGCATTGCTGGCAAAGCATCGGGAGGAAACGCGCTTCCAGGGGAGTGTCGTGGCCGCCTTCGAAATAGCGCTCGATGCGCATCCACGACATTTCCCTGCCTCGGCGCACCATCTCCTTGCCGACCGTCGGCAGGTTGTTCTCCGCATAGCAGGCGGTGACGCACGCGCTGCAACCGGTGCAGCGGCTCAGGTCGATCGCCATCCCCCAGTGCGCGGTCGCCAGCGCGTAGCTCCCGCGGGTGCGCCAATCGCGATACTGCTCCTGCTGCACCTCGTCGAGCAGTCTCTGGATCTTCTCGGGCACCTCGGCCGCATGCGCCTCTTCGTGCTTCTCGATCTTGCCGCTCGCCGCCTCGGCGAAGACAGTGGCCTGCGCGATCCCCCGGCCCATTTGCCGCGGATTGCCTTCGGTTTTGGCGATCCGCTCGTGAGCGCCGGTATTTCGCAGGGCCACCGCCGCATAGTGGCCGACACCGCCGAACGGGGTGGGCTCCGCGGCCAGCAGTCGGTAGGCATTGGCGCCGACGTCCTTGGCATACCGGCCGAAGGCAGTATGTCCCTGGCCCAGGGGAACGGCTACGACGTCGGGACGGATTCCCGGGTACAGGTATGCAGGAACCGTGATCGCACCGGCCTCGGAGGTGACTTCGACCAGGTCGCCCTCGGCAATCCCCAGGCGCTGGGCGGTGTCCGGGTGGATTTCGACCCACGAGCTCCACGTGATCTTGGTGACCGGGTCCGGCAGTTCCTGTAGCCAGGGGCGGTTGGCACCTCGGCCGTCGGAGAACACCGGCGAGGGATACGCGAGCAGCGCGAAGCGGCCCTCCGGTGCGGTCCAGGGCCGATCGGCGACCCGGGCGGCCGAACCGGCAAGCGACACGGTGCGCCGGCGCGTCTCTCGCCATGCGCCACCCTGCTGCAGGCATTCCATCCAGAATACGTCGAAGGGCCGGGCATCACCGACCGACCCCTGAATGCGGCGCCACGCGGCCTTGAGATAGTCCTGATACGATTCGGCCGTCAGGTCACGCGCCGCCCTGCCGCCCGCCTGCTGCGCAACCCCCAGCAACACGTCGGCGGTCTGGCGGGTGTCGAAGACCGGTTGCATGACCGGCTGCTGCAGCAGATAGGCGCCGGCGCGGGGCTGGGAATCGTTCCACTGCTCCAGCGGATCGTGATCCGGGAGCACCAGGTCCGCCGCGGTCGTCGTCTCATCCCAGAAGCGGGAGAAACTGACTTTGAACGACACCTTCGCTATGGCCTCCGCCGCTCCCAGACCCGGCGGGGTGGCGTAGGCAGGATTCGCGCCGTGGACAAAGAGAACCTCTACCTGCCCACCGGCGGCCGCCTGGACCAGACGCCGCAGATCGCTGTAACCGCCTCCGGGCAACGTCGCCTGCGCGTCGAAGCTTACGGTGCGTCCGACATTACCGGTCACGTAGTTCAGGATGTGCGCGGCCGCGGCGGTGAGCTGCGCGTTGCCGTGTTGCGCCCCGACGCCGCCCGCCACCGCGAGGCTCGGTCCCTGGGAGGCGAATTCCCTCGCCAGCCGCTCGATCGTTTCAGCCGGAACTCCCGAGCGCGCGGCGACATCAGCGGGCGCATGCGTATTGAGGAGCGCGCGCAGGACACCGGTGTCCCCGCTCGAGCGTGCGAGGCGGTCGCGCACGATCACGTGTGCCATGGCCAGCGCCACCGCGCCTTCGCTGCCAGCCACGGGCGCGACCCACTCGTCGGCGCTCATGCCGGTCATGCTGAGACGCGGCTCGACGTGTACGAACCGGCCCATCTTCCCATCGGCGAACGCATGGCCTCGCGTGAAACCCAGAGACTGCTCCACCGGGCTGAGCCAGGTTTCCAGGAAATCCGCGCCGAAGGAGATCACATAGCGGGCGGCGCCGAAGTCGTAGATCGGGAGCGCATCGACCCCGAAAACGTCCCGAGTAGCTTGGCGGAGGGCTTCATAGCCGAAGGGTTCGTAGGCGATCCGGTTCGACGAGCCGAAGCCGGCGAGGAACTGCTGTATCAGACCGGCGAAGGTGCCGGTCTCGTGGCCGGTGAGGAACCACACCCGGCTCCCCTGGACCTTGCCAAGCTGGCTCGTGATCCGCGCAATCGCATCATCCCACTTGATCGGCTCGAATTGTCCGGATGCATTCCGGACCATGGGGCCGGGGATCCGGTCCGGATTGTAGAGACCTTGCAACGAGGCCTGAGCCCGCGAGCAGAGGCGACCGTGGTTGATCGGATGGCCGGGATTGCCCTCCACTTTGACCGCACGGCCCTCACGAACCCGCACATGCAACCCGCAGCCGGCGGGGCACTCCCGACAGGTCGATGCATACCAGGTCGAGACACCGGGAACCTGATCTTCGATGGGGACCAGGTACGGAATGAGCCGTTCGACCGGTTCCGAGGAGCATCCGGCGAGCGCGGCTGCACCGGTGCCGGTGACGCCCAGCACCTTGAGAAAGCGGCGGCGGTCGAGACCGTCAGACATCGTCGTTCCATTTGGCGATAACTGCGGAATGCGGATCGCGGATTGCGGACTCGTCCTGAGCCGCGAAGCGGCGAAGGATCTGCCGATGCAAGGATAGCTCTGCAGATCCTTCGCTTCGCTCAGGACGACGTCCGCAATCCGCAATCCGCAATCCGTTCAGTAGTGACATGCCGTGCAATCGAGCGTAACCTTGTTTTTCTTGTGGCAGTCCAGGCACCAGCCCATCCTGAGAGACGAGTACTGATAGACCCGCGGCATCTCCTGAACCGGGCCGTGACAGGTCTGGCAGGTAATGCCGGCGCCCTTCACGTGGCGCATGTGCGGGAAGTGCACGAATTGCGGCAGCACATGCACCCTCACCCACTTGACCGACTGATTCGGGTCCGAGAGATCGGCGTCACGGAACTTCTGCACCTCCGGATTGTCGCCCGCGACGATCGAGTGGCACCCCATGCACGTCCGCATGGTGGGCATTCCGGGATGGAGACTGACTTCCGCGGCGTAATGACAATAGCGGCAATCCATCTTGTACTGGCCCGCATGAACGTCGTGGCGGTAGAAAACCGGCTGAACCGGGCCCGGGAGCCCGGTGGTATCGACATTGACGGGCGCGACGAAATCGGCGGGTGTCGTGGTGGGCGGCGTGCCACGCGGGTCAGCTCGACAGGCCGCCACCAGCGCCAACACGACGCATGCTGCTCCTTTTACCGCTTCGGACAGCGGCTTCACTGCGGTCCGCATGCCTCCTGCGCGAGGTATTCCTGGACGCGGTGGAACTCTGGTGATGTGGCCGCAGGACGATGATGCGTGAAGGAATTCACGTGCGACCGCCGGAAAAGATAGCCAATGCTCGCAGGAGAGCAACGGCGAAAAGCACTGGGTCTTGGGTGTCGGTGATCGCTTACGCTGAACTCCCAACACCCAAAACCCAACACCTCACGCGCCGATCTCCGCCACAAGCACTCCCTTCCCCCCGAGGTCGATACTCGGACGCCGTTGCGGAACGAGCATGGTTCCGTCTTCCGCCATTTCCAGCTCGACCAGGTCGGCACCCGGCTGGTACCATCGCGTGCTCGGCTCGACGTCCGACGGATAGACGAAGGCCGCATGAGAGCCCAGAGCCAGAATGGCCTGCGCGCCCAGTCCGGTCTCGGGCATGGTGCCGCCCCAGAGGGCGACGCCCGCCCCGGCAGCGCGAGCATAGATCCGGCACGCCTCTTCCAGGCCGCCGACCCGTTGGATCTTGAGGTTCCAGATCCGCGGGCCGTTCATCCCCAGGATCTGACGGGCGAGGTCGTCGGAGACCAGAGTCTCGTCGAAGCAGATGGGTGTCTGCATCGACCGGCCGAGCACGCAGGAGTCCCACAGATCGCCCTCGGGGAGCGGCTGTTCGATGAAGAGTAATCCCAGTCGATCGAGAGCCTCGAGCGCCAGCCGGTCGCGCTCCAATCGGTATGCCCCGTTTGCATCGACCCACAGGGGCAGCGAACGTGCTGCCTTCTCCATCTCCTCCCGCGCCACTCGCACCGGCTCCTCGTCCCAACCGGGCCGCACCTTGAGCTTGATGCGGCGGTAGCCGCGAGCGAGGGCATCGCGCACCCTTTCGCGCAGCACCATCGGGTCGCCGCCCGGCGGAATTCCCAGTGCCACGCCGCATTCGATCCGCTCCGCGCGCGAGCGCCAGCGAGGCTCGACCCCAAGTTCCTCCAATCGATGGTCGATGAGTGAAGCCAGCGTGGCGCCGTTCCGGGCCGCACACAGGTCCCACCAGGCGGTCTCGACACCGGCCTTCGCCATGCGATTCCCGCGGGCAATGTCGGCCAGCCGGTCACGACACGTCTCCGGGCGCGCCGCGTCCATACCGACGATGGCCGGCAAGAGCAGCTCGACCAGGCAGGCGCGAGCGGAAGAAAACGTTTCGCTGGAGTAGAACGGCTGTTCAAAGGGCGCGGACTCCCCGTAACCACGGTTGCCTTGGGAGTCGGTCAGCTCGACAATGAGCGACCGGCGAACGGCCATGGTGCCGCCGCTGATGACAAATGGCTCGCGCAGGGGAATCGCGACGGCAAAGAGACGGGCCCTCCTCACCCCTGTCCCCTCTCCCTTACGGGAGAGGGGAACCGAAGAGCGCAGCTTCATTCTTCCGTCACCAAATCTAGAAAACGAATCTCACCTGACCGCTCGGGGAGCAGGTTGTGCTCGTTGAGGTGCCACAGCCACATGACGAGCCCCTCGTCCGGATGCAGCATCAGCGTGTGCAAGGCGCGCGCGGTGCGGCTGCCACCCGTGGCCGTGTATTCGGAGAGTGGGACCTGGAAGAACGTGTGAACCTGGCCGCTCTCGGCGCCGCGCAGGGCATACTCGACCATCATGCGACCGGAGCAGATGTTGCCGGTGGCACAGAGCGGCGGGAGCGAAGCATCCGGGAGGGCAAGGAGCGCATCCAGGACTCGCAGGTTGCGGTCACTCAGATCGTACCCACCGAAAGCCACCTTCCATTCGGGATCAAACAGGCGATTGAACACGACCAGAAACGCCGGGTGCGCCGGGAGCGCAGCGCGCACCATTTCGACCTGAAATCGATCATCGAAGAGTGCGTTCATCAATTTCATGCCGACTCTGGTTCGTCCCGGGGCCGCAGCTTGGATCAAGTGGGGAACCTCGAACAGCCACCGCAGGATACTGTCCCGCTGCTTCGCGCGGTCATCACCGGCCAGCGTGGGACTGAAGTCCTTCTCCAGCAGCATGGGGCCGCCACAACCGGCACGGTTCCATACGTCGAGCAAGGTCTGCGTGGTATGGCGGTATTCCTCTTCCCGGAATGGCTCGCCCCCCTGCGGCAGGTGGTATTTGACTGAGGGGATGACCGGCACGTCTCTCCCGCGCGCGACGGCGAGCGAGCGCTCGAAGAACTCCCGGTATTCGGCGAGAGATCCGTGCCAACCGCGTCCCTTCCAGGTCACGGTCCACCCTTCGCGTCCGCCCGCCGACCTTCGCTTCTCGACTTTCATCCGGGTCTCGCGGACGGTCCACGCCTCCATGGCGCGATGGCCCGATTCATCTTCCGCGATCACCGTCTTCAGCACCACGAACGCAATGCCGGCCGCCGCGTCGGCCTCGACTTGCAGGATCGTGGTCGAGAGTTGCCCCGAGGCCTTGCCGAAGGGATGGGGAAGCGAGAGCCCGCCGTAACGCGCGGACAGATTGACGCCGAGGTCGTTCCGAATGGCGGCGGCGAGGTCGGCCGGCGGGTTGGCCCGGGTCTGTTCGGCGAGCCGCGCGAGCCGGCGACGGCGGCCCGGCGAGACGGTCGCCTGGGTGGGCAGTATCACCGGTTGCGGAGGGCGCGAACCGCCGTAACCACCCGCTGCCGCTCCGATGCCGGAAGGCGCGGCGCGAACCGATCATAGGCGCCCCGCTCGAGCACGCCATCCGCCTCGAGCGCCCAGAGCATGCGCTTCACGTACCCCTCCAT
>JACQVB010000043.1 GCA_016209985.1 Gemmatimonadota bacterium | reverse complement strand
ACGATGACGTCGAAGGGAGACGGGAGGTCGGAAAGAGCGCCGCGGATGCGGAGAGCCTCTTGGCGGGCGTCTTGGACTTCGGGTTCAAGCACGACCAGGTCGATATCGCTGTCGCGCGTCATCGTTCCGACGGCGGCAGATCCGAAGAGAATCACCCGATCGGGCCGGCACACACGGACGATTCGCTCGACGATTTCGCGAATGGCCTCGTCAGTCACGCGGGTGCCGGACGAATCCAGCAGGCTGCTAGCGGTCAACCGTTCCTACTTTCAAGGTTACCAGCGCAATCTAACCGCCGCCCTGAACACCGCAAAAACCCGCCGCGTGGAGGTCGGGCGAGCCCAGAAGGCTGAAAAAGTGCCCGCATTTTTGCCCGCATCACCTTTTCCGCAGGTCGTACGAACCGGTCGCGCGAGCTTGTCTAAGTCGAGGTGTTTTGCGAGGTTTGCCTCTAGTCCGACCGGGTAGCTCAGCTGGTAGAGCAACGGACTTTTAATCCGTAGGCCGCGGGTTCGAGACCCGCCCCGGTCATTGAGTGGCAGCAGGTGCTGTCTCCCGCCGTTCCGCAACCGCTGACTGCCGTCCCTCACGCTTCCTCGCATTCATGAGACCATCCATTGTCCATTTGGCATCTCACCCGAACGCTTCCATCTTCCTGTCATGAACCGACTGATCATCGCGCTCTGCTCGCTCGCGCCAGCCGCCGCTCTCGCCGCCCAACACTCGCCCGGCGCGCAAGGGAGCTCCAACGTGACCGTCGTCGCCCACCTGCCGCTGGCGGGCGAGCTCCAGGTGGAAGACATCGAGATCGAGCAGGAGCTGTCTCGGCCCTATGCCTACGTCACCCGCTCACAACGCTGGGGCGGGTTCCATATCATCGATCTGCACAATCCGAAACAGGCGAGGATTCTGTACTCGTGGTCGGTGGAAAGCCCTGAGGTCCACAAGGGATCAGGTGGGACCGGCCCGGCGTACGTCAAAAGCAAAGGTCGCTACTACTTCCTGCAGGCGTTTCAATTCCAACCGGGCGGGCCCGATGTAGACCTGGGAGCGGTGGTGTTCGACGTCACCGGCCTTCCGGATACCAGGAAGATTCGAGAAATCCACCGGCTCCGTGAACCCGCACTGCCCGGGGGCTTTCACGAGGTCTACGCCTACAAACACTCGAGCGGCGCCCCGCTGGTCTTCGCCGTCACCCAATCGGTCAACGCTCACATCTACGACATCGATCGGCTGGCGAGTGGTGACCCGGCGCAGGGTCTGGTGGGAAAGGTCCCGGTACCGCCGAGTAGCGCGAATCCAGCCCGTGGATGGCACGACTTCTACGTGGGTTACGATCCGTCCAGTCACCAGGATCGCATGTACGGGGCGGGGGCTGGCGGCTACTACGTCTTCGACGTCACCGACCTGACCAGTCCCAGACTGCTAGCCTCGGTGACCGGCGTCGCCGGAATGAACCGAGGCCATACCTTCACGCCCGATCCGACCGGTCGTTTCGCGGTGATCGAGTCCGAGTACAAGTACGCCCCGCTCCGAATCGTGGACTTGAAGCCGGCGCTGGAAGGACAGATAGCCACGGTTTCGCGGCCCATCGGTGCGTGGACCTCGAGCTGGGACGGAAACCCGCACAATCACGAGGTCCGGTGGCCGTATGTGTTCGTGGCGGCCTACGAAGACGGCATGTACGCCGTCAACCTGATGGACCCTACCAATCCCTACACGGTCGGCTTCTACGACACGTACGATGGACCGGCCAACGCCGGATGGGGAAATCCGCCCTCGTATCAGAACGGCGCCGACGGCGTCGACGTGAGAAACGCCGATGGTCTGATCGTAATCAGCGATATCCGCACCGGTTTCTGGGCGTTCCATCTCGATGGCTTTGATGGCTGGAACGGACATCAATGGGGCGTGCCGAACGTCTCGTCCGCGCAGGATTGGGATCGGGGGCCGGAAGGGGTGCCAACCAAGACGAGTTAGCCCTACCTCCAACGCCATCACGCCGCAGCGTCATTCCGGATTCCGGAGACGCTGCGGCGTGAGGATCGGCCGCGGGGGATCGATCGGTCAGTCGATCGGCTTCCCGGAAATGTAGAGGTGATCGAAATCGACGTCCTGCGTCTGATCGAGCGGCGGGGTGAGTCCGCCCCATGCCGGCCCCACCTGGATCAGGCCCCAGTGACGATCTTCGCCCAGCACGCCGTAGGGCACGTTGTCGTAGGATGCGATCTTGGTCCCGTCCAGCCAGGATTCGTACTTGCCGTGGCTGTCGATCAGTACCTCGATGTGGTGCCACACCCCGCGGCTGATGGTGACATCGGGAACCAGGTTCGCGTCCAGCCACAACGACCCGCCTTCGACCTCCGGGGTGCTGACGAGCGCCGCCGGATGCATGGAATGATCCTCCAGGTCGCCCCGCCAGCCCCAGAACAGCCTCGGCTGGTCTCCCGCCCATAAGGCTATCAGCGCGTCGTCGATCGGATTGCGCTGCCAGTTGTCGGAGACCCGGAAATACAAGTTGAAGTAGATCTGGTCGCTCAACTTGAGACCGCGCTCGAAGTGAATCGGGCTCGCGCCGGATTCGAATCCAGCCGGTATCGTCACCCGGCCGATGTGGGGCTGGGACTGGGGGGCGTCTGCGGCCTGCATTTCCTGGTACGCGGCAGCGTCGCCACCGTAGTACCAGTCATTCTCGATCAGGTCGTTAAACGCCCGGTTGGCCAGCTCCTTGAAGCCCGAAGGCTCGTTGACCGATTCCGGCTTCGGAGTCGAGTCCTGCCCCAGCCCGAACGGCAGAAACTTGCAGCTCACCGAGAGCAGCAGAAGAACGCTCAGATAGCGCAACCCGAAATTCCCGCACCGCCTGTACTGATTCATCATCACCTGGCCAATCCCGCTCATCTCCCCCTCCTTGCGACGCAGCCCCGAAACGAACGCCCGCGAGAATGCAAAACGCATGCACGCCCGCGTCGCCGCACAACCACTTGAACAGCAATGACTTAACGCTGCAGGCCGGCGGTCGAGTCGCCCCCCCGCCACATGGCGCGATCGCCACAGAGAGGCGAGAGAGTGGCAGGGCGCAGCGCGCAGAATGCAGGAGATCCCGTGACTGCGACCCTCCCCGCCCTCCGGGCATCTCCCAGGAGGTGGCGATCTTCTGCGCACTACTCACTGCGCACTACGCTTTCGTTTAACCGTTGAAACCCAGGAGTTCGACTCATGAAGCTTGCAGCAAAGAGGTACGCCCAACTCACGGCGGTGGTGGGTCTCGCGCTCGCGCCGGCGTTTTTCGCGTTGCGGGGAGAGCTGCCGCGCAGTCTTGGCGGGTCCCCGGCCCCGGCGACCATCTCGGCACCGGCCGCTGAGGCGAAGGCGCCGCCCTCCAATTCGCTCGCGGCGTGGAGCGATGCGTTCGCGACCGTGGCACAGACCGTCCGGCCATCGGTGGTCTTCATTCGCGCGGACACCAAGCCTGCAACGATGACCACCCGCATGCCGCAGCCCTTCGAGTTCGGCGACCCGAGACAGCCTTCGATCCAGCGCAGCTCCGGCACCGGATTCATCAGCTCGCCGGACGGCTACATCATCACCAACAATCACGTGGTGGACGGCGCCGATCGGCTGCAGGTCCGCCTGTTCGACAACCGCACCTACAGCGCGACCGTGGTCGGCCGCGATCCCGGCACCGACGTGGCGGTGATCAAGATCGACGCGAAGAACCTGCCGGCGGTGACCTTCGGCAATTCCGATTCCGCCCGCGTGGGTGAATGGGTTCTCGCTATCGGCAATCCGATGGGGGAAGAGCTTTCCTTCACCGTGACCGCGGGCATCATCAGCGCCAAGGGCCGTCCCCTGTCGGGTCTCAATACCGGCTCGCGCTACGGCATTCAGGATTTCATCCAGACCGACGCGGCCATCAATCCGGGCAACTCGGGCGGCCCGCTGGTCAACGCCGAAGGCCGGGTGATCGGCATCAATTCGGCCATCGCGAGCCAGACCGGTTCCTATGAGGGGTACGGTTTCGCGATTCCCTCGAACCTGGCGCGCCGGGTGGTGGACGAGCTGATCGCCCACGGGAAGGTGAGCCGGGCGATCCTGGGCCTGTCCATCCGGCCCATCGACTCGGACGATGCCGCCTACGCGGGTCTGGACGCGGTCAAAGGCGTGGTGGTGCAGGACTTCTCCGGCGACGACAGCCCGGCCCGGCGGGCCGGCGTGCGCCCGGGGGACGTGATCGTCGCCATCGACGGGCGGCCGGTTGAGTACGTGGCCCAGTTCCAGCAGGCGGTGGCGTTCCGGAAGCCGGGAGAAGAAGTGTCGCTCAGCGTCGTCCGAAAGGGCGGCGAGCAGACCTCGATCAAGGTCCGGCTGGCGGCGGCTCCGAGTGATGGCAGTGACGTCGCCAAGAGTAGGCCCCATGGGCGCGCGTCATCCGAGCTGTACGGATCGAAGCTGGGCATTACGGTGGAGCCTGCGACCGGGGAGCAGTCCGAGCAGAGCGGCCTCGCGGTGACCTCGGTCGACCCCGAGGGCCCGGCCGCGGAGAAGCTGGTGCCGGACGGCGGCCCGCAGGGGCCCGACATCATCACCTATGTGAATGACACCCGGGTGAAGACGGTCGATCAGCTGAACGACGTGCTCAAGGGCACGCGGTCCGGCGAGGTGGTCTCGCTCCGGGTCTACAACGAGCGGTTCGGCGGCACGGGTGGATCGAGAGTCGTGAGGATGCGAGTGCAGTAACGAGTGCGGAGTGCGGAGCGGGGAATGCGGAGCGACCGGCAGCGTATAGTTGTTCACTCCGCGCTCCGCGTTCCGCACTCCGCGCTCAGGTGCCCCCACCTATAACGATTTTCACCCTCCCCGCGTATATCTCTTTGCGTCCCGGCGGCGTCTCACGCGCGCCGCCCAGATCCCACACCACCGATCAGCCACAGCACGAAACCCACCGCGGGGGTACCAATGGCTCGTTTCGCATTGACCGTCCTGCTGCTCTTGTTGGCGAGTAGCCAGGCGGCGGCGCAGTCCTCCACCGACGTGATTCCCGGCGCCAAAGTCGGGGGCAGCCGGAACATCAAGGTCCTCGGCCACGTCAATCTCGACTCGGCCTACAAGACCTCCGACATCACCATCGAACAGGAGCTCTCGCGGCCTTACGCCTATGTGGGACGGCGCCTCGTCCCGTCCGGCGTCTCGATCATCAGCATCAAAGACCTGACGAGACCTAAGCTGCTCTGGGCGTGGACGATCGAGAATGCGAACCTGCACACCGGTGCCGGCGGGCTGAATCCGATCTATCTCAAGAGCCGCGGCCGGTACTATCTGACGGATGCGTTCCAGTTCGGCCGGACCGGGCCGGATGCCGACCTCGGTGCGCTGGTGTGGGACGTGACCGGACTGCCCGACACGTCGAAGATCAGGGAGGTCGCGCGGATCCGCGATCCGGAGCATCCGGGCGGGTTCCACGAAAGTCAGTCGTATAAACACTCGAATGGCCAGGCGTTGCTGTTCACTCAGGCGAGCGGTCCCTTTGTCGATGTCTGGGACATCGATCAGGTCGCCACGGCAGGCAAGGGAGACCCGCAGACCGGCCTGGTCGGTCGGGTGCCAATCGGCGCGGAGGCCGTGATTCAGCCGATCCGCCAGGGGCGCCCCGGCGCGCCGCCGCCGGATGCGGCGGCCCTGGCGGCAGCCTCCCAGCCGCGCCAGCCCGGATACCACGATTTTTACATCGCCTATGACGCGGCGAATCAGCGCGACGTGTTCTATGGCGCCGGTGGTCAGGGCTACTGGGTGTACGACGTGACCGACCTCAAGAATCCCAAGCTCCTGACCTCCATTACCGGTGTCGCGGGCGTGCGGGGCGGGCATACGTTCATGGTGGAGTCCACCGGCCGCTACGCGGTCACCGAGACCGAGAGCCAATACCAGCCGCTCCGCCTCTTCGACCTGAAGCCCGGCCTCGACGGCACGGTCAAGAACATCTCCCGCCCGATCGGTGCGTGGAACTCGGACTGGAAAGACCTGGCTCACAACTTCGAAATCCGGTGGCCGTACGTCTTCGTGTCGGCCTACGAGGACGGCCTGCAGGTCTTCAACATGATGGATCCGACCAACCCCTACACCGTGGGCTACTACTACACCTGCCAGTGCCCGCACGACAAAGGCCTTGGCGTGATGAACGGCGCCTGGGGGGTCCAGGTCCGGAACGCCGACGGTGTCATCGTGATCAGCGACATTCAGACGGGTTTCTGGGCCTTCAAGATGGACGGCTTCGACGGCTGGAACGGTCACCAGTGGGGCATCCCGAACATTTCCGGCGCGCAGGATTGGGATAACGGGCCGGATGGAGCGCCGAAGCCGGCTAAAGTCAGCTAGACGGTGCGTGGTGCGTGGTGAGTGGTGCGTGGTCATGCCACGCGCTGCCCACCACGCGCCTTCCTCCTCCACCAGACAAAGACCGGAATGCCCGCGGCGATGATAGCCGCGCCGAGGGCCGCGTTCCCAGGGTTCGACACGACCGTGCTGATGACCGTGAACGCAGCGGCAGCGACAAAGAAGAGTGGAACCCAGGGGTAGAGTGGAGTGCGAAACAGCTGGTGAGGTTTGCCCGCAGTCGCGACCCGCCGACCCGCCGACCCGCCGACCCGCCAATCCGCCGACCCGCCGACCCGCCGATAGTAGAACAGCGTCGCCCCCACCAGCCCAAAGAAGATCCAGTCCCCAAAGACCACGTAATCGAGGAGCTGCCCGTAGGTCTTGGTCGCCAGCAGCAGAATGGCCCAGCCGCCCTGTACGATGAGTGCCACCGCCGGGACCCGGAACCTGGGATGCAGGGCCGCGGCCTGGCCGAAGAAGACGCCGTCGGCTGCCATGGCCTGGTAGACTCGTGGCGCGGAGAGGACCGCCAGATTCAGAAAGCCGAACGTCGAGAGGGCGACGCCGAGGGCGATGAGCCGGCCGCCCGCGGGGCCGAGGACCCTGCGCATCACCTCGGAAGCAGGGGCGGTGCTGGCAGCGAGGCCCGCCGGTCCCAGCACGCGGAGATATGCGATGTTGGCGAGCACATAGACGGCCACCACGCCGAGGACACCGAGAATCAGTGCCCGCGGCAGGTCGCGAGTCGGCTCCCGCAACTCGGCGGCCACGAAGTTGGTGCTCTGCCAGCCGCCGTAGGCGAAGAGAACCGGAATCAGGGCTGTCCCCAGCACCGCGACGGTGGCGGCAACGCCGTGAGGTGCAGTAAGCGGGGCCGCCGACGGAATGGTGACAGGAGGCGCGGACGTCGAGGCGGACAGACCCGCCACGATCAGTCCGGCCAGCGCGCTGAGCTTGAGCACCGTGAATATGTTCTGCACCACGCTTCCCATCTTGATCCCGAGATAGTTCACGACGGTCAGCACGGTGATCGCCGCAATGGCCAGCACCGGCACACTGACGGGCGGTCGATCCAAAAGGCTCAAGGTGTAGGTCGCGAAGGTGACTGCGGAAGCGGCAATCCCTCCGCTGTTGATCACCAGCAGCTCGGTCCAGCCGTAGAGAAAAGCCGGCAAGCCGCCGAAGGCATCCCGCAAATACACGTAGCCGCCACCCGCCTGCGGCTTGATCGCGCCCAGCTCGGCAAAACAGAGCGCCCCGGCGACGGCGACCAGGCCGCCCAGTATCCACGCGGCGAGGGTCAGGCCGGCGGTTCCGACCCGCTGGGCGACGACCGCCGGATTGAGGAAGATCCCCGCCCCGATGATGCCGCCGATGACGAGCATCGTGGCGTCGAAGAGGTTCAGGCGGCGGGCGTACTCGGTCATCGGAGTTCGGATTTTGGGAGTTAGGGGCTCGGGAACTGGGTTTGGTCGCATAAGCTAAGGCCGGGACCCCTAACTCCTACCCCCCGGACTCCGAACTCCGGCTTCTCCCGACAGCGCGCACTGGTACTCCGCGCTATAGTGGAATAGCGTATCTGCCCCGAACCAGGGACCGATTCTTCACTCTCGTTCACCTCAGTCAGACATAGCAAACCGATGAAGGGCGGAGGTTTCCATGAGATTCTCCAGGCATTGGCAGCTGGCAGCGGCGGGTCTGGCGCTGGCGCTGGGCGCAGGCTCGGCGCTCAACGCGCAGGCCTACACCGATGTCATTCCCGGTCAGAAGGTGGGCGGAAGCCGGAACATCAAGGTGCTGGGGCATCTTCCGCTCGATTCGGCCTACAAGACGGCCGATATCACGATCGAGCAGGAGCTATCCCGACCCTACGTTTACGTGGCGCATCGCCTGATTCCGTCCGGAATCGAAATCATCAGCATCAAGGATCCGGGCAAGCCGGTGCTGCTCTGGACGTCGTACGTCAAGGACGCCGAGCTGCACAAGGGCGCCGGATCGCTCAACCCGATGTACCTCAAGAGTCGCGGCCGCTACTACCTGACCAACTCCTACCAGTTTGCGCAGGGCGGGCCGGATGTGGACCTGGGTGGCATTGTGTGGGACGTGACCGGGCTGCCGGACACCTCGAAGATCAAGATGGTGGCCGAGATGAGAGATCCCGAATATCCCGGCGGTTTCCACGAGAGCTACGCGTACAAGCATTCCAACGGTCAAGCGCTGCTGCTGACACAGGCGAGCGGCCCGTTCGCTGACGTCTGGGACATCGACCAGGTCGTCGCGGCCGGCAAGGGCGATCCCCAGACCGGGCTGGTCGGTCGAGTGCCGGTCCCGGTGGATTCCAACATGGTGCGCCAGATGATGGCCATGATGGGTGGCGGACAGCAGCAGCGGCGTCCCGGCGACACGACCGCGGCGGCGGCCCCGGCCCCGCGCCCGCCACGGATTCCGGGCTATCACGACTTCTACGTGGCTTTTGATCCGGCCACGCATCAGGACAAGTTCTACGGCGCGGGCCTGGGCGGCTTCTTTGTCTACGACATCACCGATCTCAAGAATCCCAAGCTACTGACCTCCATCACCGGGGTCGCCAGCGTCTCCTTCGGGCACACGTTCATGGCGGAGCCGACCGGGCGCTACGCGTGGACCGAAACCGAATACCAGTACGCGCCGCTCCGGGTGTTCGACCTGAAACCGGGTCTCGATGGGACGGTGAAGACCATCAGCCGGCCGATCGGCGCCTGGACCGCTGACTGGAAGGATTTGGCCCACAACTTCGAGATTCGCTGGCCCTACGTGTTCGTGTCCGCGTACGAAGACGGATTGCAGGTGGTCAACATGATGGATCCGACCAATCCCTACACCGTCGGCTACTACTACACCTGCGGCTGCCCGCACAACCAGGACGCCCGCTACGGCGTGATGAACGGTGCCTGGGGCGTACAGGTTCGCAACGCCGATGGCCTGATCGTGATCAGCGACATCCAGACCGGCATGTGGGCGCTCAAGATGGAAGGATTCGATGGCTGGAACGGGCATCAGTGGGGAATGCCCAATGTTTCCAGCGCCCAAGATTGGGATAATGGTCCGGAGGGGGCGCCGAAGCCGCAGAGAATCAGTTAAGAGCAGTGCAGAGTGAAGCGTAAAAAAGCGAGGGAAGGGTAGGGCCCTCTTCACTCTATACTCTTCACGCTGTTGAGGGAACGATGCCAGCCGCTCGCCCGCTCTTCGCGACGCTTCTGACGTTTCTCGGCCCGTCGGCACTCGTCGCGCAGGTCTCGGTGGCCGATACGTCGGCGTTTCGCCCGCTGCCGCTTCCTTCACCGAATGAATACCGCTCGGGGTCCGGCAGGCCAGGCCGTGCCTATTGGCAACAGCGGGTCGATTACCGAATCGGCGCGACGCTCGATACGGTCCGGCAGGAGCTGAGGGGCCGGGAGACGGTGCACTACGTCAACCGGTCGCCCGACACGTTGCGGTATCTCTGGTTGTTCGTCGAGCAAAACATCTGCGCACCCAACAGCATCACCAACCAGCTCAACCAGCCGCCGTTGGTGTTCCTCGGCTCCTCCTTCGACTTCTCCTGCCAGGGATTTGCCGGTGGTGTGACGCTCGATTCGGTGCGCGCCCTCGGCCGGAATCTGCCCCACGTGGTGACCGGCACCACGATGCGGGTGGACCTGCCGGCGCCCCTGCAGTCCGGCGGGCAGCTTGACCTCGACATCGTATGGCGATTCGGAATCCCCAAGGCAGGCGCGGGCCGCATGGGCCGGGACGGCTCGCTCTATGTGATGGCGCAATGGTATCCGCGGGTCGCGGTCTACGACGATGTGCGAGGCTGGAATCACGAGCCGTACATCGGCGCGGGCGAGTTCTACCTCGAATACGGCCGCTTCGACGTCTCCCTCACCGTGCCCGCGGGTTTTCTGGTCGCCGCGACCGGCCGGCTGCTGAACCCGCTCCAGGTCCTCACCGCCGCCCAGCGCGCGCGGCTGGCCAGGGCGCGTACCTCGGACAGCGTGGTCGCCATCATCACCCGCGAGGAGGCGGGAGATCCCGCCCGCACCCGTCCCACCGCCGCCGGCTCGCTCACCTGGCGCTTTTCCGCCGACAGCGTGCGCGACTTCGTCTTCGCCGCCGCGCCCGGGTTGCGGTGGGACGCGAGCGGATGGAGCGGAATCCTGATCCAGGATCTCTATCGCCCCAGCGCAGCGGCGCGGTGGGAAGAAGTATGGAAGATGGGCCGCGAGGCTATCAAGCACTTCAGCGAGCAGTGGTATCGCTATCCCTATTCCCACGCGACCACCATCGAGGGGCCCATCGAGGGAATGGAGTACCCGATGATCACCTTCACGCCCAACAGTCCCTCGCGCGAAGACCAGCAATGGGTCATCGCCCACGAGTTCGGGCATGAATGGTTCCCGATGGTCGTGGGCTCCAATGAGCGGCTCTATCCCTGGATGGACGAGGGATTCAACACGTTCATCGATCTGGAGAACGCCGCGAATTATTTCACGGGGACGGCGTACGGCGACACGGTGCAGATCCACCCGTTGCACCTGTATGCCGAGCACGCCCGGCCCGGTGACGAACAGCCGCTGATTACCAGTCCCACCGAAGTGCGCGACCTGTTCTGGGTCGGCTATCAGAAGCCGGCACTGATGCTCCATCTTCTGCGCCACGAGGTGCTGGGAAAGGAGCGGTTCGATCCCGCGTTCCGCGAGTACGCGCGGGCCTGGGCCTTCAAGCACCCCACCCCGGCGGATTTCTTCCGGGTAATGCGCGACGTTTCGGGCGTCGAGCTCGATTGGTTCTGGCGCGGTTGGATCTTTACGACGTCGCGGCTGGACCAGTCGGCCGATTCCATCGGGGCGCGACCCGATGGCGGCAGTGCGGTCTATCTGACCAATCGTGGTACCATGGTCATGCCGGCCGAGCTGGCGCTCACGTATGAAGACGGCCAACGTATGACCGAGCGGCTGCCGGTGGAGATGTGGAACCTGGGCCAGCGGTTCACCTATCGACCCGCTGATGTCCGGAAGGTACGCAGCGTCGAGATTGATCCCCGGAAGGTGCTCCCCGATATCGATCGGGCCAACAACGTCTGGCCACGGTAGGACGGGAAGAGGGAAGAGGGAAGAGGAAAAGCCTTATTGGAAGGAGACTCCGAATGTTCAAGGCTCAACTCGTCTGCCTGATGCTGGCCTTTGCCGTATCCACCGCTTACGCCCAGCAGTATCAGCCGGATCCGCTGCCGGGTGAGCAGGGAAGCAGCAACGTCCGCATCGTTTCCCATCTTCCCATGCCCGATGCGGCGGGCCCCTTCAGCAACTCCGATATCGAGATGGAGCAGGAGCTCTCGCGGCCTTACGTCTATGTCGATCGGGCCAACGAAGCCGGCGTGCCGAATCCCAGAATCGGGTTCGATATCATCAGCATCAAAGACCCCACCAAGCCCCAGGTCATCTATAGCTGGCAGATCGAAAACGCGGCATTGCATCGGGGCCCCGGATCGTTAGCCCCCACGTACGTCAAAACCCATGGGCGCTACTACTTCTGGAACGGGTTCCAGTTCCGGGCCGGCGGGCCGGACGTGGACCTCGGCGCCATCGTGTGGGACGTGACGGGCCTTCCGGATACTTCCAGGATCAAGGAGGTCGCGCGGATCCGCACGCCGGAGGCCCCCGGCGGGGAGCACGAGACCTTCTCCTATAAACACTCGACCGGTCTGGCGCTGGTCGTGGTGCAGACCTCGACGGCTGCGGCGTACATCTACGATGTCGACCGCGTCGTGGCCGGCGATCCCAACGCCGTCATCGGCAAGGCGATGAATCCCACCGAAGGCACTCCCGGGGCGCGCGCGACCTGGCACGATTTCTACGTGGGATACGACCCCGCGACCAAGCAGGACAAGCTCTACGCGGCCGGTGGCGGGGGCGCTTTCATTTACGACATCACTGACCCAACCGCTCCCAGGGTGATTGCCTCGATCACCGGAGTTTCCGGCGCCACGGCGCAGCACACTTTCACACCCACGCCCGATGGACGCTACGCGCTCACCATGCCGCTGCCGACCTACCAGTATTCGGTGGCGCGGATCTTCGATCTGAAACCGGTGCTCGACGGAGCCCAGAAAACGCTCTCCCGCCCCATCGGCGCGTGGACTCCCTCATGGAGAGGGGCCGTTCATAACTTCGAGGTGCGCTGGCCCTACGTGTTCATCGCCGGCCAGAGCGACGGATTCCAGGTGATCAACCTGATGGATCCCACCAATCCCTACACGGTTGGCTACTACAGCACCCGGGCGGGACCGTACCTCCACGGCATCGGCATCGCGGGATTCAACGAGCAGCGCGCCTTCGGCCGGAGCAACAGCATGTACGAGGGCGCCTGGGGTGTGGATGTGCGCAACGCCGATGGGCTGGTGGTGATCAGCGACGACGACACCGGGTTCTGGGCGTTCAAGGTGGAAGGGTTCGAGGGCTGGAACGGACATCAATGGGGAATGCCGAACGTTTCCAGCGCCCAGGATTGGGACAATGGGCCGGACGGGGCGCCCAAACAGCAAAAGGTCAGCTAACAGCAGTGTAGAGTGAAGCGTGACAGCGAGGGAAGAGTAACGGCGTGTCTTTGCCGTACTCTTCCCTCTTCACTTCTCACCCCTCAGCACCTTACCCACACCGCGCAGTCCCCGATGCGCATACAGCAGGGGAAGGAGTGCCCTGGTCGAAAGCCGGTCGCTTAGATCGTACGCCTTGAGCATGTAGCTCGCACCGGGAAATGCGACCTCGCGCAAGAGGCGAAGCCGATCTCTCCAGCTTCCCAAGCCGCGAACGTTCGACACCAGCTCGTCGTGCCAGCGCCG
The DNA here is from genome assembly GCA_016209985.1 of Gemmatimonadota bacterium. Taxonomy (GTDB): domain Bacteria; phylum Gemmatimonadota; class Gemmatimonadetes; order Gemmatimonadales; family GWC2-71-9; genus SHZT01. The sequence goes on along the minus strand of JACQVB010000043.1, from coordinate 5,824 downwards.
GTCGGGCGCGAGATACGTCGCGGTGGGCTCGGAGCCCGGGGGTGACGAGAGAGCGGCGATGACGTCAGCAGGAACGGCCGTATTCAGCCACCTGCCGGCCAGCGCCAGCTCATGGGCGCAAATCGTGGCGACGCCCTTGGAGCGTGCCAGCTCGGCGAATCCATTCCACTGCTCAGGCGTCAGGCTCGAAGCGAGCAGGCGGATGTCATGGACCCAGATCAGCCTTTCGACGTTACGATGGTGCATGACCGGATGGACACAGGCGAGAAGGAGCGACTGCACCAGCCCGGGTGCGCGCGCATTCGAGCCGAGCGCGGGAATGGAGACCGCGCCATCGGCGAGCTCGTCGTAGCTGAAGAGACCGGAAAACAGGGACTGCGTGCTGATTTTCCAATGGAAATCCAGCGCATGCAGTACGCCGAATTCGTCCGTCCTCTGAACCTCGAATTGGCAGAACAACAGCTCGCCATCGCAGTACGCCGGCTCCCGATAGCCCAGGTGCTGCAAAATGCGGCGCGCGACGTCCACCTCTTCCCGGCGGATCAGCAGGTCGGTATCGCTCCGCGGCCGCAATTCGGGAGATGGATACGCGGTGTAGGCGAGCGCGGTGCCCTTGAGGAGAAGGGGCGCGATGCCGGCAGCGGCGAGCGCATCGAGGGCACGGATCAGCTCGCGGCGGCGAAGCGTCTCCCGGGTGGCTTCCTCGCGCGCGGCGCGCGCCAGCGCGCCGCGCAGCTCCGCGGGCCAATCATCGTGATCGAGCGACCGGAGCCCCCGATGAGCCAGGCCGGCCAGGTCCTCTTCGATACAAAACCGGAGCATCTCGTCGGTGGAAACCTCGAGGCTGGCCCACGGGGCCGGCTCACCGCGGAGCAGGGCCGCGAGCGGTTCGTTGAGCGGGAGCGAACGGATCGCGGCGGTCACGAGGGCTTCGGGGCGGTGAGCACCGAGTAGGCGGTCAGGTCCTCCAGGTCGCCCACGACGACCCGGCCTTCACATTCGACCCAGGCGTGCGCCTTGATGGCGCCTGCGGGGTCTTTCCCCGACACGCCGATCCGGAGCTCGGAGGGATAACCGCGCCGGCGGAGCATGGCGTGCGCGGCGAGTGCCTGGATGAGGCAAGTGTTCTTGCCAGGCAGCCGTGGGGCCAGTGCACCGAGCGCCCAGGCGATCCGGCCGGGGGCGCCCCGGTCCCGGGCGTAGACCGGAGGGGCGCTGACCACATGGTCGTGATTCAGCCGTTGCAGCGAGCGATGGGGAAGGAACCGCAATCCGATTCTCACCAGCATGATGAACGCCGCGGATTCCGCCAGCAGCAGGGTGTCGCCGAGGCTGAGAGCGGACAGCTTATGCCAGTTCAATTCGCACGAGTCCCTTGGCTGCGAGGTCCTTGAGCAACGCCTGAAGATCGCGTTCGCAGCGTCCCGGATCCACCTGGTATTCCGACACCAGCGTGTCCCGGATCGACCCGACGCGTACGGGACGCTTGATCAGGTCCCAGATGCGCGCGCCAACCTGCTCGAGGCCGTAGTAGATGCCGCTTTCGAGATTCAGGATGACGAGCTCTTCATCGAATCGGCTCGAGAGCAGGCTCTCGGCGGCGACGACGGTGGCGGATTCGGGAATCGGTCCGACGGGCATGGCGGTTCCTCAGGTACGGCGCAAGTATACTCCTAATCTATGAGCGGGATCGTGGGACTGTGGAACCTGGCCGGCCGGCCGGTGGACCTGCCGGTCCTCCAGCGCATGTCGGCCACGTTGCACCACCGCGGGCCCGATGGGGAGGGTCATCGCGTCGCCGGCGCCGTCGGCTTCGCGCACCAGCGCTCGTGGGCCACGCCTGAAGAGGTTGGCGAGATCCAGCCGCTGGTCGGTCCCGACGGCATGATGCTGGCTTTCGATGGCCGGATCGACAACCGGGACGAGCTGCGCCGGTCCCTCCGGCTCGCCGCGGGCGCGAGCGATGCCGCCTACGTGTTGGCTGCTTACCAGCAGTGGGGCGAGCAGGCGGCCGAGCGCCTGAACGGCGACTTCGCCTTCGCGGTGTACGACTCCGCGCGGCGGAGACTGGTGCTGGTACGCGATGCGGTCGGGGTCCGGCCGCTCTACTTCTTTCGTTCCTCGCGCCTGTTCGTCTTTGGGTCGGAAATCAAGGCGCTGCTCGCGCACCCCGAGGTGCCGCTCCAGCCGGACAACGACGGGCTGGCGGATTTCCTGATGTTCTCATCCCGGCCGCTTGATCGGCAGGACGTCACCTGTTTTGCCGGGATCTCCGCGCTGGTGCCGGCGCACGTTGCCGTGGTCACGCCGGAGGCGATCTCGACGCGACGCTACTGGGACTTCGACACCGGGCGGTCGGAAACGCTTGGTTCCTTCGACGACTATGCCGAGGCGTTTCGCGAACGCTTTGCCGAGGCGGTGCGGCGGCGCATCCGGTCCGCTCGTCCGGTGGCGGTTTCGGTCAGCGGAGGGCTCGACTCCTCGTCCATCATGTGCCAGTCGGAAGTGCTGCGGCGCGCGAACCCCGGCACCGTCCCGCCGCTCGTCGGGATCTCCTATACCGGTGCTCAGGGCAGCGATGCCGATGAGGAGCGCTACCTGCTCGATCTGGAGCGTGAGTACGGCATCGCGGTCGTCCGTTTTCCCATGGAGCCTCTAGTCGGACTGGTGAACGGGACGGCAGAGCAGGTCCGGGCGATCGAGTCGCCATTCCTGGACTACTTGTGGGGGGTCACCCGGAACCTTCATCTCGAAGCGCAGCGCCGGGGCGCACGCGTGCTGCTCTCGGGACACTGGGGCGATCAGTTCCTGTTTTGCCCCGACTACCTGGTCGATCTTTTCCGGCGGTTCGCGTGGGCGGACATCTGGAGACACCTTCGGGAGTACCGTCACTGGCTGGGCGGGTCGCATGCGCGGGCGCTGGCACGGCGCTTCGTGCGGGACTTGGCCCGCCGCCACGTTCCCGACCTTTTCGTTCCGCCGCTCAAATGGGTGCGATCGCGCCTGGCCCGGCCGGTCCGCGCGCGGTCATGGTTTTCCGATCGGTTTCTGAAACAGTCCCTCCGGTTCGCACATCAGCCGGCGAGCTTCGGCCGCTGGTTCCACTCAGCCCAGGCCCAGGCCATCTACCTGGAAGCGCGATCCAAGTATCACGTTCACTGCATGGAGTGGGAGAACAAGGCCGCCGCGTTGTTCGGGCAAGATGCGGCGTTTCCGTTTCTCGACCGGGATCTGATTTCCTTTCTCATGGCAGTGCCCGGCGACATCCAGAATCGCCACGGCGTGCCGCGAGCCATGCTGAGGGCTGCCATGCAGCACATTCTTCCGCCATCGGTCGCACAGCGGAACTGGAAGGCGGATTTCACCCAACTGGTCAATGCGGGCCTCGAGCGTGACTACGCGCACATCGCGGGCACCCTGACCGAGCGATCGTTGGCCGTCGGGCTCGGGTACCTCGATCGGGACCGTCTCCGGGGCGAGTTGAACGAGGTGATGAACCAGCTTCGGGGACCGGAATGCGTCGCCGGCTGGGAGCTCGCCGACCTGTTTGCTCTGGAATTGTGGCTTCAGTTATTCTTGTCCGACGATGTTCGGGAGCCGCGAGAGTTCCACGAATCACAGGAGCGTATCGCATGAAGAAGAAGCGCGAAGCAGCCCGACAGTCCCGAAAGCCCGGTCGGAAACCCTACCAGACGCCGGTGCTGACGCTTCACGGCGATCTCCGTTCGCTGACCGCGAGCAAGCAGGGCGCCGCGAACGACGGAGCGGGCAAACCCGCCACGAGACTGGCCGGCGCCAAGACGTGACCCGGCGAGCCGCTCGCTACCGGCTCTATGGGCTGTGTGTGGAGAGCGAGCTGGAACTGCCGTGTCGCCCTGCGGCAGCGCGGGCCAGGCGGGAGGTCACTCTGAAGGCGGGTGATCCGGCGAAATTCAGGCGTAGCCGCGCGTGTGCCCTCGCCCCATCCGCACCAAAAGACTGGTTCTATCACGGACGACTGCCGGGCGGCTCAACTTATTTGCAGTGGTCCGGCCTGTTCGAGTTCCTGATCTCGCCCGACGGGCGGCGCATCGAGTACCACAACCTGCGGCGTGTCGGGTACGAATCCCTCACCACGTACCTCCTGGGACAGGTGCTGTCTGTTTCACTGCTCGCCCTCGGCGCGGAGCCGCTGCATGGCACGGCGGTGGTGGTGGACGGGGAAGCGATCGTCTTGCTCGGTGCTCCCGGGCGAGGCAAATCGACCCTTGGCGCGGCGCTCCTGGGCCTGGGGTATCCCGTGCTCACCGATGACCTGGTCGCGCTCGCGGTGAAGGGCCCGCGCTACCTGGTCCATGCGGGCGTTCCTCGCCTGAAGCTTTTTCCCCATGTGGCGCGCCGGCTCCTCGACCACCGCACCGGCGGAACGCCTTTGAACCCCGAGACCGTGAAGCAGATTCTCCCGTTGGGCCACGGGCAGGCACACCGCCGCGCGGTCCCGCTGCGGGCCCTCTACCTGCTTTCGCCTCCCCGACGTTCAGATCGCTCCGTGCGGATCGAGCCGCTGCGGCGGGGGGAGGCGTTTCTGGAGCTGGTGGCAAGCTCCTTCAACACCCTCGCCGTCGACCCTGAGCGGCTGGCTCGGCAGTTCCGCTTCGCGACCCGGCTGGCAGAGCGGGTATCCGTCAAACGGCTGAGTTATCCTCGAAAATTCGCGGCGCTGCCGGCGGTGTGCGACGCCATTCTGGGAGACCTGGAGGCCGTCCCCGCCCCTGTCTGAAACGTCCCTCACGTAGGCCCAAGTCTCACACGCGTCTTCCCTTTTCCACCCTTGACCCGATCTCGGTCCGGGCCGCATATTGGCGCTGCGCACTCCCTCATCAAAATGTGTGACAGGGGTCACCAAGCATGGCGTGGAGAGTCATCGACGCAGCGGGTGAAGTTTGGCACGTGCAGCCCGCTGCGGAGCGCCGGGCGAATGCCGCGCTCTGGCAGTTGATTCTGTCGTTCCGGGCAGCCAGCGCCCAGCGGCGCGCATTCTGGGCCGCGCTGCCGATCGAGTCGATGTCGAAGTCCTCGCTGTTCCATCAGGCGGACCGGATCTCCGACGACACCCTGCGCGAAGTCATCGCGCAGCACGTGGCGTGACCGGAGTTTTCCCGCCTCGTGTCGCTGGCCTCGGTTCAAGATCTTCGACGTATCGCGGAAGCCGTCGGGCAACTTCGGGAACGCACCGTGCACGATGTGGTCATCCGCTCGGACTGTCGCGCCCTGCGCATCACGCTGGATGACGGGCAGATCCTCCTGGTCTCGGTGCTCCTCGATCCCGCGGGCAAGCCGCGTCTGGATGTGGATCTCCTGCGCGCGGCGGAAGACGGAGCCCATGGGCAACTGGAAGTCCGCTTCGACGGCGGGGAGTAGCCAGGGGACCGCGTAACGATGGCGGCCAACCTGGCACGGGAGCGGCTCCGCTTCGTGGATTTCGAGCTGCGGCGATTGCAGAATGGACGCTGTCGCTCGCGCGTGGTGCTCGAATGGCACCCCGAAGAACAGTTCATCGGCAGCGCCGAAGAGCTGGGATCGCAGGCGGGCGAGTTGCGGTGCGCCGCCCAGGCAGCCCTCGGCGCCATCGAACGGGCCATCGCCGCCGAAGTGAATTTCGAGCTGTTGGGCGTCAAGGCGGTCCGGGCGTTCGACGCCACGGTGGTGATCGTATCGCTCACGTCACGGGATCAGGCCGCCAGGGCATCGCGCCTGGTGGGTTCCTACATCACCGACGACCTCTCCGCGCGCGGCGCGGCGCTCGCGGTGCTGAACGCGACCAACCGGGTACTGGGCAACATTT
>JACQVB010000041.1 GCA_016209985.1 Gemmatimonadota bacterium | reverse complement strand
TCGGTCTCGACCCCTTCCGCGCGCCAGCCCAGTTGGGCCATTTCGCCGAGGAAGCCGCCCACCCCGCTGCCTACATCGAGCAGGCGTCCGTCGGGCACCAGCCTGAGCCCCAAAAAGCGAAATGCCAGTCGCCGCCGCAACGGAGGAAGAATCAAGACGGGGGCGGCCAGCAACTGGTCCCACCAGGCCGCACCGATCGCATAACCATAGAACGAGAGGAATCCCCGGCGAACCGCCTGCTTGAGGATATTCCGAGAACCCGCTCCGGGTGGGGCCGCCACCTTCCGGTTGCCGTACGCGGCCGGGTAGGCGAGTGCGAGATCCTCTTCGGCCGGCCGCGGATCCAGATACGCCACTCCGCAATCGGAACAGTGCCTCACGGTCCAGGCGCCCGGAGCGCCAAAGAGGCGATCGGTGAGGCCGTGATACAGTATCCGGCGCTCGCGCGCCCCACAGACCGGGCAAGCGCCGAGGTCTTGGAGCCGCATCCTTCCCTGATTTGCGATCGCGTTGGTCATCACCCGTTACGCCTTCGACAGCCCGCGCTGGGCGGGGCGAACCATGAGGTACCCACGGAGCTGGGTCCGTTCGTCGGCCGCCATCAGGCGATACCAGCTCAAGACCACGAAGCCGGCCATGATGACACCAGCCCCGACCAGCCTCATCGCGAGCGGGGATGCCTGTGAGACCAACCACGCGATCGCGAGAGTGAGAGCAGCGGATACTCCGGTCGCCGTAAGGTAAGGGGCCTCAAACGGTCCCGTCGAGCGCATCATCCGTCCGGCGTATCGGACCAGCAACCAGGTGTCCAGGCCCGCTCGAATGGTCCATGCAAGGGCCACTCCAGCCACGCCGAACCACGAGCCGAGCCCGTATAACAGCCCGACATAGCACCCGAATTCGAGCAGATGCATTTTCGCGGTGACATCCGTGCGGCCAAGCCCCTGGATCAAGGCATAAGGTGGCTTGGCAACGGCGTTGATCACCGCTCCGATTGCCAGGACCTGCGCCACCACCGCCGAGTTTGCGGCGAAGCCCGGCCCCAGCCAGATCCCGAGCAGGTCCCGCGCCAACACGATTATGGCGGTGGCCGGTAGGACAAGGACGATGGTCACGAATTTGATGGACTGGCGGTACAGGTGAAACTGGTCGCGACTGGGGGCACCCGCCGTCACGCCGCCGAACACCGGGAAGAGCACCCGAGCCAGGCTGGATGGGACCATCTGCAGCCGCCGTAGCGCATCACTAGGCGCGGTATAGTAGGCCACCGCCCGCATGGAGAGCATGGCGCCGACGACGAATCGGTCCATATACGTCATCAGTGGACCCACCACGTTGGTGACCGTGAGCCAGCTCCCGAAATTCAACAGCGGCACGAGCAGTCCTCTCCGAGGTCGGGCGTGGGCGCGGAGCTCCGGGATGCTCACGAGACAGGCAAGCAGCGCAGCGGCGACGGAGGCTGCCTTGGTGAGAACCATCAACAGCACGATCGCGTCGAGCCGGGTGGTGAACAGCAGCGCCGCGACCGGGCCAAGCCGCAGGAGCAGGCTTTCGGCCAACTGGATCGCGTTGAGTACGCCGAACGACCCTTTCGCTTCGAGGGCGCCGGTGATTGCCGCACCACCCACCACCAGAGGGATGGCCACCGAGAGCCAGAGGAACGACCGCCGGGCCTCCTCGATCAGCGGCGCCGGAATGTTGAGCCAGCCATCCACCAGCCAGTGCGTCAGGAAGGCGAGAAGGCCTCCCCCCGCCAGCCCGAGGAAGAGGTTGAAGCCCAGGGAGGTGGCGAAGAAGGCGGCGGCGAGAGGACGATCTCCCCGGCCCCACGCCTGAGCCATGAACCGGGTAGTTGCCCGGCCGAGGCCGAGGTCGAACAGCCCGAAGTACCCGACTACTCCCCAGGCCAGGGAGAGGATCCCGAATCGATCGAGGCCCAGGCCCTTGATGATGATCGGTATGGTGACCAGGGAGAGCAGCAGGGGAAAGCCACTCCCGAGGAGATTCAGGCCCGCGTTTTGGATCAGCTTCCGGCGCACGGCCAGCCCGCCGGGTCAGGCAACGGACGCGTGGGGCGAGGTCGAGCTGTGGAACCAAGCCGCAGTTCGCTTCACGCCTTCCCTCAACTCCACCTCCGGCGCGAAACCCAGGGCTCTCAGTCGGCTGTTGTCCGCCTCCCACCGTAGCGCATCGCCCGGCCGCACCTCCCCGGTAAAGCGAATCTCCGGGGCAAGACCCAACGCCTCCGCCGTCACCTCCACCAGGTGCCGAATGCTCACGCTGGTCCCGGACGCCACGTTGTAGACCTCCCCTGCCAGGGGAGCGCACGTCGCTACCAGGATCGCCGCATGCGCCACATCGTCCACGTAGACAAAATCCCGGGTCTCGTCACCGGTTCCATGGACCGGCAACACCCGCGAATTGGCGCGCATTTTGGCGACAAGATCGTAGATGACCTGCTTTCGCTGCCCGGGCCCGTACACCGAAAAAAGGCGCAGGGCCGCGGTGTGGAGCCCATGCAACCGCGCATAGAGCGACACGTACTGTTCGGCGGCGAACTTGCTCACCCCATAGGGCGACACCGGAGCGATGGGCGTGTCTTCCCCAATGGGCAGGATCTCTGGCGAGCCGTAGACCGCGGCCGACGATGTGAAGATCAGCCGGGCCCGCGGGGCCGCGTGGCGAACCGCTTCCAGGACCGACAGCGTCACCTCGGCATTGCTGCTCAGGTCGATGACCGGGTCGTCGATCGATGGCGGGACGTACGCCGCTCCGGCCAGATGAAAAACCATCGCGAATCGCCCGTCGGCAACGATCTCGGCCAGGGCCGGATTCGGCAGATGCAGACGGTGAACCGTTGCGGCGGCGGGCGGAGGCGAGGACGAGGGAGAAGAAAAGTCGTCGATCACTGTTACCTGCGCGCCCTCCTCGAGCAGCAAATGGACCAGCCGGGTACCGATGAAACCCGCTCCCCCGGTAACGAGAACGGACGAACCGGACAGACCGGCGGACGTCATTGCGGCGCCTCGAGAGTGTAAGCCCGGTCGTCCGCCGTGGTGCGATGGACCGCGGCCCCGCGGATCCGGGCGGCCAGCACCGACCCCTCGAGCCCGTGATGCCGCAGGACCTCTCCCGGCGCCCCGCAGACCGGATAGCCCTCCACCGCGAAGCGTCGGAAGCGGCGGCCTTCCAGCAAGCCTGCCCCGACCAGCTCCTCCAATAGCCGGTCGGCGAGTCCCCCCACCGGCCCGTGATCCTCCAGGACACAGATGGTGGAGAACGCCGACACCAGCCGGGCGACCCAGTCCCGATCGATACGGTTGAGCCAGGGAAAGTTGACCACCGTGAGGCCGGCGCCGTCCTGGGCCAGGGTCTCCGCGGCGACCAGCGCCTCGTGCAGCATCACCGGTCCGTACGCGAAGAGCACCGTGTCTCCCCCCCGCGTGAGGGCGGTGCCGCGGCCCGGAGCGAAAGCGTAATCCCGCGGCAGGTCGATCTTTCTGGGCGAAGGCCCGATCGCCAGTCGGAGAACTCCCACGCCATCGGATTGGTCCACCAAATAGTCCAGCGCGCGCCGGGTCTCTTCCGGATTACCGGGCTGAATGATGGTGCAATTGGGCAGCGCGCCGAACAGCGATATGTCCCGCACGCTCTGGTGTGACTTGCCGGGACCGGCGGGAATCAGCCCACCGAAGTGGCAGGCGTAGATGATCTTGGTGCCTTCCGTGGCGTTGTTGTAGATCTGCTCGTTGGCCCGCGCGGCAAGAAAGCTCGCGAAGCTGTTTACCACGGGGAGAAGTCCCGAGCGGGCCAGCCCTCCGGCCATGGAGACCATGTCCTGCTCCGCGATGCCGTTCTCGATGAATCGCTCGGGAAACCGCTCGGCGAACTTCCGGATACGGCAATCCGCAGCCAGGTCGCCGTCCAAAACGACGAGATCCCGCCGCCGCTCTCCCGCGGCCACCAGCGCGTCTCCGTAGGCCTCCGCCACGTACTCCTTGGGAACGCCGCCCAGTGTCTGCGCCCGTTCGCCGGAGACCAGCTCGACTTCGGGCTCACCCAGGCCGTTGCGCCGGAACAGCTCTGCGACCCGTGCCAGGATCTCGTCGCTGGCACGACTGAACGTCTCGTCGTCGGGCGCGCCCGAGTGCCAGCGGTACACGCCGTCTCTCCAGGACTCGGGGCTGGTGTGCTCCATGAAGCTCACTCCCCGCCCCTTCACCGTGTCGGCGATGATGATGCCCGGTTTACCGGCTGCCGCTCGCCGCGCCGCATAGGCTTGCTCCAACGCAGGGAAGGAGTGGCCGGCGCAGCGCCATACGTTCCAGCCGAACGAGCGGAACTTCTCCTCCAGGTCACCCAGATCGATGATCTCGCACACCAGCTTGTCGGTCTGAGCTTTGTTGTGATCCACGATGACGGTGAGGTCGCCAATTCGCTGGGCGGCCGCGGTGGTCAGCGCTTCGTAATTCTGTCCCTCCTGCAGCTCGCCGTCCCCTACCAGCACGAACACCCGGCCGCGATGGCTCAGGGCCCGCTTGGCCCAGACCATCCCCTTCCCCTTGGAGATACCCATTCCCAGCGAGCCGGAGTTGGCTTCGATCCCCGGCACCTGGACTTCGGGATGGCCGTCGAGGCCTCCCAGGCGCCGAAGCTTGAGCACCTGATCGCGGGTCAGCACGCCGCCCGCGAAGAGCACCGCGTACAAACCGGGGACGTCGTGGCCCTTGGATGAGAAGTAGATGTCGCGATCCGGCGACTGAATGCCGGCCGAGAACGTGTTCAGCTCCTTGAAGTACAACCACGCCACGATATCCATGGCGCTGAAGCTGGAGCCCAGGTGTCCGGAGCCCGCCCGCTTGACCATGGAAAGCGCGTTGAAGCGGCACATCTCGGCGAGGAGCGCGAGCCGGTCGTGCTCGCCCACCGGCGCCGCTCGCACCCGCCGAAATTCCCCTTGCGGGATCAAACGCACGTCCATCAGGAAATCTCCATCAGTCGGGGAAGGGCTTCTGCTCCACGCGCGGCAGGGCCGCCGGTTGCTCGGCCACCAGGCGTTCCGCCCAATCCCAGTCACGCGGATCGTTGATGTCCACACCCTCGAGACCTTCAGTGAAAAACGGGACCATCACTACCCCGGCGATGGTGCGGCTCTCCCGCACCACCCTGGTCCACGCGATCTCCAGACTGGCATTCTGTACGTAGACCTCGGGCAAGGCCTGGTACTGGCTGCTGTGCCAGGGGCGGTCCGCCGGACCTAGGGGCAGTAGCGGCATCATCCGTCTCCCCCGCACCATCCACATTTTGCCGGGGTGCTGTTTGCATTTCTCGACCGCCCGCAGCGAATCCACGCCTTCTTCCTTCTGAAAGAGCTCCCACGCGCGCCGGATGGTGTGAGCCTGACGGAACGGGTTGGTCGGGCGCAGGATACTGAAGCAGTCGAAGACGCGTCCCGCCCCGGCCAGGGTGGCCAGCGCGTGTTCCACCCATTCGATATCGGGCGAGAGGTCACCCGAGAAGGCCGCCGGGCGGAGAAACGGGGCCTCGCCGCCGTAGTGCCGGAACATCTCGGCGTATTCCGCGCTGTCGGTGGAGGTGACGATGGCGGAGAAGACGCCGCTGGCGCGAGCGGCTGCGACCGTATAGGCCAGCAGCGGATGGCCGGCCAGGCGCCGGATGTTCTTCCCGGGAACGCGTTTGGAGCCGGATCGCGCCGGCACCAGCGCTACGACGCTGGGTGCGCCTGGCGGCACGGCCAGCTCCAATCGGTATGACGGGTCACAGCCGCGCGGGGTCGGTACAGACGACCACGTTCTTGAGCGAGCTGTAGACGTCGAGCGCTTCGGTCCCGGGCTCCCGCGACCCGTTGCCCGATGCCTTGACGCCACCGAAGGGCATGTGCGGTTCGCTTCCGTACGTGCCCGCGTTCACCACCGCGACCCCGGCCTCGACCCGCTGCACAAACCCCATGGCCCGATGGACGCTCGCGGTATGAATGCAGGCAGTGAGCCCGTACGGCGAACGGTTCGCCAGTGCCAGCGCGCTTTCAAAATCGCTCGCGCGATAGAGCGAGGCCACCGGGCCGAACAGCTCGGTGCCGGAGACCTCCGCCTCTGCCGCCGCGCCTTCGATCACGGTGGGAGCCAGATAAAAGCCGTTTCGATGCGCCGGATCCATCAGGCGCTGGCCTCCGGTGAGCACCACCGCTCCTTCCGCCTGCGCGCGCTCGAGCACCCGGAGTATGCGCTCGAGCTGCCGCTGATTGATCACCGGACCGAAGTCGTCGCCGTCCGCCGGCCCCACCCGGAGCTGCTTCGCGCCGGCGACAAACAAGTCACGGAAGCGCTGGTAGACCGCTTCGAACACGATCAGGCGGCTGCCGGCCGCGCACCGCTGCCCGGCGTTGCTGAACGCCGAGAGCAGCGCCCACTTCACCGCGTGCTCCAGATCGGCGTCGTCACATACCACGAAGGGATTTTTGCCGCCCAGCTCCAGTGACACCCTGGCGAGCCGGGCGCCCGCCACCGACGCAATCTCGCGGCCCACGGCGGTCGAGCCGGTGAAGCTCACTACCGCTACCTGGGGATTCGCCACCAGCGGCGCCCCGGCTTCGCGGCCCAGTCCCTGCACCACATTGAGCAACCCCCCGGGCAACCCGGCCTGGTGTGCAATCTGGGCGAAGAGCCACGCGGTAATCGGCGTGTCCTCCGCGGTCTTGAGCACCGCCGCGTTCCCGCAGATGAGCGCGGGGAACACTTTCCACGCCACGTTGGCGATGGGCGTGTTGGCCGCGATGATGAGGCCCGCCACGCCCAGCGGCTGGCGCACGGTGGAGGTTTGGCGATTGGGCGCCCCGCTGGTCGTAGTCCGGCCGTACATCCGTTGGCCCTCGCCAGCCATGAACCGGCCCAGCGCGATCGCGGCGTCGGCTTCGCCCAGCGCGGCCGAGGGCGACTTCCCGGTCTCCAATGCCACGACCTGCGCCAGGTCCGCCCGGCGAGCCGCCATGGCGTCAACCACCGCGGTGAGCAGCTCCCCCCGGCGCACCCCCGGGAGACGCGACCAGGCGACGTACGCGCACCGGGCCGCATCCACCGCCCGCTGCACATCGTCCGCCTGCGACCGCGCGGCGCGGCAGATCTCGCTTCCGTCGTGGGGGTTGAGCTTGGAAAACCACTGCCCGGCCACCGCCGGCACCTCGCGGCCTTCGATCCAGTTGCCGATTTCAGCCGGGAAAACCGGGCCGGGCATCACCATGCGGTCCAGCCGCCGTCGATTACCAGGTTAGCACCGGTCATGTACCTCGATGCATCGGCGCAGAGGAAGACCATCGCGCCGTCGTACTCCTCCGGACTCGCCATCCGGCCGACGGGAATGCGGGCGGTATATCCCTCGAGAAACGCCGGGTCTTGGGCGTTGACTACGCCGGCCAGTGTCAGGGTGTTGACCCGCACGCCTTTGGGGGCCCAGTAGGTGGCCAGATAGCGCGTGAGGTTCAGGAGCGCCGATTTGGACGCGGAGTAGGCCACCGGTTTCACAAACTCACTGCCCGCTTTTCGCCGATACTCGTAGATCCGCTGGTCGGGCGATACCAGTCCGTAAATAGACGAAATATTGACGATCGATCCGCGTCCCGCGGCAGCCATGCGCGCGCCGAACACCTGGCAGCACAGGAAGACGCCCTTCACATTGACATCCATCACCTTGTCCCACGATTCCTCGGGGTAGCGCTCGAACGGCCCGTTCTCCGCCGCGGGGGCGTCGGGCGGCGAATCGATGGCGGCGCAGTTGATGAGGCCATGGGGAACGCCCCAGGTCGAGCTCAAGTCCTCGGCCACGCGCTCCAGCTCCGTGTGCCGGAGCACGTCCGCACGCCAATACCTGAGACGCTCACCGAAACCCTGCGGGAGGGCGTCGGCCGCCGGTCTCTCCGCGAGATCGAGTGCCGCGACCCGGGCGCCGCGATCCAGCAGCGCGCGGACAAACCGGCGTCCCAGCAATCCCGCGGCGCCCGTGACTACAATGACCCGCCCGCCGATGTCGAACAGAGGATCGCTCACGCCCGGCCACCGCGCCTTCGCGACCGCCCCGCCACGGCCCGGCTCGTCCCCAGAATTTCCACGAACGTGTCGCACACTTCCCGGACCGCCCCCCGACCTCCCCGCTGCCGGGTCCGGATCCGGCCCAGTTTGCGGACCGCGGGATGGGCGTCACCGACCACGATGGGGAGCCCCACCGCCGCGAGGCACGACGCATCGTTGATGTCGTTGCCGACATAGGCGACCTGGTCCAGCCGGAGGCCACGTTCGGCCAGCGCCCGGTGCAAGGCCTCCAACTTGTCGCCGTCGGGATATTGGATGCAGGTCACCTTGAGCTTGCGGCTCCGGGCGAGTACGACAGGGTTGACTTCGGTCGAGAGGATCAGCAGGTCGATCCCCAGTCCTTCCAGCAGCCGGAGCCCCAGCCCGTCCCCGCGCCAGCAGCGTACCCACTCGTTGCCGTCCTGTGACACCCACACGGTGTTGTCGGTGAAGACGCCGTCGAAGTCGAACACCACGAGGCGTATAGAGCGCATCAGCTCGTGGAGGCTCGCGGACCGGCCCCGCGGGCCGCGGGAGCCGTTACGCGCCATCCAGGTGCGCGAGCTGGATCTGTTCGTCCGCCCGGAGCGCGGTGCGCAGGCGCCGGCCCAGGATCCGGTCGATTTCGGTGGGAGGCAAGCCGCCGCCGGGCGACTTGATGGCGATGTCCGACAGGCCCAGGGTATGGCCCGCCGGGAGGTCGCAGCCCGCCACCAGGGTCTTGCCCATCTTGACGAGCGCGCCTTCCTCGCTGGGATACACTCGCTTGACGCCGTCCCCCAAGGCTTCCCGGATCCGGCGCAGGTCTCGCACCATCTTCTTGAAGCCCACCGGCTCCAGGGACAGGGCGTGATCAGTTCCTTTCCAGGTGTGGTTCAGCGTGAAATGCTTTTCGATGAGCCGGGCGCCCAGGACGTACGCCGCCACGGACATGGCGATGCCATTGTAATGGTCCGACAGTCCGATACACGCTTCGGGGAAAGTCTCACGAAAGGTCGAGATCACCCGCAAGTTCAGTTCCGGTGGTTCGGTCGGGTAGGTAGCGGTGCATTGCAGCAGGCAGAGCCGGGGGTTGAGCGACATGATCAGGTCGTGGGCCCGCCGCACGTCGTCCAGCGTGCCGCCGCCGGTGCTGAGGAGCACTGGCTGCTGGAACCGGGCCACGTGCCGGAGCAGCGGGAGATTGCGGAGGTCGCCCGAGGCGATCTTGTAGGCGGGCACGTCGAGCCGCTGGAGAAAATCGGCGCTGGGAATGTCGAACGCGGTGGCGAAGAAGGCCAGGCCTAGCTGCGAGGCGAACTGCTGCAGCTCCCCATATTCCGCCGTGCCGAACTCGAGCGCTTCCCGATGCGCACCGTAGGTGGGCCCGAAGCTGTTCTCGTTATCGTAGGGCTTCTCGTACATCGCGCGGGTGTACAGCGCGCGATTGTCCCGTTTCTGGAGCTTGACCGCGTCGGCTCCGCAGTCCTTCGCGGTCTGGAACAGGGACTTGGCTTTGTCGATGCTGCCCTGATGGTTGTGACCGATCTCGGCGATGATGTAGCAGTCGCTCTCGTCGGAAATAGTCACCTTGCCGATCGTGAGAGATCGGGTCATGACGCTCCCGTTATCATGGGGAATCCAGCTCACGACGATGAGGCGCTGGAACCGCCACCCGTACGCCGCCCGGCCAAGCGGGCGGGCAGCAGGCGGCCGACCAGCGCCGAACCCAGGACGACAAAATCGGCGTACGTCTCGGGATGCCGCAAACGTTGCCGGTCAATATACTCCCCGCCAAAAACCCAGGCCAGCGCGATCGCCAGCCCGAACATCCCGCCCAGAAACACCGCGAGGAGCAGTTGGCTCGGGGCGCGCACCGCCGACCCTTCCGGGCGGTCGATCACGCTGATCACCGGCGTGTTGCGCACCTGGTCGATCCGCGCCTGCTCCAGGGACTGCGCCAGCGAGTTGTACACCTGCCGTCGCAGATCCAGCGCCGCGCGAAGATTGGCGGCCTGCAGCATCAGCTCGGGCGACTGCTGGTAGCGCTTGTTGCGCTCCAGAAACCGCTGGTAGGCGGCTTCGGTGGCGAGCAGGCTGTCGTGCATGTCTCGCAACCGGCCTTCGACGAACTCACGTTCGGCGGAGGCGCGCGTTTGCCGCCGGTTCAGGTTGTACTCGTTGACCAGCTCCAGAATCCGGCCGTTGATCTGCTCCGCCAGTTCCGGCTGCGGCGCGGTCACCTGCACCGCGATGACTCCGGTCTTGAGACTCACCCCCACCGCCCGGTGCTTGCGCAGCCACCTCATGCCCCGACGGAGACGCGCCAGGGGCGTCTCCCCTCCGGACGCCACCAGCTCGGGGAGCCTGCCTTCCCGATAAACCGTCGAATCGCCCCGGTGCAGTCGATACGTGCTCCGCACCACCGCCTCGGTCAGCTCGCGCGACTGGATGAGTTGGGCGTAAAAGTCCGGCGACTCGGGGCTGGCGCTCCCTCCGATGTTGATGCCGAACTGAGCCGCCAAGCCGGCCAGCCGCGACTGGTCTCCCGTGACCTGCGGAAGGAACTGCGCGGTGGCCACGTACCCGCGCGGCCACATCAATGCGATCACCATCGCGAGCAGCACCCCGAGCACCGGCACGCCCAGAGCGACCCGCCAGCGGCGCAGCACGGCGTTGACGATCAGGAGTGGCTGGCGGTCGGCCTCCGAAAAAGACCCGTCCGCGGCGCTCGGCGCCCAGCGGACCGGCTCACCCATCGAAAGGCGCCCCGCATGCGCGAGACAGGATCATGACGTTCCCCATTTCTCCGGTGGATCGAAGCCGACCAGCGCCAGCATCGTAAAAAGTACCAGCTGCAAGTCGAATCCCAGGCCGGAACGGCGAAGGTATTCCTTGCCCAGCCGGATCTTGTCGGGCAGGATCGTGGCGAGGTAGCGGGCTTCGACGTCGGGTCCGCCAGCCAGCGTGGCCGACTCGTTCCGGTACTTCAGGCTGGCCAGATCGGTCATTCCCGGCCGGACCGTCAGGATCTCCTCATAGTCGCCTCGGAAGTGTTCGACATAGCGTGGCACCTCGGGACGTGGCCCCACCAGGCTCATGTCGCCGGCGACCACATTGAAGAGCTGGGGCAGTTCATCGAGCTTGAAATGCCTCAACCGCCGCCCCACGCGCGTCACCCGTGGATCGCGCTCTCCGGTGAGCGCGGCCCCGAGCCGATCCGCGCCCGCTACCATGGTGCGAAACTTGTAAATCCGAAAGCGCCGGAAGCGCCGCCCCACTCGCTCCTGTCGAAACAGCACGGGTCCCCGGGAATCCAGCTTGATCAGAATGGCGATTGCCGCGAGCGAGGGGGCAAGCACCACCAGCCCGGCAAGGGAAAGGAGCAGATC
This sequence comes from Gemmatimonadota bacterium, assembly GCA_016209985.1. Lineage (GTDB taxonomy): Bacteria > Gemmatimonadota > Gemmatimonadetes > Gemmatimonadales > GWC2-71-9 > SHZT01. Next base: position 24,720 of record JACQVB010000041.1, on the reverse strand, counting down.
CAGCGCCCGCTTGATCACGTCGTACGGAACATCTGCACGCGCCGGCAAAGCGTCCGCCTGGGGAGCCGTCACCGGCCGGTCGCTCCCGGCGCCGGCTTCCGAATCAGCCCCAAATAGTGAGTGCGGAGTCCGGGAACGCGCTCCAGCAGCTGGCAAAGCAGCCACGCGCGGGGCGCCAGCATGCGCGCTAGCGGCGGAGCGAGAGTGACGGGCCTCAGGTGTACCGAGCACCCGGGGAAGAGTTCCGCAATCTCCCGCCGCGGCACGCCGCGGACGTCGGGGTTGCGTGGGTTGTTCACGTGGTAGTCATACCAGAGAATCACCCCGCCCGGCCGCAGCACCCGCACCATCTCCGCCGCGACGGCGCGGCGCAGCGCGCGATCGAGAATGGAAGTGAACACGGTTGACTGGAGCAGGAGATCGAATGAGGCGTCCTCGAAACCGAGCTGCGCCGCGTTCCGGCATTCCAGAGTGACCCCGGCGGGACAGAGCCGCCGGGCTTGTTCGACCCGCTCGGAAAGCAAGTCCACCCCGTAGAGCCGTTTGGGATCCGCGCCCCATTTGACGAAGTCCCGCAGCCAGGCGCCGGTGCCGCACCCGACTTCGAGAATACGGCGCTCCGCCAGCGGGGTGAGCCCGGCTGCCGCGAGCACCCGCAAGGCCGATCGCTCGCGCTCGTGCATGGCGAGCAGGTTGCCCGCATCGAACCAGGAATAACGCCCATCGACGACTCGCCGGGCATAGGCCGCGCGGATGCGGTCCTCCTCCGCCGAAAATGCGTTCGCGGTTTCTCCCACCCGTGCGGCCTTGGCGCTCATCGGTTCACCGGGTTCGGAATGGTTGCGGGTCGAGCCATGATCGCCCGAAGCAGGTCGCGGGCGGCCACATACAGGATGACCAGGGTCATCGCACCTGCAGCCAGTACGACGCCGGCCACCAGCGTCAGAAATCCGTTATGAATGAGATTGGACGCCCCCTCGATCAGCGTCACGTGAAGGTAGCCGATGAGCAGCAGGATGGACACGTCGGGTCCGGCCCCCAACCGGCGCAACAGCCCCAGCGCGAACGCCCCGAAAAAGAGGTACAGCACCGCGCTCGGCAGGCCGAAATCCGCAAAGCCGTAGCCCACCAGCATCGGCGCGTAGATCGTATCCTCGCGGCTGGAAAAATTGTTCCGGATCAGGACGCCGATGTCCCGGAACGGGTGAGCCGGTTTGCCGGGGAAGACGACGTGAGGGACCCACGCGATGAGGGTGTAGTAGAGCACCTTCCCCCGCATGAGCTGCGAGGGATCCGCCGTCTGGCGGCTCACCATGTTAGCGTAACCCGAGAACACCCCGGCATCTCCGAAGCGGGATTCGAAGGCGGAAAGCGCCACCACGGTGACTGTGGATACGTCCGTCTTCAAGACCGATGTCGCGCTCGCGAATCGAATCTGCGTCTTGATGCCCGCGGTGACGATTGCGGTCACGGCCAACAAGGCGAGAAACCCGGGCCGCAGCCAGGTGCGGAAGGAACGGGGATTCAGTGCCGCCACTACCACGAAGAAAGAGAAGATCGACCCCACCACGCCGGCCCGCGAGCCGGTCAGGAAGAACGCCACCGCCATCGACAGGCCCAAAAAGCCTATCTGGCGGAGCTTGCGCCCTTCGTACGAGGCAGCCAGAAGCGCCGCGCCGAAGAAGGCCAAACTGGTGCCCCAGTCCAGAAAGGTCCCGAAACGCTTCGGAGCGGCCGTGTAGGCGTACAGGTTCGCGAAGTAGTCGCCGATGCTGGTAATCCCCTGGGCCCACAACGCGAGGAGCTTCATGGCGACCCCGCCGGCCAGGAGCGCGGTGCCCGCATCCCGCACGACCCGTACGTCCCTGGGCGAGAGTTGCCGGCCCACCCGCGCCGGGGTCGGTGAGATGACGAACAATCCGGCCGCGAACGCAGTGAGCCCGGCCAGATGGACGACGCCGGGCCATATCCGGCCCTGGACCATCGCCGCGATCTCCGGAGAATCGGGGGCCAGGACTATTGCGATCAGCAGCACCAGCCAGTCGCTGACCACTACCGCTGCCAGCAGCAGCATGCCCAGGCCCTCGTACGACGTGAATCCCCGCCACCGCACGATGCCGAGCATGAGCGCCAGATTTACGAGCACGATGCCCGCGTAGATCCACATGGTCAGATCGCCTGATACACGGCGTCGATCTCGTCGAACACGCGGCGCAGGTCAAAGCGGCGCACCGCGTCCTGCCGGTTGAAACGTCCCATGCGCTCGCGCAGTGACGGATCGTCCACCAGCCGTTCGAGCACGCTCACCATCCCCTCCACATCCCCCGGGCTCGTCAGCAACCCGTTGGCGGAGCCGACTACCTCGGGGATCGACCCCACCGTCGTGGAAACGACCGGTAGCCCGGCCGCGATGGCCTCCAGCAACGCGATGGGCTGGCCCTCCGCACGGCTGGGCAGCAGGAAGATGTCGGCGCCATGGAGAAGCGCGACCTTCCGCATCTCGTCCACCGCTCCGATGAATTCGATATTCCGCAGCTTCCGCTGCTCCGCCAGCCCGCGGAACCGGTCGACTTCACCGCCCCCCACAACCGTCAGGCGAACCTTCGGGCGCGTGGCGCTCAGCCGCTCCGCCACCTCCAGCAGGTCGAAGGTCCCCTTGCGATGGCCGAGGTATCCCACGGTCAGTACCCGGACCGCCTGGCCGTCGCTGTGGGCAAATCCCTCGGGCGGTCGGAAGTCCTCGATGCGCACTCCGTTGACGATCGAGTAGATCGGTCGACCGGTCATGGTCCGGAGCACGTCGGCCAGTCCCGGTGACTGGACAATGTGTACGTCGGCCTTGTCCAGCGACCAGCGGATCAGTCGTTTCATCCAGGGGCCCGCGTCACGATAAAAGTCGTCAAACTGTCCCAGGAGGTGCGATACGGTGCGCGCCCCGCTCCGCTTGGCGATCAGGCTGTGAACCGTATTCCGAAAAAAACCATACCCGGTAGTGGACATCAGATGCACGATCTCGACCCCGTCGCGTACCAACCGTCGCCGAAGCTCGACCATCTTGCGGGCGACGAACGCCAGCACCGACGCGCTCGACATCACGCCGTCCCGGCGCAGGACGTTCCAGGTGAATCGCTCCGTGTTGACCCGCGGCCGCAAGTGCTCCGGAACGTTGTCGGCGAGCAGCACGAGATCGTGCCGTTCGGCAAGAGCCGAGCTGGTCAGATCCTGCAGATAGCGGGCTCGTCCGTCCATCGGCGGAGGGACCGGTCCCACCAGGAGCACCCGCCGGCGGCGAGCGGTGGTCACTTCCGATCCACGCAGTCGATGAGCTGCGATCGCAAGTCGGCCGCCGGGCGCCAGCCCAGATCGCCCGCGATCGCGCTCGAGTCGACCCGGACATCGCGAAACAAATAGGCCAGGCGCCGGCGATTCCAACCGACGGGGCGGTTTCGCAACCGTCCCAGTACCCACAGCGCCAGCACTCCGCACGCCGCCACCCAATAGGGGAGGTACACCACGCGCAGTGGCCGCGAGTCGACCCGGGACCCCAGGTGCTGGACGAATTCCTTGATCCGGATCGTGTCCGGGTGCGAGACCGTGTAGACCTTTCCGGCCGAGACCGGCTGCTGAATCGCGAGAACCACGGCCCGCGCCACATCGGCGACGTGCACCAGCCGCAACCGGTGACGGGAACCGCCAAACGAGAGCAGCCACCGCCCGATCCTGGGCCCGGCGGCGCTGACCGGATCACGGTCCGGACCGAAAATCACCGAGGGACGCAGGATGGTCCACGCGGGTAACGCCTGCCCGAGCGCGCTCGTCGCCACGTCTTCGGCCTCCCGTTTCGCCGCCGAGTAGCCACCCCGGTCCGCGGGACGCTCTTCCAAGGGCGAAGTCGCCGATACCAACTCACCGTTGCGCATCCTGAGGTAGTCGTACACCGAGAGCGAGCTCATGTAGATCACTCTCTTGACTCCGTTCCGAGCAGCCGCTTCCGCCAGGTTGGCGGTCCCCCCGACGGCGCTGGCACGCATGAATGAGTCGCTTCCCCTCACAGCGGCGCCGACGTGCACCACCACATCCATCCCCTCGACTGCGCGGGCTATCGTCGGCTTGTCCCGGAGGTCGCCGAAGACGATCTCGACACCGGCGCCCTCCAGCGCCTCGATGTGCCCCAGCGGGCGGGACAAAGCCCGCACGTAGTATCCCTGGTCCACCAGCTGGCGGACCACTTCCCGTCCCACAAATCCTGTGGCCCCGGTTACCAGAACCCGCTCGGCTCTGCGGACGGTAGCCTGGCGCGAGGGCCGTGCGGTAAGATCGAGCCGCACCTTGCCCGCGCGGGAGAGGACTTGGTGCTCCGACCGGGACACTGCCAATGCAAGCTCGGGCGGTACCGGGGCCGGCTTCCCGGTCTGGATGCCGTCGTAGAATTTCGGAATCAGCACGCCGAGGCCGTGATAGGGGACCAGCCGGCCCAGCAGGTGCTCTCGCACATTGCGAAAGGCCCACCGGGAAAGGCGCACTCCCCGCCGCAGATTCACCGTGGCCCGGTCGACGGAACGTGGGAGCGCGCTCGGGCCGTCCACCATGACCGAAAGAGCATCGAAATCGACGGTAACCGTGCCGTTTTCCCCGTACACTTTGACGTAGTAGGGAGCGGGACGCGTCGCAAACGAGAGGGTCAGGCTGGCTGTCCCACCCTCGCCTTCAATCAGCACGTCCAGATGGTCCGTCAGCCCCTGTGGCAAGTTGCCGAAACTGCGCGCCGCGACGTGGACCTGGCGGGCTTCCCCAATCCAGCGCTGCACCAGATAGAGCGGGTGGGTGATGTAGTTCTGGAGCACGCCGCCCGGCAATTCATAGCTCCAGTGCAACCGTCGCGCCTCGGTCAGCTCCCGCATGTTCAGGTCTACGCCCAGGTAGCACTCGCAGTGCCTGATGGACCCCAACCGCCCGGACGCGATCATCGCGTCCGCCTCGCGCATGCGGGGGTGGAACAGCTGAATGAAGTTGGGACAGATCGACACACCCTTCTCGGCCGCGCAGCGGTAGATCTGTTCTGCATCCGCGGGGGCCAGAGCCACGGGCTTTTCCACCAAGACATGAGCCCCCCGGGCGATCGCTGCCAGCGCCTGCGATGCATGTCCCGCCGGCGGAGTCGTGACGTGAAGGACATCGATGGCGGTTCCCGAGAGCAGGTCGGTGAGCGACTGGTACACCGCAACGTCGGCGTATTGCTTCGCGAGTCGGCGGGCATTGTCCAGGCGCGCATCGGCCACAGCCACCAATTCCGCGCCTGGAGTCGCGGCGATGAATCTGGCGTGGTATTCCGCCACACGCCCACATCCGACAATCGCTACGCGCATCGTGCCGAGGGACTAAGCTCGGAAGCACTCCACGACTTCGCCGACTACTCCGATTACCGAATCGACGTCCGCCTCGGTCATTCCAGAGTAGATCGGGAGAGAGACCAGCCGTGGGTATTCGGCTTCTGCCACCGGAAAATCGCCGGGATCGTATCCATACCGTTTCGCGTAAAATGGTTGCGAGTGGAGCGGTATGAAATGAACGCTCGTCCCGATGCCCCGCCGGTGCAACTCGGCGATGAACTGTCTTCGATCGATCTGCAGTTGCTCCAAGCGCAGCCGAATCGGATACAAATGCCAGGCCGGCTTTACGCCGGGTTGCGCCTGGGGCGTTTCGACCTCCGGAATGAGCCGGAAGCCCACGTCGTACCCGCCCGCCACTGCCTCCCGCCGCTCCAGCATGGACTCCAGCCGCCGGAGTTGCACCCGACCGAGCGCCGCAGCAATGTCGGTCAGATTGTACTTGTACCCTGCCTCCACCACCTCGTAATGCCAGCTCCCATCAGCCGCATACCGCTTCCACGCATCGCGCGAGATCCCGTGCAGTCCCATCATGCGCACGCGGGACGCGAGCCCTTCGTCGTTGGTGCAGAACATTCCGCCTTCACCGGTCGTCATCGTCTTGGTCGCGTAGAAACTGAACGCCGACGCGCAGTCCCACGCGCCGACGCGCCGGCCCTCGATCGATGCCGGCAGCGCGTGCGCGGCGTCATCCACCACCACCAGCTCATGCTCCCTGGCAAAATCGAGCAGGGCGCCGAGATCGCAGGGATGACCACCAAAATGCACCGGCACCAGCCCCCGCAGTCGGCCCCCGGACTCCCGGTGCCGCCACTCGCCATTCCGGCGCACGTACTCCCTGCTGACCAGCTCGCCAAGCCGCTCGGCCGACAGGTTCAAGGTGTCTCGATCGACGTCCACGAACCGGGTTCTGGCTCCCAGATACTCGACCACTTCGGCGGTGGCAGTGAAGGTCATCGTGCTGGTCAGGACTTCGTCCCCCGGCCCCACGCCGAATGCTTCGAGGGCGAGATGCAGCGCCGCGGTACAGGAATTGAGTGCAACCGCATGTTCCACACCGATATAGCGGGCGAATTCCTGCTCGAACGCCTTCGTCTCGGGCCCGGTCGTGAGCCATCCCGACCGCAGGACCGCAACCACCGCCTCGATTTCCGCCTCGCTGATGTCCGGCCGAGCAAACGGAAGGAAACTGGTTCTGCCCACCTCGGTGCCATCCCTCCAAAAAGAGCCGCTTTCGCCGGCGGCAATATAAGCGTAAGTGTGTGATGTAACTAGTCTTGTGCTTCCGCAGGACGAGACTGAACCAGGGGCGCGTCGAGCCGTAAGGAGCGGGAAGGACCACTTGCACGGAGCGCTAGACCAGCCGACGCCGGCCGAAACTCGCTTACACACCTCTCGACATGAGCTCGAACCCGGAGCCGGGCGCAACGGCTTTCAACTCGAGGTCTGTGTACTGGACAGCCTGCTGGATCAAGTCCAGCATCCGCCTTCCGCCAAATTCAGATACGAATCGCCGGAAACGGGCTTCGAAACGCCCCCGTCCCAGACCCTGGTGAAGCCGGACGCGAAGAGGAATCTCCAGACCGATTTCTCCGAACTCCCAGGGATCGAATTCGTACGGATGGCAGTAAAAGACGAACGGCACTGAAAGCATCGACCGGCGCGCCAACCGGCGGGCAATCACGCCTGGCAGTAATCGAAAGTACCCTCCGCCTCCGATGGGCCAATTCTTCCCGAAAACACGATACGTAGCCAAGGGGAATTCCAGAATACTTCGCTGTCCCGGCAGGTGTACCCGGGTCGGCTCACGAGGCCAGTCTGGGATACCGTAGCGCGGGTGCCGGATGGGAACGACGCTGGAATCAAATTCGAAACCTGAATCTGCCAGTACGTCAAAAGCCCAAAGACTATTCCGCAGGATTGAAAAATCGGGAGCTCGGTACCCCCGAACCGGGACGCCGGTGATTTCTTCCAGTATTTCCTTCGACCGTACTACGTCTTCGCGAAACTCCTCTCGGGACTGCCGAAAAATCTCCACATGCCCATACCCATGGCTGGCGATTTCATGACCCTGCTCGCTGAGCGCTCTCACCACATCGGGAAAACATTCGGCAAATTTACCCAGAACGAAGAGCGTCACCTTGACGCCTGCTTCATTCAGAATTCCCATGAGCCGTATCATGTTCTCGGCCGCCCTGGCCGTGACCGGCAAGTTCCGGTCCCAGGTCGACTGGGGCCAATCCTCTACATCGACCGTGATGACCGGACGGCCGCAACTCATGGCTTCAGGCAAACATGATAATCCATGCCGGCCCCTGAAATCTTGTAAATCTGGATATGGGAGAATCCCGCCGACTGGGACATCGCCCGGATGGAGTCCTCGGTGTAGAAAAAGACCGGACAGTTTCGGATCCGGTAGCGCACTTTGCGGAAGGGCGTCCGGAACCAGTGGCGGCTGGAAAACGAGACCGCCGCGCAATCTGTCACGACCGATCGCAGCCCCTCGAGAAACTTGAGCGGATCGGCGATGTAGTCCATCACCCCCATGACTATGGCGAAGTCATGGGGCGGTACTTTCATGGGGAAAAAACCTTCCCTGATCTCGGTCCCAGCCGCGAATCCTTCTCGCTCGACTCTCTCCCGGACCAACGCCAGCATGCCGGGCGCGGGATCAATGGCGGTCACCTGCGTGGCGCCTCGGCGCAGCGCTTCCAGCGTATAGATGCCCGAGCCGCATCCGATATCCACCACGGTGCGATTTCGCAGGTCCCCGAAGGCCTCGAACGTCCGGGCAAAGCGTATGTACATGTCACTGCGAAAACGGTGATCTACCCAGCGCAGCAATGCTCCTCGCTGGTTCTCGTAAAACGTGTCAAACGTCTTGGAAAAATCATCGAAGAAATGGGCCACGTCTTGTTCGGAGCTCATCATCCCTCTCGATTTCAGCGGCTCAGTCGGAAACGGACTTCAACGATTCAGATTCTGCTTCGGTGAGAACCCAACCCTCGAAAAAAACCCCAGGCGTACGCCGCGTGCAGAACGGCCAAAGCCAGGGGGACACGGAGAGCGATCAGAAACCCCATCCTCGGCCAGCATTGCAACGCGGCAAGGATCAGGGCACTGGCGTATGCCATGGGAAGCAGCGCCGCCAGGAACGGTTTGCCCACATAGACTCCGACGGCACCGACGAGAACAACGCTCATGTAGAACAACATGGGAACCAGATATCTCGCGTAGATCGATTGGCGGTGTTTTCTCAGCACCCGGACCCGCCAAAATCCATATTGAAAATACTGCCGGAATAACGGTCGCAGTCGTTCACGCACGAAGTACTGATATCGGACCCGGGGCGAGATATAAACCTTCCCGCCCGCCTGTTTCATGCGGTAGTTGAATTCGTCGTCCTGGTTGCGGACCAATTGCTCATCGAACAAGCCGACTCTTTCAAAGACCCATCTCCGAATCGCGGGAAACGCTGCTCCTTCGGCATAGCCTTCGTACTCGGCAAACCGGTGCGTCGCATTACCCACCCCCAAAGGATGGGACATGGCGAACGCAACAGCTTTGCCAAACGGTCCCCGACCGCAATGCACAATCGGTCCGCCGGTGCTCCAAGCTTCCGGATGTTCCTTCAGCAGTTCCAGGTTCTGCCGAACGAAGTCGGGATCAAGTACGGCATGGCCATCCACCCGGATGACGATGTCGGCGCGAGCATGGGCCAGCGCGGCATTCAGGCCCGTGGACGCGATTCGCCCCGGGTTGTCGATGATGCGCACTCTGCCATCTTCACGGGCCACGCACTCCAGAATCTGGCGGGTACCATCGTCAGACAGGCCATCGGCCACGATCACTTCAAGACCACCTTCAGGCGGTTCCTGCCCGAGGACGGACCGTAAACAGGATTCGATATGGTTGGCCTCGTTCCGGCAGGGTATGAGGATGGAAATCGCAGGCTGGTCTGAAACTGCCTCGGACCTGCGAAGTCGTACGTCTTGGCCCACTAGGCGCCAGCCTCCGTCAAATGGCAACATCGGAGTGCTTGGTCCGGATGCGACTTCGGAGAGCAAGCCCGAGTGCGGCGACACGTACCAGATACTGGATGCTGCTCGCGGCGGCGAGGCCGGCGATTCCCAGCCAGAAAAAGCCGCCGATCTTCATCCCGAGGCTCAAGGTAAAGGCCACCACGCCGATCCGGGTAGGGGTGGTGGTATCTCCCATAGCGTAAAAGGCGTTGGCCAGGAGGTTGCCCGCCGGATCACCCATCAACATGCCGCTGAGCAACAACATCAGCCCCCATAGCACCCGGACTTCCTCCCTCCCGACGTTCCTGACGCCGAAGATGAGATCCAGTGCCGGGAGCCCCGCCAGCAGCAACCCAATCCCGGCGGCGCCGGTGACAACGGCGATCCCGCGAAGCCGGCGGCGGCTGATGCCCCGGAATGCCCGCCAGGTGCCCCGGTGAGCCAGCACCGCCATCTGGGGAATCACCGGATCCACCAGTGCGCGATTGAGCATTTGGGCAAACGCGCCGTGCAGTTGCTGCGCGAGATAGAGCAAGGAGAGACTGCCGGCCGGAGCCAGGGTGGAGAGTAGCCGGTCGAGCAGAAACTCCGAGCGCTCGTAGGAGGTACCCACCAGCAGCGGTCCCAGGCGCCGCCACGTTTGTCGGATCGCCTGCGGCTGCCACTCCCGCACCACCCGCGGCCACCACGCGACGAGAAGCATCCCGCATTCGACGGCGGCGCGCACCGTGAAGCTCCATCCGGCCGCGAGCACGCCCGCGATCGGAAGAAACAAGACCAGGCAGACCAGTGCGCTGATAGCCCCGACCATGGTGCTCAGCGAGACCTGGACGAACCGGTGTCGGGCATTCTGGACGGCCCGGAGGACCGCCCCCACCCCGATGAAGGGCAGCCCTGCGAGCTGCACGCGCAGCAGCGATGCCATCAGCTCGCGCGACTCCCTCGAGAACCCCGGAGCCAAGAGCCGGGCGAGCCAGGGCGTGACCAGCCAGAGCACCGCGGCGATACCGGTGAACGCGACGCTCACGACGATACAGAGGGTCCAAGACGATGCCGCGGCGCCCTGTTCTCCCTGTGCGGCAAACAGGGGAACCAACACGCGCACCAGCGGAAGCGCCACCACGCCGGTCAGGAACTGCGGCACCACCAGCGCGGCAAAGAGCGCGTCGGTCGCCGGGCCCGCGCCGAGCCGCGTCAGGATGAACCATTGTGCGAGAAAGCTTAGAAAGAGAACGCCGGCGGTAAGAACGAGAAGAGCGAGGATCAGCCGGCGTCGCTGGTCAAAGGCGAACATCGGACTGCGCGCGGCTGGGTGTGAGAGCGGAGGAGCGGCGGCGGGCCCGGCGTGGCCTGGAGCCACCGGCCCCGGTTACCGGACTTGCGACGAGCCGCCGCTGCGCCGGAGCGCCCCCGGTTGCTCGATGCGATCATCCGAGGACTTGGGATCGGGCCGCTCCCCGGCGCGCGGTCCGTCGCGGTATCCGGGCACCAATTCGGCCAGGAGGTGACGCAGTCGGAGGTCGCCCGTTTCGGCCGCGGCCACCAGCTCATCCAGCCGGGCGTGCTGGCACAACGGCGGCTTCCCGTTTCGCACCTGGAAAATCTTCTGGTGCGCGGTATGCTCGACGTCTTCCGCCGGCGTGAACAAGTCTTCGTGCAGCTTCTCGCCCGGTCGCAGCCCGGTGAAGACGATGCTGATGTCGCGATCGACCTCCAGCCCGGACAGGTGGATCAGGTCCCTGGCGAGATCGACGATCTTGACCGGCTCACCCATGTCGAGCACAAACGTTTCACCGCCCTTGCCCAGCGCCGCCGCCTGCAGCACCAGCTCCACTGCCTCGGGAATGGTCATGAAATACCGGCACATCTCCGGATGGGTGACCGTGATGGGACCGCCGGCCTTGATCTGGCTCTGAAACAGCGGAATGACGCTTCCCCGGCTGGCCAGGACGTTCCCGAAGCGGACGGACACGTAGGAGTTGCCGGTCCGCTCCGCGGCCTCGTGGACCAGCATCTCGGCCAGCAGCTTGGTGGCACCCATCACGTTGATCGGTTTGACCGCCTTGTCGGTCGAGATCAGAACGAAATGCGTCACTCCCGCCTTCTCCGACGCCGCGACCATATTCGCGGTACCCAGCACGTTGTTGGTCACCGCTTCTTCCGAGTTGAGCTCCATCAGCGGGACGTGTTTGTGCGCCGCGGCGTGGAACACCGCCTGCGGCCGATAGGTCAGCATGATCCGCTCGATCCGCCGCGCATTGCGGATGTCGGCGATGACCGGCACCACCCGGACCGTGGGATACTTCGCCAGCATCTCCTGATGGATGTCGAAGACGCTGTTCTCTCCATGGCCCAGCAGGATCAGCTCGGCCGCGCCCAGCAGCGCCACCTGGCGGCAAATCTCGCTGCCGATGGAGCCGCCGGCGCCCGAAACCAGAACGGTCATTCCCGAAACCAGCTCCGCCAGCGCCCGCCGGTCCGTTTCCACTGCCGGGCGGCGGAGCAGATCTTCAATCTGGACGTCGCGCAGCGCGATGACGTTCACTTTCCCGGAGATGATATCGAAAACGCCGGGGATGATCTTGGCTTGCAGCCGGGCACGCTCGCAGATGGTACTGACGTCGCGGATGTCCGCGCCGGGGGCCCGCGGCATCGCAATGATCACCTTGGTGACGGCGTAGTCGCGCGCCAGCTCGGGGATGGCTTGCCGCCCCCCGAAAATCTGGACCCCATGGATGACGTTGCCATGCTTGGAGGCGTCGTCGTCCACAAACCCGACCGGCTCCAGCCCAAGCTGCGGGTTTTCCCGCAACTCCCGCGCGATCATGGTGCCGGCGCTGCCGGCCCCGATGATCAGCACCCGCTCACGCACGATCCGGCCCTGGAGCTTCTGCCGGATCCGTTCCAGCAACCGGGAACTGAAACGCGTGCCGCCGACGAAGAACAGCGTGAGCAGGGTGTCGATGACCGGAATCGCTCGAGGCAGCGCGCGACCGGGGAGCAGCCCCACGATGATCGCGGCGTAACAGAGAGCGGCCGCAATGCCGGCGCCCAGGACCGCCACCAGAATGAGCGCCAGCTCGTCGATACTGGCGTAGCGCCAGTACCGCTTGTACAGCCCCGTGACCAGCAGTGCCAGGAGCTTGCAGGCGACTGATACGACGGTGAAGGCAACGAGATGGATGAGATAGCCGGAGCCACTGATGCTGCCGTCTACGATGAGCGCGAGCGCCACGGTCGGAGTGCCGGCCCAGCCAATCAGGTCGGCGATGAACAAGACGCGATTCCGAATCACCAGGCGCACCGCTCGTCCCTCCCTAAGTACGTGAATCGGCCGGACAAGGCGTCACAGACGCTGCCGAGGCAATGTTAGCATGGCTCAACGCGCGACGCTGTGACCTGAGTCAATCGGAAGAGGCTGCACCTGTCGCCGCGCGGGCCCGGCGAACCACCGAACATAACTTACGCTCCTGCACGAAGCTAGGAGCGTCACCACTCATCGATCGGTGGCCCGGGGACCCGACGGTGCCACCGGCCTCCAGCGCACCAGAATCCGCAGCTGGTCCCGAGTGACTGCCAGGAGCGCGCGATCGCCGGTCAGCCATTGGGCGACCACGCGCACCGCCAACGCCGGGATCGCCAGGAATCTTAGCGACCAGTACTGGTAGCCAGGCCGATGTTTTCGAAAATAGTTGAGAAGACCTTTAAGCATCTCGGCGCGGAGCCGAGGGGCAACTTCGAGCGTCTGGCTGCCGAAGTGGATCACTTCCGCTTCGTGAAGGAAAACCACCGACCAACCGAGGCCCCAGAACCGCTGGTGCCACTCGGTCTCCTCTCCCCCGATCAGGGAAACCTCGTCCATCGGACCGACCTCCCGCGCCGCCTCCCCCCGCACCAGCATTACCGCCCCGCGGAACGTGTCCACCGGTAGCGTCCGGTCATGCGCCCAGAAGCGCGAGCGACCGTCGCCTCGCCCGAGCAGCTTGGCCAGGGAATTGGTCCAGGCCGCGAAGGGAATCCAACGCCGCAACCCGGACAGCTCAAGCAGCGCCCGGGTCAAGGTGGGGAAGCTATAGGTCGATGGCTGAACCGTATCGTCGGGATTCCGCAGCTGGAACCCGACCACGCCGACGCGGGCGTTCGCCGGGTCCTCCAGAAACGCGACCGCGCGGCCCAAGGCCCCGGGCAGGAAGATCACGTCATCGTTGGCCACCAGGAAATAGTCGGCCGTCGGATCTGCTAACGCCATGTTGTGGTTGGCGGCAAACCCGCGGTGGGTCTCGTTTTCGATGATGTCGATATGGGCGAATCGGTCGCGTAGCAGCCGGGACAGCCCATACCCCGGGCTATTGTCGATCGCGGTAATCGCGAGGGTCAGCGGCGCGTCGCGAGTCGTGTGTTGCAGCGAGTCTATGCATTGGGCCACGAACCCGTCATTTCCACCGCCCACCACGGTGCCCACGACCGACACGCGCACCACCGGGCGGCGGGAAGTCGCCAGCTCGGGACGGCCCAGGACCGAGGCGAGCGCGGTGGCCTGCTGAGGTCGGATCACGGCCTCCAACCTATCAGGGCGTCGCCCAAAGAGCTACGCTCAGCCGTCGCCGGCCCTTCCCCGCAGCTCCTGCCAGCGACGCAGCCGCTCGGCGATTTGCGCCTCGTATCCACGATCGGTCGGCTGGTACCAGCGGGCCCCCAGCAACGCAGCCGGGAGATACTCCTGCCCCGCCGCCAATGCGTCGGATTCGGCGTGATCATACCGGTAGCCCTTTCCGTAGCCGAGCTGGCGCATGAGGCCGGTGGGCGCATTGCGAATGTGGAGCGGGACCGGCTCGGCCGGATACTCCTCGGCTGCCGCCGTGGCTCCGGTCCACGCCTCGTACACCCGGTTCGATTTGGGAGCGGTGGCGAGATAGATGACCGCCTCGGCCAACGCCAGCTCCCCCTCGGGGGTCCCCAGGAACTGGTAGGCATCCTTGGCCGCCAGCGTGATGCTAAGGGCGCGAGGATCGGCCAGACCGATGTCCTCGATCGCCATCCGCACGATGCGGCGGGCCAGGTACAGCGGGTCTTCGCCGGCTGTCACCATGCGCGCCAACCAGTACAACGCCCCGTCCACATCGCTGCCCCGCACCGCCTTGTGAAGCGCCGAAATCAGGTTGTAGTGCTCCTCGCCCGCCTTGTCGTAGCGAGGGAGACGCTTGGAGAGAACTTCTTCGAGGATCTCGGGAGTGATCGTCACAGGTGCGAGGTGCGAGGTATGAGGTGCGAGGGAGACGTACTCGAGTGCGGCCTCAAGCGTGTTTAGGGCTCGTCTCGCATCCCCGTCTGCGTGAACTACGAGGCGGTCGAGCGCTTCCGGTGCAAGCTGTACTCTTCCCTCTTCCCTCTTCCCTCTTCCCTCTTGCTCCACCGCTCGCTGGATAATGACCCGGACATGCTCCGCCTTCAGCGGCTCGAGCACGTAGACTTGCAGCCGCGAGAGCAGGGCGCTGGTCAGCTCGAAAGACGGATTCTCGGTGGTCGCGCCGATAAGCGTGATGACGCCGCGCTCCACCCAGGGAAGAAAGGCATCCTGCTGGGCGCGATTGAAGCGGTGAATCTCGTCACAGAAGAGGATCGTGCCCCGCCCTTCGGACTCCCGGCGGCGCTCGGCGGCGGCGATGATCTCCCGCACCCGCGGAACGCCTTCGGTCACCGCACTGAACGGCTCAAACTTGGCGTTGGTGTAGTTGGCGATGAGACGCGCCAGGGTCGTCTTGCCGGAGCCGGGCGGCCCCCAGAACACCATGCTGGCGACTTCACCCCGCTCGATGGCCTGGCGCAGCGGCTTGCCGGGAGCCAGCAGGTGCTCCTGGCCCACAAACTCGTCCAGCTTGGCGGGCCGCATCCGGGCCGCGAGCGGCTCCGGCGAAAGCGCACCGAACAGCGTTGGTTCCGGCACCGCTCAGCCTATCGCCAACGCCAGCAGGTGCCTGGTCGCGAAGAACGCCGCCGCGCCGAGAAAGAATGCCACCGGCAGCTTCCAGTCCCGCTTGCTCTGGAACTCGGGAACCAGATTCGAGGCAGCCACGTACAGGGTTACCCCGCCGGAGAGCGCCAGGCCATGGGTTGCGAGAAACGCGACCCCATCGGTAACCAGGACCCCGACGACGGTCGCGAGGCCGAGCAGCGCCGCGCTCCCCACCGCCTGGGCCGGACGCCGGCCCGCCGCGACTTGCAGGCTCGAAATGGTGACGCCTTCGGGGAGCTTGTGGAGAAAGATGGCGAGGAACAGGAGCACGCCCACCTTCTGATTCACCAAGAATCCGCTCGCGATGGCCACGCCGTCGAAGAATGTGTGCAGCAGGAGGCCGACGAGAGCGGAGATGCCGGCCACCCGGGTCACATGATGGGTCTCTTCGCCGAAATGAAAATGGTGAGTGACCGTATGCTGCGTCAGATGCACCAGCAGATAGCCCAGCAATACGAAAACGGCGGCCCGCCCGCCACCGCGCTCAAACGCTTCGGGCAGGATCTCGATGATCGTGACCGACAGCATGAACCCCGCGCCCAACGCGAGCACCCCTTCGATGACCTTGAGCCCAAACCGCGCTCCACGGGCGACCGCCACTCCCCCGGCTACGTTGCCGAAGGCAGCGATCACTGCGTAGATCAGGACGTTCACGCCGGATACCTCTCAGCGAGTGCACGAGCCAGGTCGAGAAGCGCGTCACGGTTATTTCGGGCCGGGTCTTCCAGCACGGCATCGAGCAAACGACGCAGGATCTCTCCCATTCGCTTGTCCGCCGGAACGCCCTCGGCGATGAGATCCTCACCGGTCACCGCAAGCTGCGACAGCTTGACCGGCGCACCCGAGGATCGCACCTGCCCCACCGCCGCCGCGAGCGCTGCCCCGCGTGGCGGATCGTCTGCGCCGGCAACCGTTACCAGATCATCGGCCGCCTGGTTCACCTCGGCCAGCCACCGCCGCACCGCCGTCGGGTGACCGGAATCGACCGGTCGCTCGCGGAAACGCTGGATCCGCACGCCACGTTCGATTTCCGCTCCCGAACACCTCAGCCGTTCCAGCGTCGCCCGCGGGTCCTGGGACAGATACGCGGTCATCAAGACCGGATCGCGGACCGGAAACCGATCGATCCCGGCCAGCGGCGGTCCGGACGCATCAACTTCGGGCAGCCACTTGGCGCGCCCGCCGATCTCATCCCAGAGCCGGACCAGCGCGCTCGGCTGCTGCGCCGACGCGAGCCCGCGGAACCACTCGTCCCGCACCCGCTCTGCCGACAGGTAGCCCAGCCCGTCGGCGTTGGCCTGCGCTGCAGCCCAGGTGGCGGGATCGATCTGGAAGTCGAACCGCGCGGCAAACCGTAGTGCCCGGAGAATCCGGAGATAGTCCTCCCGGAACCGAACCGCCGGGTCCCCCACCGCGCGGATCAGGCGCGCGTCGAGGTCCCGGCGGCCGTCGAATAGGTCGCGCCAGGCGTGGGTCAGTGGGTGGTGGGCAATGGCGTTGATGGTGAAATCGCGACGCGCAAGGTCATCTTCCAGCTTGACCCCGAACTCGACCACCGCGTGCCGGCCGTCGGTGCGGACGTCGCGACGGAACGTGGTGACCTCGTGTGCCTGCCGGTTGCGATCGAGCACGGCCACCGTGCCGTGTTCCACCCCGACGGGAATCGTGCGACGGAACAGCCGCTGGACGTCCTCCGGCAGGGCCGCGGTGGCGAGGTCGAAGTCCCGATTGTCGTAGCCCAGCAGGTTGTCGCGCACCGCGCCGCCGACGCACCAGGTCTCGAATCCTGCCGCCTCGAGCCGGCGGGCGATGTCGAGCACTTCCTCGGGGATCGGGAGAGAGCGGGGGAACTCGATCACGTCGTTGGCATGGACACAGGCCAAACCTAGTGGCTACGATACGCGCACGCGAGCTTGATCGAGGAGGCTAATTGCAACGTTGGGCGTGGATCGCTGCTGTGCTGGTGGTACTTGCCCCGCTGCCGGCGCGAGCACAGCAGATGGTGGTGCCCGGCGGCGAGCTGGAAGAGTACTACCGGCTGCTGGAGCTGAACGGTGGCGTCGCGGGCATGCCGCTCATCTTTCGAACGGCGTCCAGCCTGCACGGCATCAGTGTCACCGACACGGTGGGGCCCTGGCACGCTCGGCTGGGGCCCGCGAACCCCGATGCCCCGGCAGGATCACGGCCGCCCCTCGGGCTCTTGCCGGTAGAAATCCACGCGGTCTTCAACTCGGGATATGCCAGCGGGATCAACGACGGGGCGCTCTGGGCGGGCCGCGGGATTTCCGGTGCCGTTTCCGCGGGCGGAACGCTTCAACTCGGGCCTCTGAACGCGATCCTTTATCCCACCTTCTGGTCCACCCAGAATCGTGCCTTCCCGCTCGCTCCGGTCACCGATTCGCTATTGTCTCCGTTCGGCTATCCCTGGCAGAGCTACCTGATAGACTGGCCTCAGCGCTTCGGTGACCAGGCCTTCGCGAAGGCGGACTGGGGCCAGACCGACATTCGCTTCGCGGCCTCCTGGTTCACCGCAGGGATATCCAGCGAAAACGCCGTATGGGGCCCCGCTTTCCGAAACCCGATCATCCTCAGCGCGACGGCGGAGGGCTTTCCCCACGTCGACCTCGGCACCGGACGTGCCGCACGGACGCCTCTGGGACGCGTTGAGAGCCGTCTCGTCTGGGGTCGCCTGACGGAATCCGCGTACTTCGACACCGTCTCGACCAACAACGCCCGGTTGTTCACGGGTTTCACTCTCGCGCTGGAGCCACGCTGGCTGCCCGGCCTGACGCTGGGCCTCACCCGGGTTCTCTACATGCCGTGGGACGACAGTCTCCATTTCGTCGACTTCGTCGATGTATTCCAGCCCTTCTTCAAGAATCAGATCGCGACGTCCACGAATCCCGAGGGAACCGACAATCGCGACCAGCTGCTCTCGCTGATCGCGCGGTGGGTGCTCCCGGAAAGCGGTTTCGAGGCCTATGTCGAGTGGGCGCGGAACGATCACAGCCGCAATCTTCGGGATTTTCTGATCGAGCCCGATCACAGCCAGGCATGGACCGCGGGATTTCAGAAGGCGATGGTCGGGAGCGGAACCAGAAGCCGACTGCGGGGCGAATGGACCCACCTCGGACGTCCTTCCACCTTTCAGGTGCGGGCCGACCCGACGTATTACGTCCATTTCCTGGTGCGCCAGGGGTATACCGAGCGAGGACAGCTTTTGGGCGCCGGCATCGGACCGGGATCCGACAGCCAGCACCTGGGCTTCGACCGATACCTGAGCAGCGGGCGGTGGGGGGTGTTCATCCAGCGCGTGCGGTACGACGACGACGCCTACTACACGTTGTTCGGACCCACCCGGTATCGCGAGGGACATCAGATAGAGCTTACTGGCGGGCTGTCCCTGATGCGCAGGGTTGGAAAGATCGATGTGACAGGCGCGATGGCACTGAGCCGGGAGCTGAACCGCTATTACGTGGTCGAGAACGACGTCACCAACATCAATTTACAATTCGCGCTCCGCTGGAATCCGTGAGAGTCAGCCGCAGAGTACGCTCCCACCATTCACATTGAGAATCTCGCCGGTGATGTGCCGGGCGAGCGCCGAGCAGAGAAAAACAATCGGCCCCGCGATGTCTTCCGCTGCGGCCACCCGCCGCAGCGGGATCGCCTCCAGGATCTCTGACCGGTCGCCGCTCTCGAGCGCCGGAGCCGCCATCTCGGTATCGACCCACCCCGGCGCCACACAGTTCACCGTCAGGCGCGGCCCTAGCTCCACCGCCAGCGACTTGACCATGGAAATCACGCCGCCTTTGGTCGCGGCGTAGTCCGCGTGAAATCCTTCGCCCCGCTGGCCCGCGGTGCTCGAGATAATCACGATTGAGCCGCCGTCCGCCAGCGCCGGAATCGCCGCGCGGCACCCGTAGAACACCGAATCCAGGTTGGTCGCCACGGTGCGGCGCCAATGGTCCTCCGGCATCTCGGCCAGCGCGATCGGTTCCGCCGGCCAGATCCCCGCGTTGGCCACGAAGTAGTCCAGCCGCCCGAACGCGCGGGTCGTTTCCTCGACAATCCGCTCATTCGCGGACCGTTCGGTAAGATCCGCCTGGATCGCGATGCATACTCTTCCCGCTTCCCCTTCGCTCCGCTCAGGGCGGCGCCTCTTCCCTCTTCCCTTCTCCTTCGCCGCTTCGGCAATATCCCTTACGACGGCATCGGCATCGGCTCTTCTCGTACGATAGGTGATCCCCACCCGAGCCCCGGCCCTGGCAAACAGTCGTGCCGCAGCTGCGCCTATCCCGCGTGAGCCTCCGGTGATCAGAGCAACCTTCCCAGATAGATCGATCAAATCTGCTCCCGGTTACAGGCCCTGAATCCCGTACCTCACCACTCACCACGCACCACGCACCACTCATCCCCCAAACAACCTCGCGATGCGATCCCCCAAGCCGCCGCGCAGCGCGACCGGATCGACCTGCTGCATCGTCTCATCCTTCAGCACCGCGCCCGGATTTCCCGTCGTCAGTCGGGCGGCAACGGCCGCCGCGCCCTGGGCCTTCAAGTACTCCGCCGCCGTTCGTACCGAGCGATGGTCACCATGATTGTCCGCCGCCACCACATCGGCGAGCCCGTGTTCCAGCAGCGCGCGGGCCTGCCGGCCCCGCGAGTGCGGCCGGGTGAGCGTTGTCGCATCCACCTGGATCCGCGCCCCCGCACTGCGCCAATCCGAGACCGCGACCGGACTGCACGCGTCATAGCGCTCGGGATGAGCCACGATGGGAATCACGCCCGAGCGAACCATGTGGCTCAGCGCCGCGGTCGCGAACTGGGGAACGATGGAGAGCGGAAACTCCACCAGGTAATACCGGGAGCCCGCCAGCGCGAACCGGCGATCGCCCATGGCGAGCACCGGCAGCGGCTGGTCG
This sequence comes from Gemmatimonadota bacterium, assembly GCA_016209985.1. GTDB lineage: Bacteria > Gemmatimonadota > Gemmatimonadetes > Gemmatimonadales > GWC2-71-9 > SHZT01. Next base: position 4,373 of record JACQVB010000041.1, on the reverse strand, counting down.
AGCATGATCTCGAACCCGAGTGCCAGCCGGATGCGCGGGGGCGCGCGGCGCTGGAGAATCTGGAACGCTTCTTCCCGGCGCTCCACCGCCCGATCGCCATCCAGGGACATCTGGCTGGCCGCGAGGTGGGGCGTGAGAATCACGTCGGTCACGCCGGCCCGGGCGAACTCCTCGAGCACCGCCGCCGACTGCTCCGCCGAGCGGGAGCCGTCATCGATGTTGGGGAGGAGGTGGCAGTGGAGGTCGATCACAGCGGCAGAGCGGCATGGCGGCAGAGCGGCAAGACGGAGGAGCCGCGGAGTGGCGGCCGAGGGACAGGGCGAAGTGACTTCACCGCAACTCGGCCAGCCGGGCGGGATCGGTTTCCGCAGTCACTTCGCATGCGTAGGTGACCAGCGCGTCAGCGGCGAGCAGGGTCAGCGCGGCATCCCGGGCCGGCCCCCCCGTCTTGGCCTCCTCGAGCATGGCGGCCGCCACCGCTCGCAACGCGTCCGCCACCGAATGGTCAGGAGGCACCTGGTGCAAGTCCAGCGCCTGTTCGATGCGGCGCCGCAGCGAAGGGGGCGCCTCAGGCAGACGCGAATTGAGCCAACGTCGCGCCTCGCTCAACTGGCGCTCGCGGGGAGCTTGGCCGCCAGGACCTCCGGGAGGTGCTTGAGGGTCTCCCGGAACTTGGTCGGGTCGCCGGTGCTGCCCGATGCGAAGTGCGGCCGCCCGCCGCCCTTGCCGCCGCTCAATCCAGCCACGTGATTGACCAGGTCACCCGCCTTGATGCCGCGCGCGATGAGGTCGTCCGTCACCGCCACGTGAATGCCGGGCCGCTCACCTGCGGTCGTCAACACGGCCACCGCGTTGCGGTGCTGCTCCCGGAAGGTGTCCATCATCAGGCCGATCTGGTTCCGGTCGGTGAGCGCGGACTCCTGCACCGAGACCGTGACGTCACCTACGCGGAACTCCCGGCCCGGGTCGCCGGCCTCCCGGCCGCCGCCCCGGATCAGGTTCTCCACCTGCTTCTCCAGCCGCCGCTTCTCTTCCAGCAAGCCCTCGATCCGCCGGGCCAGGTGCTCGGGGTTCGTCCGCAGGGTGTCCGCGGCCGCCGCGATCCGCGCATCCAGCGCCCGCACCACGCGGTAGGCGCCGGGGCCGGTGACCGCCTCGATCCGACGGACTCCCGCCGCGACGCCCGACTCTCCCGTGAAATGGAACAGGGCGATCTGGCCGGTGGTCCGCACATGGGTGCCCCCGCAAAGCTCCAGCGAGATGGTCGGCACGTCCACCACCCGCACCACGTCGCCGTATTTCTCGCCGAACAAGGCCATCGCGCCCAGTTCCAGTGCTTTCCGGTAGGGCAGCGCGCGGGTTTCCACCGGCACGTTGGCCCAGATGCCCCGGTTCACTTCTTCTTCGATCGCCTGGAGGTCGCCGCTCGAGATCGGGGCGTGATGCGAGAAATCGAACCGCAGCCGCTCCGGTGCCACCACCGAGCCGGCCTGCCGCACGTGCGGACCCAGCACTTTGCGCAGCGCGGCATGGACCAGATGCGTGGCTGTATGGTTGCGCTCGATATCCCGCCGCCGCTGCTCTGCCACTTCCGCGTGCGCCTCGGTGGGTTCAAACGGGCCCTGAAACCGCCCGACGACCACCTGCTTGCCGTCGACCTTGAGGACGTCCTCCACGGGAAGCTGCCACCCCGCTCCCCGCACCACGCCGGTGTCGCTCACCTGCCCGCCCGACTCGGCGTAGAACGGATTCTCGTGGAGCACCAGCTCGAGCTGCTCTTCGCCCTGGCGGTACGCGAGGATGTCGGTGTCCGCGCTGGTCGTCTCGTAACCCACGAACTTCTGCCGCACCCGAGGCTTCACCTTCACCCAATCTCCGGCGGCGCTCCGCCGTTTCGCCGGCCCGCCGGCAGTCCTCTTCCCTCTTCCCTCTTCCCTCTTCCCCGCTTTTCTCGATCTTTCCTGCTGCTCCGCCAGCGCCGCCTCGAATCCTTCCACGTCCACCGACCATCCTCGCTCCGCGGCTATGATCTGCGTCAGGTCCAGGGGGAAGCCGTAGGTGTCGTACAGGCGAAAGGCGTCCTCACCCTTGATCGTGCCCGCCGCACCGCTGGTGAACTCGTCGAGCCGCTTGAGACCTCCCTCGATCGTCTGCAGGAAATGCTCTTCCTCGGCACGGGTCACGTTCTCGATGTGGCTGGAGCGCGTGGTAAGCTCGGGATAAAACTCGCCCATCGTCGCGATTACGGTCCGGGTCAGCTCCACCAAAGTCGGGTCTCTCCGCCCCATCATGTAGCCGTGCCGCACCGCACGGCGGAGTATCCGCCGCAACACGTAGCCCCGGCCCTCGTTGGAGGGGTACACCCCGTCAGCGAGCAGGAAGGCGACCGCCCGGGCGTGGTCGGCGAGGACCCGGAAACCCGCGCCCGCCGGACCGGGGTCGTATCGGCGGCCGACGACCTCCACCGCCCGCGCGATGATCGGGGAGAAGAGATCGGTGTCGAAGTTGGACGGCACGCCTTGAAGCACCGCCGCGATGCGCTCGAGGCCGGCGCCGGTGTCGACCGAAGGCTTGGGCAGCAGCACCCGCGAGCCGTCCTGCTGCAGATCATACTGCATGAACACCAGGTTCCAGATCTCGAGCAGCTTTCCTTCTTCGTTGAGCCGAACGAACTCGTCCAGACTCAACGCCCCATTCCCTCGCTCGGCCGGGGAGCGGAGATCGACATTCAGCTCGGTATTGGGACCGGCCGGCCCGGTATCGGCCATCTGCCAGAAGTTGTCCTTATCGCCCAGGCCGTAAATCCGCTGGTCGGCGATGCCGGTGATCTGGCGCCAGAGCTTGCGCGCCTCATCGTCGGTATGATGCACCGTCACGTACAGGCGATCGGGATCGATGCCGAGCCACTGCTCGCTGGTCACCCATTCCCAGGCTAACTCGATCGCTTCCTGCGTGAAGTAATAGCCGAAGGAGAAGTTGCCCAGCATCTCGAAGAACGTCAGGTGCCGCGCGGTGTGGCCGACCTGCTCGAGATCGTTGTGTTTGCCTCCCGCCCGAACGCATTTCTGCACCGTGACCGCGCGCGAGAAATCCCGGTGCTCCAGACCCTGGAACACCCGCTTGAACTGCACCATGCCGGCATTGGTGAACAGGAGCGTCGGATCGTCCGCCGGAACCAGGGACGAGGAGGGCACATGCGTGTGTCCGTGGGACTTGAAAAACTCGACGAACGACGACCGAATCTCGGCAGATTTCATGGAGAGAAAGCTAATGACGCGCGGCGGCGTTGGGAGGATGGTGACAATCGGTAAGTAGTGCGTGGTGCGTGGTGCGTGGAAAATGGGGCGTCCCCCCGACTCACCAGGCACCACCCACCACTCACCCCACCAGCTCTGTGACTAGCTCCCTGATGGCGCGACCCCTGAACCCTCGCCGCGCGAGATAGATCAGCAGCCGGCGACGCCCCTTGGGCACCGGCAAACCCTTCAACTGTGCGGCGCGCTTTTCCGCGATCGCCCGGGCCATCGCCGCGGCATCTACCCCTTCCGCTGCTGAAACGTCGTTCACGGCGCACTCAGCCACCCGGCGCTCGACCCCCAGGGAGAGCAGGTCGTGGATCAGTCGGGAGGGCCCGTGACCGCGAGACGCGCGGACCCGGACGAAGTGCTGCGCGAAATGGACGTCGTCCAGCAGGCCGGCGGCCTCGAGCCGGCCGGTAGCCTCATCGATGGCCGAAGGATCGTGCCCCCGCTCGCGCAGCCGGCGCTTGAGGTCCTGGACGGCGCGGGGGCGGCTGGCGAGAAGGCGCAGCGCGACGCGGCGAGCACCCTCCACCAGAGAGGCGTGCACCACCGCTTCATGCTGCGACTGGGACAGCTCGCTACCGACTTCGAGCTTGAGCTCGCGAAGGATCTCGGGAGGCAGGCTCGCGATCCGGACCCCGTCACCCTCGACGATGACGGATCCAGCGATCCGCGCGTCGGCTCGGAGACCGGTGATGACCACCGGTGCCTAGGCTTCCTCGCCCGATGCCTTTGGCGCCATGCCCAGCTGCGCCTTGACCTTCGCCTCGACTTCCGCCGCGATATCGGGGTGATCCTTCAAGTAGAGCTTGGCGTTTTCCCGCCCCTGCCCGATCCGTTCCTTGCCGTAGGAGAGCCAGGCTCCGCTCTTGTCGAAGACCCCACCCTCGGTGGCGAGGTCCACCAGCAGCGAGATGTGGCTGATCCCCTCGTTGAACATGACGTCGAACTCGGCCTGCCGGAACGGCGGGGCGACCTTGTTCTTGACCACCTTGCACTTCACCCGCTGGCCGACGACCTCTTCGCCGTCCTTGATCTGCCCAATCCGCCGCATGTCGATGCGGCAGGAGC
>JACQVB010000054.1 GCA_016209985.1 Gemmatimonadota bacterium | reverse complement strand
GGGGGGCCGGGGGGGCGACATCCGCATAGAAGCGGAACTCCTCGTCACCCAGTCGAATGACGTCTGCGCGTCCCAGTAACCGTTGACCCGCCACGCGTTCACCGTTCACCAGGGTCCCGTTGGTGCTGCTGTCTACCAGCAGATACCCCTTGGGGGTCGCCATGATTTCGGCATGGCGGCGAGAGACGTTCTTGCCGCTCAGTACCACGTCCGAGCTCGCGTCGCGCCCCATGACCAGTGACTGACCGGTAATGGCGTATTCCCGGCCGTCGGTCAGCGACACGATCCGACCGCCGGTGGAGGCGGTCGGCGCGCCCTTCTTGCCCGGCTTGGCCCCCGCGAGCATCACGGGATTGACCGCCTGGACGTACTGGGTGCTGCCGCTGCGCCGCTCGTCTACGAACAGCAGCTCGAAGGACGCGATCTGGACCTTGTCACCATGGAGCAGCGGGGTAGGTTGTGGGCCCAGCCGCACACCGTTGATCAGAACTTCCACGGTCTCGTTGGCCTTGCGGATCACGGCCTGGCCGTCGGCACTCCCCTGCACGACGGCATGCCGGGGAGCGACCCCCGGTCCCTTGAGAGGAATCTGACATGCCGGGTCGCTGCCGATCGAGACTTCGCCCGGCGGTATGGTGAGCCGCTGCCCGCCGATCTCAAGAAACGCCATGCCGTGATTGGCCTAAGGGTTGGTTTGTGGAGAAATTACCGCCGGACAAATGACCAGGCAATGACGGGATGTCACGGTGAGGGGTGAGCGGTGAGCGGGGGTTGACGAGCGCGGGTTCGCTTTCGTGCCGAAGCCTCAAGACGTCCGTCCCCGCTCACCCCGCACCACCCACCTGGACCGGAACCGGCTCTTCCTCCAGCGGCTGGTCATCCCGATCCTCTGCCCTTTTGAGCCAGCGCCAGAACACCACCGATCCGACGAAGACGGTCAGATAGCTGACCACGATCCGCCAGAGCAGGATGTAGGACGGCGTCAGCGCCCGCGGAACGTAGATCGACATCACTGCGGCCGACACCAGCTCCGCCAGCCCGGATCCGCCCGGCGTGATCGCGAAGTACAGCACGAAGGTGATCAGCGTCTGCAGCAACAGCACATCCACGAAATGCGCCTTGATGCCGAGCATTCGCAGGACGAAATAGCCGGCCAGCAGCTTGTTGGCGTGCGAGGGCGCCGAGAGCACGATCGCGCCACCCAGGGCAAGCAAGCCACGCGGGTTGAGGTAGGCGACCACGCATTCGTGCGCGCGATCCACCCCCGCTCTGACCCGCGCGGCCACCCTGGCCATTCGCGGGCTGCCGTGCGACTCGAACCACCCCACCGCTTGCTGCGCCACCCGGCGTGCCACCCCGGGAAACGCCATCGCGAAAGCCATGAGCAGTCCCATGACCACGAAGACGCCGAGGCTCAGGTTGAAGAGGTCGAAGAGCGAGATGCCGGTCCCCAGAACCCCATGGCGCTGGAGCGATCGCCCGGCCCCGAAAAAGACCGCGAGCGGGCCGGCAACCGCGAAAAACACGACGGTCGCAACGAAGCTCATGAAGGTGGAGATCACCGCTTCGGGAAGCGGGATCCCGCTGCGCTTCATGGCGTAGATCATCAGCGGCCCGCTGCCGGCCTGGGACGGGGTGAGATAACCGGCCCAGGTCGCGATGCCACCCGCTACGATCGACCCCTTAATAGTCGCCGGCGGATAAATGTGGCGTACCAGGACCCAGAGCCTCAGCCCTCCACCGAACCAGTCCAGCGAGGCAAGGGCGAGTCCGGCCAGCACCCATTCCCACCGCAGGGAGGCCATGGCGGCGAGGAAGGTGGGGAGATTGTTGCCGTACAGGAGCAGCGCGCCAAACCCTGCCACCGAGATGGCGGCAAAAAGCTCGAGACCTCTGCGGAGTAATCGCGGGGAGACTATAGCCATCGGCGGGAGCAACGTACGGCGGGCGAGTCGGTGGCGTCAATGCTGGAACGGATGCAAGGACTCGTGTAACCTTTGAAACCCTTACAACCCTTGCCGCTGCTGCTAATCTTCGCTGATGTCCGAGCAATTCATCACGGTTCATCGCGCCCGCCAACACAACCTCAAGGGCATCACCGTCCGGATTCCCCGGCGGGCCCTGACCGTGATCACCGGCCCGTCCGGGTCGGGCAAAAGCTCGCTCGCCTTCGACACGCTGTACGCCGAAGGCCAGCGTCGCTACATGGAATCGCTGTCCACTTATGCCAAGCAGTTCCTGGAGCGCATGCCCAAGCCGGCAGTGGACCGGATCGACGGCATTTCTCCTGCCGTGGCCATCGAGCAGAAGAACCCCACGACCTCCAGCCGGTCCACGGTCGGCACCGCGACCGAGGTCTACGACTATCTCCGGCTCTTGTGGGCCCGCGTTGGAAGGCAGTTCTGCCACCGCTGCGGCGCCGCGGTCATCGTGGATTCACCCACGACCGCGGCGGACCGGGTTCTGGCCGAAGCGGCCAACGAGCCCGTGATCATCGCGTTTTCGCTACCGGTGTCCGACCAGCTCAGTCACGACCTGTTGCGTGACAATCTGCAGGCGATGGGATTCGTCCGCGTGCTCGCCGGGGAGACCGTGTATCGGCTGGACAGCCTGCCCCCCGAGCTGCGCCTGGACCAGCCGGGCCTCCTGGTGGTGGTCGATCGCATCCCCGCCGCCGCCGACAACCGGGTCCGCATCTGCGATTCGGTGGCGCTGGCCTTCGCCGAGAGCGACGGAACCGCGGACATCGTCTGGGGCGCCCGCCGGTTCCGCGTCTCGGCCCACCCGCGTTGCACCAACTGTGGAACGCCGGCGCCGCGGCTGTCTCCCACGCTCTTTTCGTTCAACAACCCGCAAGGTGCCTGTCCGGGCTGCAACGGATTCGGCGCCGTGCTGGAGTACGATGAGTCGCTGATCGTTCCCTATCCCGACCGCTCCCTCGCCCAAGGCGCGCTGGACCCGTGGACCAAGCCGCGGTACGACGGTCGCCGCCGCATCCTCCGCGAGCTGGCGCGGCGTGAAGGGATACCCTTCGAGGCACCCTGGAAAAAACTGAAGGCCCAGGACCGGCGGCTGTTGCTTCACGGCAAGGCGGGGCGTTTCGTCGGAATTTTCCCCTTTCTGCGGGCGCTGGAGACTAAGCGCTACAAGCAATACATCCGGGTGTTTCTGCGGCAGTATCAACGCGCCGCCGAGTGTCCGGAATGCCACGGTGCGCGCTTGCGCCCCGAAGCCTTGGCGGTACGGATCGGCGGCAAACCGATCGGTGAGGTGAGCGCTCAGACCACGGAGAAGCTGGCCGAGTGGCTCGCGACCCTCGAGCTCTCGCCGTTCGAGCGCGGCATCGCGGAGACGATTCTGCGGGAGCTCAACGCGCGCACCACGTTCCTGTGCGACGTCGGCCTCGGGTACCTCACGCTGGACCGGCAGACGCGGACCCTCTCCGGCGGCGAGGCCCAGCGCATCGCCCTCGCCAACGCGCTCGGCTCGAGCCTGGTGGACACGCTCTATGTGCTGGACGAGCCCTCCATCGGCCTGCACCCGCGCGACATGGATCGGCTGCTCAACCTGCTCGGCCGGCTGCGATCGGCCGGCAACACGGTGGTGGTCGTGGAGCATGATCTCGCCGCCATGAGGGCGAGCGATTACCTGATCGAGCTGGGGCCGGCCAGCGGCGAGCAGGGCGGCCGAGTCGTCTACGCGGGTCCTTTGAAAGAAATGGGCGGCGCCGGTACGCTCACGGCCGAGTATCTCAGCGGCAAGAAGCGGATAGCCATTCCCAGCGGCCGACGGCGTGCCGGACCGCAGTGGCTGAGCGTCAAGGGCGCGACACTCCACAATCTCCGGAGCGTGGATGCGGCCTTCCCCCTGGGAACATTGACGACGGTGACCGGCGTCTCCGGATCGGGCAAGTCCACGCTGGTGCACGACGTGCTTTACCGGCAGCTCGCCGAGCGGCTCAAGGGAAAGCATGGAGCCAAGGAGCACCTGGGCGAGCCCGTGGGACGGGTGGAGGCGCTCACCGGGTGGGAGCTGCTGGAAGACGTCGTGCTGGTGGATCAGTCACCCATCGGACGATCGCCCCGATCCAATCCCGTCACCTACATCAAGGCGTTCGACGACATCCGCGCCCTGTTCGCCCAGCAGCCGCTGTCGCGCGCCCGCAAGTACACTCCCGCCACCTTCAGCTTCAATGCGGCGGGTGGCGGCCGCTGCCCCGCCTGCGAGGGCGCCGGGCATGTGCTGGTCGAGATGGTGTTCCTGGCCGACATCTTCGTGCCCTGCGAGATCTGCGAAGGGTCGCGCTTCCAGCGCGAAGTACTCGACGTCCGGATCAAGGGCCTCTCGATTGCGGATGCCCTGCAGCTCACGGTGGATGAAGCCATCCGCCGCTTTCGCCACCAGGACCGGCTCGGGCGCACTCTCTGGCATTTGCAACAGGTTGGCCTGGGATACCTTCGGCTGGGACAACCCGCCACCACGCTCTCGGGTGGCGAAGCGCAGCGCCTGAAGATCGCCCGCCAGCTGGCCACCACCGGCCGGGGCGCCGGGCGCCGGCTCTATATCCTGGACGAGCCCACGACCGGCCTGCACCTGGAAGATATTCGAACCCTGCTCAAGGTCCTGGATCGATTGGTGGATGCCGGTCATACGGTACTGGTCATCGAACACCATCTCGACGTCATCAAACGGTCGGACTGGGTCATCGACCTGGGGCCCGACGGCGGCGATGCCGGCGGCCGGATCGTGGCCGCCGGAACGCCGGAGGACGTCGCTCGAGCAGATACGCACACGGCGCGGTTCCTGAGAGCGGTCTTGACCGAGGTTGCGGATTCGGCAGTAGAGACGGCATGAGCCTCTCCCTGCCTCTCGGTAGCGTCGGAGTGATACGAGGCTATTTTCCTGCCATGCGCCATTCCCTCCTGGTCTTCGGCCTGGTCCTTTCGGCCGCCCCGTTAGCCGGCCAGCAGAATCCCGCGCCCACCAATCGCCCGGCTCTCCTCTCGGCGCCCGCGAGCAACTACACGCTGCGGCCGGGGGACGTGCTACGGGTCGACGTGTGGGGACAGGAGCAATTCTCGGGACAGTTCATCGTGGACGAGACCGGGCATCTGCAGTATCCGGTACTCGGCGACATCCAGGTCAGCAATCTCACCGTAGCCGAGCTTCGCGAACGCATGCGTCAGGGACTCGAGCAGATCTTCAAGAGTCCCTTTGTCACCGTCGCCCCGCTGTTTCGGATGGCCGTACTCGGTGAGGTCCGCCAGCCGGGCCTCTACACCGTCGACCCCACGCTCAGCGTACTCGATGTGGTCGCGATGGCGGGCGGACCGTCCTCGTCGGGGAACATGAACAAGATCCGCTTGCTGCGGGCGGGACAGGAACAGCAGCTCAGCTTCGGTCAGGGACGCAGCCTGCAGGAAATGGGCGTCCGTTCAGGCGATCAGATCGTGGTTGCCCGCAAGAGCTTTTCGCGCGAGGACGTGGGGCTGGTGCTCAGTCTGGTGCAGGTGGCGCTCTCGGTCGCCATCTTGATCAATACCGTCGGGAAATAAGGGCGTACCCCTTTTAGGACCCTACTTCCGGCGGCGGTGTGTTGATCGAGGTCCAGTACACTCCCAACCCACGACAGGCCGCCACGAACTGGTCGTAGTCCACCGGCTTCCGAACGTAGCTGTTGCAGTGCAGGTCGTAACATCCCAACCGGTCGCGCTCTTCTATGGACGAGGTCAGGATCACCACCGGCAGCCGGCAGGTCTGCCGGTCGCCGCGAATGGCGCGGAGTACGTCGATGCCGCTCAGCTTGGGAAGCTTGAGGTCCAGCAGGACCACCAGCGGCAGCTCCGACGGGTCCCGATGGGCATATGAGCCCCGCGCAAAGAGAAAGTCGATCGCCTCCTGGCCGTCCCGCACCCGCACCAGAGGATTGGCGATCTTGGCATCGCCGAACGCCATCGCCGTAAGATCGGCATCGTCCTCGTTGTCCTCGACCAGGAGGGTCACCGAGGTCACTTTTCTGATTCCCCGCGTCATGGGCTCGCTCCCAACGTAAACCAGAAGGTGGTTCCCTTCTCCGGCTCGGACTCCACCCGGATGCGGCCGCCGTGCCGGCTGATGATACGGTATGCGGTGGCCAGACCGATGCCGGTGCCTTCGAACTCGGTCCCGGTGTGCAACCGCTGAAACGGCATGAACAGCTTGTCGGCGTACGCCATGTCGAACCCCACCCCGTTGTCCCGGACGAAGAACTCCGGGTCGTGATGGGAGCGGACCGCCCCGACCTCAATGCGACCGACCGGCTGTTTGGCCGTGAACTTCCAGGCGTTCCCGATCAGGTTCTCCAGCATCGCCTGAATCAGCCGCCGGTCCCCGGAGGTCTTGAGTCCGGGCTGAACCGTGACGTTCACGTTTCGATCGGGATTGATCTTCCGCAAATCGGAAACGGTCTCGTGCGCCAGCGCGGTCAGATCGATGGGTTCCCCCCGGATTTCGGCGCGGGTGATGCGGGACAGCTCCAGCAGATCGTCGATCAGCTCCGACATCCGCTCGGCCGCCCGATGGATCCGCTCGAGGTAATTGCGGGCCTGCGGCGGCAGCTGCTCGGAGTAATCGCGCAATAGCGCCTTGCTGAACCCGTCCATGCCGCGCAACGGCGCGCGCAGATCGTGTGACACCGAGTAGCTGAACGTCTCCAGCTCCTGATTGGCAGCCGACAGTTGCGCCGAGCGGCTGATGAGCTCGCGGTCCGTTCGGCGCCGCTCGCTCGAGTCTCGGGTGACCTTCGCGAATCCGAGCAGGTGACCCCGTTCGTCCCGGACAGCCGACATGGACACGTCGGCCCAGAACACCGAGCCATCCTGGCGCACCCGCCACCCCTCATCTTCGGCGCGCCCCTCGGCCGCGGCCAACGCCAGGATCTGCGCCGGCTTGCCCTCAGCGCGGTCTTCTGCCGTATAGAAGATGGAAAAGTGCTTACCGATGACCTCGTTGGGCTGGTATCCCTTGAGGCGCTCGGCTCCGCGGTTCCAGGAGATGACCTGGCCACGGGTGTCCACCATGAAGATGGCGTAGTCCTTGACGCTGTCGACCAGCAGCCGCAGGCGCAGCTCGCTCTGCCGTAACCGCTCCTCTGCCTCTCGGCGAGCGGTAAGATCCCGGGTGACCTTGAGGAATCCGATCAGCTCGCCGGCGTGGTCGTGAAGGGAAGAAATGACGACATCGGCCCAAAAGCGGGTGCCGTCCTTGCGGACACGCCACCCCTCATCCTCGACTCGACCAGCTCGGGCCGCGGTTTCCAGCAGCGCCTCGGGTTTTCCCGCTTCGCGGTCTTCCGGCGGGTAGAACTGGGAGCAATGTTTGCCCAGGATCTCCAGCTCCCCATATCCCTTGATCTCGCGCGCCCCCGTGTTCCAGCTCATCACGTGCCCGCCCGCGTCCAGCGTGAAGATGGCGTAGTCTTTCACGCTGTCGGCTAGCGTTTGGAAGTCATGGCCGGGATCGCGCAACCGGTGCGCGGCGGCAACACCTTCGTGTTTCCGGTCCTTGGGAATCACGGACGACCTCTGCCGATTGGGTCCGCGGCCGTTTCCGGCAGCCTGTCCTGCCGAGAATGCCAATGCGAACAGTGCTCGCTATATTTTGCAAACACTGTTCCCGAGTAGCTCAGCTGGTAGAGCAGGCGGCTGTTAACCGCCGGGTCGGGGGTTCGAGTCCCTCCTCGGGAGCCTTGCGTCATCAACAGGGCGGACGCGGTCTGAGCCCGCCCTGATCGTTTCCCATCAAGGCTTTGGCGAATCGCGGATGTCGAGCGGTGCGGAATCTTCCGACAACAAGCGCCGAATGGCGGCCACCACCTGGGCGATGTCGACCGGTTTCACCAGATACTGCTCGAACCCCGCCTGCCCACCCGCTTCGGTGTGGCGCCGGAGCAACTCCTCGGCGTAGCCGGTGAACGCGATCAGGTGGGTGGCCGAAGTTTCCGGAGTAGCCCGCAGGCGTCGCGCCAGCTCGTATCCATCCATGACCGGCATGCCGATGTCGAGCATGGCTACGTGGGGCCGGAACTCGCGCGCGAATTTCAGCGCGCTGGCACCGTCGTACGCCGCCTGTGCGGAGTAACCGGACAGGACCAACGCTTGGGCAAGAGAGTCGGCGGTATCCCGGTGGTCGTCCACCACCAGTACCCTGGGCGCATTGTTTCTCGATTCTGGGTCTGGTTTTTGGGGCATCGAGCGTCTCACACGTAACGGTAACCCTCCATACTATCCGCCTCACCACAACTGGAGCAACGGGCTCGGGTGGTCTATTTTGGACCACCTTCGTCGACGCACTGGTAGAATCCCACTGGCTAACAACCGCTTCACCAGGCGTGAGCAGATGGCCGGGCGGACGATCTGAGCCCTGTCATCGGCGTGGCACCCGACGTATCCTATTGCCGGATGGTCGAGCTTCGGGACATCGAGCAGGCGCGAGAGCGCATTGGATCCCGGGTTCACCGCACGCCCCTCTTCAGCGCCGCCACTCTGGGTCAAATGGTTGGCGTGCGCCTCTCATTCAAGGCCGAGCTGTTTCAGAAGACCGGGTCCTTCAAGGTGCGCGGGGTCCTGAATCATTTGCTGCAACTCGCTCCCGAGGTGTTGCGGAACGGCCTGATCACCCTGTCCGCGGGAAACCACGGGGCGGCGCTGGCGTGGGCCGCTGCCGCTGCCGGAACATCGGCGACTGTCGTGATGCCTGCCACCGCGGTCAAATCGAAAATCGCGGCCATTCTCGCTTACGGCGGCGAAGTCATTCAGACCGAAGGCAACCTGCTGGAAGAGTGCCTCAGTATCCGGGATGCGCGCGGGCTCACCCTGGTCCATCCCTTCGATGATCCGGCGATCATCGCGGGACAGGGAACCATCGGTCTCGAGATTCTCGAGGACCTGCCGGACGTGGAGTGCGTCATCGTGCCGATCGGCGGCGGCGGCTTGATTGCCGGCATCGCCGCCGCCATCAAGCGCCGCCGGCCGGAGGTCAGGATGATCGGGGTCGAGCCTACCGGCGCGGATGTCATGCGCCGCAGCCTCGCGGCGGGCGAGCCATTGCGGCTCGAACGTCTCTCCACCGTCGCCGACGGCCTCGCGGCACCATTCGCCGGGAAGCACACTCTTGCACACGTACAAGCCTTCGTCGACAATGTGGTGGTGGTGGACGACGAGACGATCCTCCAAGCACTGCGCCTGACGCTGGAGCGCGCCAAACTCGCAGCCGAGCCGGCCGGGACTGCGGCATTCGCGGCCCTGCTTGCGGGCGCGGCCCCGGTACCCGCCGGCGCTCGGGTCGTGTGTATCGTGAGCGGCGGAAACGTCGATCCGGCCGTTCTCAAACGAGCCCTGTAGCGGAATGACAGATCAGATCTCCCGACTCGTGACCCCTTCCCCTGCTGCTCTGCTGGAAGGGGCCTTCGACGCCCTCCCCGTTGGAGTCGCGCTGCTGGGCGCCGACGGAGAAATCCTCTTCGCCAATCCGGCATTCGCACGCCTGCTCGAGTACCAACCTGCCGAGTTGGTCGGCGCTCGCCTTTCATCGCTGCGAGAGCCGCCGGCCACGATTCAGATGACAAGGGTGCCCGTCGCGGACCATACCGCAGGAATGACCGAGATCGCGCTGGTGGAATCGGGCGGTTCAGGCCCGGCAGAGGAGGTCGAGCGCGCCCGCCTGGAGGCGCGCCTGCGCCAGGCGCAGAAGATGGATGCGGTCGCGCAGTTGACGGGCGGCATCGCGCACGACTTCAACAACATGTTGACCGTGGTCCTGGCCAACGCCGAGCTGATCGCGGGGGCGCTGGCCGGCAATCCGGCGGCACTGGGCGATCTGGGGGAACTGCGCGCCGCCGCCAGACGCGGAAGCGAGATGGTTCGCAAGCTGCTGAGCTTCAGCCGGCGCGAGCGGCTGATGTTTCAGCCCGTCAGGCTGGGGAAGCTGGTGGAAGACATGGCCGCCCACCTCCGGGAAATCCTCCCTCCGCCGATCGAGCTCGAGATCACGACGGAGCGCACCCCGGAAACCCGCGCCGATTCCCATGCGATCGAGCAGATCCTGCTCAACGTGCTCACCAATGCGCGGGACGCGATGCCCGATGGAGGCCGGGTCCGGATCCACGCCGGAGTGGAGACGATCGACGCCGATCGAGTCCGCGCTCAGGGTTGGGGCGACCCGGGTGAGTACGTGTGTCTGACGGTCACGGACACCGGCACGGGCATGGACGAGGCCACCCGCGCGAGGCTCTTCGAACCGTTCTTCACCACCAAGCCGCCCGGTCTGGGTACCGGGCTCGGCATGGCCATGATCTACGGGCTGGCGAAACAGCACGGCGGATTCGTTCACGTCGACAGCGCGCCGCAACGGGGGACCACGGTGCGAATCTGCTTCCCTGTCGGCGACTCTCCCGCTCTACCGGAACAGCAGGGCGCGCCCCGAGCCAGCCCCCCGCGCGGAACCGAGCTGATCCTGGTCGTGGATGACGAAGAACCGGTCCGCCGTGCCGCGCGCCGGGTGCTGGAACGATTCGGGTACCGGGTCCTCACTGCGGGCGACGGCACCGAAGCGCTCGGGATCATCCGCGAGCGCGGGAACGAGATCGATCTCGTCATTTCCGACGTCGCGATGCCACGGTTGGGCGGTCGCGGACTCTATGATGCCGCGCGCGCTTCGGGTGCCAAAATGAAGTTTCTCTTCGCGAGCGGATACACCGCCCGCGACATCGGAGCGACCGGCGACATCGATCCGAGCCTGCCGTTCATTCACAAGCCGTGGACCCTGGACGATTTTCTGCGGCGGATCCGCGAGGTGCTTACAAAGGGGCGGTAAGGGTTCAGCGCAGGTCCGCCACAGCCATACGAATGTCCTCCAATCCCTCGCGCATCCGATCCATGTGGGTGCGGAAGGAGAGCACGCAGATCCGGAGCACGAAGCGGTTGCCCAGCGTGGTCCCGCTGAGGTGAATCCGCTGGCGGGCGTTGATGGCCTTGATGAGCCTGCGGTTGAGGTCGTTCAGCGCGTCTTCGGAAAGGCCGGTACGAACCAGCCGGAACGCCACCACCGTAAGCTGGGGCTCGGCCACAATCTCGATTCCCGCAATGGTCCGAAGCTGGTCGGTCGCCCACAGCGTCAGGTCCAGCTTCTCGTCCAGATTGCTGCGGAATACTCCGATACCGTGGAGCTTGACCGGTAACCACACGCGCAATCCCCGGAACGGCCGGCTCAATTCGGGCGAGATCTGGCTGAAGTCCACCATGTCGGGCGCTTCGGGCATGGTCGGGAGATAATGCGCATCGACGCCATGGGCCCCTCGCAGCGCGGCGCCATCCCGCACCAGAAGCGAACCGGTGCCGTACGGGAGGAACATCCCCTTGTGCGGGTCCAGCGTCACGGAATCGGCGCGCTGGATCCCCTGCAGCGTCTTGCGGCCCCGCTCGGTGAGCAGAAAGAACCCGCCATAGGCGGCATCCGCATGGAGCCACATTCCCTCATCCCGCGCGATGTCCGCCAGCCGGGCCAGGTCGTCCACCGCGCCGGTATTGGTGGTTCCCGCATTGCCTACGATCATGAACGGCGTAAGCCCGGAGCGGCGGTCCTCGGCGATCATCCGGTTCAGGTCGCCGATGCGGACGCGATAGCGCTCGTCGCTGGGAACTTCCCTCACATTCCGGGCGGGAAACCCCGCGAGCGTGGCTGCCTTCTGAACCGAATGGTGGGCCTGATCGGACGTGTAGATCGTACCGGCAAGGAAGTTCTCCGGCAGCAGGGCCCGGCGCGCAGTGACGACCGCGCCGAAATTCGCCAGCGAGCCGCCGCTGGTGAAGTATCCGCGTGCATCGCCGGAGTACCCGACGATCTCGCAGAGCCATTGCGCGACATTGGCCTCGATCTGTGCCAGGCCCGGCGCAGCCAGCCAGACGCCCACGTAACGATTGACCGCATCCCCGATCAGATCGGCGACGGCTGATTCGAAGAGCCCTCCACCGGGGATATACGCGAGGTATCCCGGCCCGGCCGTGTTGAAGCTCTTGGGGGCCAGACGGTCGAAGACGAGCGCCAGGAGTTTTTCGTACGCCTCACCCTGCTCGGGCAGGTGCTCGCGCACCGATCGTGCCAGCTCGACGGCGCCTGCGACATCGGCCGCAGGCTGCGCCGGCAGCGATTCCAGGTGAGCGACAATCCGTTCCAGGGCGCCCTCGACCAACCTGCGCATTTCCGCCGCGGATGGCTCGAGGCTTCGATCAATCGACTCCATTCAAACCGCTCGCAGTGAAAAGTGAGAAGTGAGAAGTAAGAAGTGAGAAGGCCCGATGGGAAGATGCTGCGGCTGCCAAGTTCTCCGAGTGCATCCCTTCTCACTTCTCCCTTCTCACTTTCTCGTTCACCAAGCCTGCACATGCGCTACATTCCGAGACGCGTTTCTGGCGAAGCCGAGGGAGAATTCACCAGGTCCCCATGAGGAAGCTCTTATGAATCCGCGTCTCCTCCAATCCACCGCACTGTGGATCCTGCTGATAGTCGCGCCGGCCTGCGGCCCCAAGCCGCGGCAGGCGCCGGCACCGGTTCCGGCGGCCGCCACCCCGGCTCGGGCTCCCATTCCTCAGCCCCCGGCGCAGGCGCCTGCAGTAGCTGCCGCACCCACCGTTCCGGACAGCATCCAGCCGGGCCGGTTCGACACCGGCAAGATGTGGACGTTCGAGAATCCTCCCCTTGCCTACTTCCAGGAGGCGTACGGGTTCACCCCCTCCGAACCGTGGCTCAAGCGGGTTCGCCTCTCGGCCTTGCGGCTCCCCAACTGCTCGGCGTCGTTCGTTTCCCCCAATGGGCTCGTCATGTCGAACCACCATTGCGCCCGGGAAGCCGCCACTGCGGTCGCGAAGCCCGGCGAGAACCTGATCGACAACGGCTTTTACGCGGCCAAGCCGGAGGATGAGCGCAAGGCGCCCGACATCTGGGTCGATCAGTTGGTGGAAATCCGAGACGTGACCCAGGAAGTCGCCAGCGCCGGCGAAGGTCAGGTCGAAGACGCTCAGGCGGAAGCCCGCCAGAACAAGATCAATGAGATCGAGGAACGGGTGAGCAGCGAAACCGGCCTCAAGTGCGATGCTACGTCCCTGTATCACGGCGGGAAATACTCGCTCTACTGCTACCGCCGCTACGACGATATCCGGCTCGTCTTCGTGCCCGAAGTCCAGGTCGCCTACTTCGGAGGCGATCCCGACAACTTTACCTACCCCCGTTACGATCTCGACGTCTCGTTCTTCCGGGTGTACGACAAGAACGGCCAGCCCCTCAAGTCGGAGAACTTCCTGCCCTGGTCGCCCGCAGGCGCCCGGGAAGGCGATGCGGTCTTCGTAATCGGCAACCCCGGCTCGACCTCGCGGCTGGAGACCGTGGCACAGCTCGAGTATAAGCGGGACGTGCAGTACCCGTTCAATCTGCGCCTGCTAGGTAGCCGGGCGGAGATTCTCGCCAAGTACATGAAGCAGCATCCGGAGAAAAAGTCGGAGATCGAAAACGACTACTTCAGCCTCACCAACTCCCAGAAGGCGATCACCGGTGAGCTGCAGGGCCTTCGCACCCCAGCGTTGATGGCCCGGAAGGTCGCTTTCGAGCGGAACTTCAAGAAAGCGGTCGCGGCAAAACCGGATCTCCAGGCCAAGTACGGGACGTTGTGGAACGAGATAGCGGATTTGCGGACCCAGATCCGGAAGGTCGCACCGGCGCTCAACGCGCTGAACCAGGGTGGACTGCTGCGCTCCAAGACGCTGGAGATCGCGCTGGGAATGATTCAGGTGGCCGGCGCGGCCGGCCGCGCGCCGGATTCGGTCATCAACGCCAAGAAGGGCGAGTTGTTGCAGGAGAAGGTCGACCGTGAGCTGGACGCGCAGGTCCTGGGGGCGCAGTTGGAAGACGCCGTCCAGTTGCTCGGCGCCTCGGACTCCTGGGTGAGTCGCGCGCTGGCCGGCCGCAGTCCGCAGGACGCGGCCCGAGCCATCGCCGACGGATCGGCCCTCCCCGACTCCGCCAAGCGCGCGGCGCTGCTCGCGGACCCGCAGGCGATCGGGGCCAGCAACGATCCCGCCATTCAGCTCATGCGCTCGGCGCTCCCGCGACTGCAACAGACGTTCGGACAGTATCAGCAGCTCACCGCACAGGAGCAGAACCGGACCGGCAGGCTGGCACGCGCCCTCTTCGACGTGTACGGGACCGCGATCGCGCCTGACGCCACCTTCACCCTCCGGCTCGCTGACGGCGTGGTACAGGGATACGACTACAACGGCACCCGCGCACCGTGGTTCACCACCTTCTACGGGATGTACGACCGCTATTTCTCCAATCCCGGAAGCCAGGACTGGGCGTTGCCCAAACGCTGGCAAGCCCCACCGGCGGGTTTCGATCTCAAGACCCCGCTGGATATCGTGACCACCAACGACATCATCGGCGGCAACTCGGGCAGCCCGATGGTGGACCAGCAGGGCCGGATCGTGGGGCTCATCTTCGACGGCAATATCGAGAGCCTGCCGGGGGACTTCATCTACACTACCGAGAGCAACCGCGCGGTGGCGGTCCACTCGCAGGCCATCGTCAGTGCATTGCGCGACGTGTACAGCGCGAAACGGATCGTAGACGAGCTGACGGCCACAATCGCGCGGTAGACCGTTAGAGACGGTCAGACGGTTGGACGAAGCTCGACTGAGGACCGGTTTGCTCTCAGCCACCCGAAACCACTAACCGTCCGACCGTCCAACCGTCAGGACTCAGAACGACATGCTTCGCCTTGACGATGTTCGCACACCGGCACTCTTGCTGGATCTGGACGTCCTCGATGCCAACCTGAAGAGAATGGCCGGTCGTGCGCGCGACCTTGGCGTACAGTTACGCCCGCACATCAAGACCCACAAATGCATCGAGATTGGCGAGCGGCAGCGGGAGCTCGGGATTGCCGGGATCACCGTCTCCACTCTGTACGAAGCCCGGGTCTTTGCCGATCACGGATTTGCGGATATCACCTGGGCGTTCCCCGTGATTCTCAATCGCATTCCTGATGCGGCCAAACTCGCCGAACGCGTGACGCTGCGCCTGGTAGTGGACTCGGAGGAAGGGGTGGAGACTCTCGAGAAATCGGGACACCGGTTTCACCTATGGCTGAAAGTGGACTGCGGCTACCACCGTGCCGGCGTGGATCCGCAATCTCCCGTCGCCCTGGAGCTGGCGAAGCGGATCGCGGGCTCATCCTCGCTGCAGCTCGACGGCATTCTGACTCACTCCGGTCATTCGTATCATGGCCGGACCCGCCAGGAAATCCGCGACATCGCCGAACAGGAGCGGAGCGTCATGGCGGAATTCGGAGACCGGCTGCGTACGGCGTTGGGGGGACGGGATTTCGGGATCAGCGTGGGATCGACGCCGGCCATGTCGATGGTGGCCACACTCGATGGCGTCACGGAAGCCCGGCCGGGGAACTATGTCTTCTATGACTACACCCAGGTGGTCCTCGGCTCGTGCGCGGTCTCCGATGTCGCCGTAACCGTGCTGGCGAGTGTGGTGTCAGCCCAGCCCGGTACCAACCATGCGGTCATCGACGCGGGGGCACTCGCGCTCTCCAAGGACACCGGCTCCGAGCTCGCCCCGGGACCCAGCATGGGCGAGATCTTCGCCGACTACGCCTCGCACACCCTGAGGCCCGACGTCCGAGTGGTTTCGGTGAGCCAGGAGCATGGGACGGTGGGTAATTCCCTGCCGGTCGGCAGCCGCGTTCGCATCGTGCCCAACCATTCCTGCCTGACCGTGGCCCACTTCGATGAGTACGTGGTGGTGCGGGGCGAGGAGGTGCTGGATCGGTGGAAGGTCTGGAGAGGCCGGGACTGAACCTCACCCCTGACCCCTCTCCCTACGGGAGAGGGGAAGGTGCCTCGATTCCAATTCCGCCACCGCCTCCGCCAACGTCACCCCCTTGGCCCGCATCTCGACCAGTGCGTGAAAGAGCAGATCTGCCGCTTCCCAGCGCGCATTGTCGCGCGTAGGCGCCACAGCCAGCTCCTCCGACTCTTCCAGGAGCTTTTCCTTTCGCAGCACTGGATCGGCCAGCAGCTTGCGGGTATAGCTCTTTCCGTCGGCGTTCCGGTCCCGCTCGGCGATGATCCCTTCGAGTCGTTCCAGACTGAACGGCCGGTCGCCGAAACAGGACTCGGTGAGGCGGTGGCAGGCCGGACCCCGCGGCTCGACCAGGAACAACAGCGTGTCGCGGTCGCAGTCCACTTCGACCCGAACCAGCCGCTGGGTGTTGCCCGATTCTTCGCCCTTGCGCCACCGGCCGCGCCGGCGGGAGTAGAGGATCGTGTCTCCGGTCTGGACCGCCTCACGCAGTGTCTCCGGAGTGGATCGCGAAAACATCAGTACGCGGCCGTCCCGGACATCCTGCACGATCGTCGGAATGATCCCCGCACTTCCCTCGAAGTTGACCACCGCGGCGAGACAGTCGGCTGGGGAAATCCGGCCCTTGTAGAGCGCCATCCCCACCTGCGCGTCCACCCCGACTCGATCGAGCGCCACGATCTCATCCACCGAGTTGATGCCGCCGGCCGCCGTCACCGGCCGGGACGTCGCCTCGGCCAGCTCCTTTACCCGGCGCAAATCGATGCCGCTCTCGGTCCCTTCCAGATCCACCAGCGTATAGAGGAATGCCGAAACGTGCGGCGCGAGCCGTTGGGCGCGATCGAGCGGCGATTCACCGGTCGCCGCGGTCCAACCGTGGTCTACCACCCGCCCTTGCTCGGCATCGAGCGCGACCATGAGACGGTCTTGGGGGAGCTGCGAGAGAAACTCGGGCTCTGCCCTGGTACCGATGATCAACTTGCGCGCCCCGGCACGGAGCAGGCGGCGGGCCCGCTCCAGGTCGCGGATTCCGCCGCCCACCCGGCAGGGAACGATCGCGCACAGCTCCTCGATCAGCGCAAGGTTGTCGCCTTTCCCCATGGCAGCGTCGAGGTCGATCACTGCGATGTCGCCCACCCGGCCGAACTCTCGTGCCAGGTCGCGCGGGTCCCGATCGGAGGTGATCACCAGCTCCTTGCCCTGCCTGAGCTGTACCGCGCGGCCGTCCGCCAGATCGACGCTCGGGATCAGCACGGGCGCACCACGATGCCGCGCTGTTGGAGCACCTGTTTCACGTCTCCGACGGTATAGCTCCCATCATGAAACATCCCGGCGCCCAGTGCCGCCGAGGCCTTCCCCCGGGTAATCACCTCGGCGAAATGCTCCGGCCGGCCGGCGCCTCCCGACGCAATGACCGGAATGGTGACCGCGTCGACGATGCTCCGGGTGTAATCCACGTCGAACCCGTCCCGGGTGCCGTCGGCGTCGATCACGTTGAGCAGGATCTCTCCCGCCCCGAACCTCGCTGCTGCGCCGGCGAACTCCAGCGCGCCGATGGTCGTATCCTCCCGGCCGCCGCGGCGGGTCACGATGCACCGGTCGGCGTCCACGTGCCGGACATCGAGCGAGAGGATCACGGCCTGCGCTCCGGCCCGCTCACCGATTTCTCCCAGCACTTCCGGCCGGCTCACCGCCGCCGAGCCCACACTGATGCGGTCGGCCCCCGAATCCAGCAGCCGAAAAGCATCATCCCAGCTCCTCACGCCCCCACCGACCGAGAAGGGGACGAAGAGGTGGCGGGCCACCCGCTCGACCCAATCGAGCCGGGTGCCGCGCGGCTTGCCCGCATCCGCCGAGGCCTCGATATCCAGGAAGGCGATTTCGTCGGCCCCCTGGTCGGCGTAGCGCAACGCCAGGTCTACCAGATCGCCCACGTCTTTCAGGTCGCGAAACCTGGTGCCCTTGACCACCCGTCCGTTCGCGACGTCTAGACACACGATGATCCGGGGCCAGCTCATAGATTCAGCGGCTGGCCGTTCAACGCCGCGCGCAACAGCTCCAGGCCGGGATCCCCCGAACGCTCGGGGTGAAACTGGAAGCCGACCACGGAACCGTTCTCGACCAACGCCGGAAAAGTCTCGCCCCACTCGGCCGTCGCCTTGATCGTCGACCGGTCTTCCGGATCGACCACGAAGCTGTGGGCGAAATAGAGCGGCGTTCCCCGCGTGCCTACCGGACCCCACCCGAGATGCGGCAGCGGCCTGCCGCCGCTGTGCAGCCGGCGCACCCGCCCCGCCAGGATCCCCAGACCCGGAATGCCGGGAGCTTCTTCGGAAGTCGAGAAGAGCATCTGCAGGCCGAGACAAATCCCGATGACCCGCCGGCCCGATCGCGCGGCCTCGCGGATCGCGTCCGCCACGCCCGAGTGATTGATCGTTTCCATGGCGGCGCCGTAGTTCCCCACGCCCGGCAGGAGAACGGTGCCGTCGGCGGAAACGTCGGAGGGCTCCCGAACGAGCTTCAGCGGGAACCCGAGCTCCTCGATTGCCCGGCGCGCGTTTCCCAGATTTCCGGCGCCGTAATCGATCACCGCGGCGGTGACCGATTTCACTCCAGGACCCCCTTGGTGGAGGGAACCGCCCCGGCTCGCGCCCCGTCGCGCGCGACCGCCTGGCCCAGCGCGCTGCCCGCGCTCTTGAACAGAGCCTCGACCTTGTGATGCTCGTTCTCGCCATACTCGATTCGGAGATGCCAGTTGGCCCGGCTGCTGTTGGCGAGTGCCCGGAAGAACTCGGGCAGAAGATCCAGCTCCAGCTCGCCCTGCCGCTCCTTGCCGAACTTGGCGTCGAACACGGAAAAGGGCCGCCCCGACAGGTCCACCGCGCAGAACCCCAGCGCGTCGTCCATGGGCACCGACGCGCTGGCAGCCCGGCGGATCCCGCGGCGCTCGCCCAGCGCCTCCCGCAACGCCTGCCCCAGCGCGAGTGCCACGTCTTCCACGGTGTGATGCTGATCGATCTCCACATCGCCGGCGGCGGTCAGCTCCAGATCGAGATTGGCAAAGCGGCAAAACGCGTCCAGCATGTGGCTGAAGAACGGAATGGGCGTCTCGATCTTGGTCCGGCCACTCCCGTCCACGTTCAGCCGCAGCTCGACCCTGGTCTCAGCGGTCTGGCGAGACACGGCGCTGCGACGGCTGGCGCCTCGCGACCCGACCGTCTTGCGAAGCATCCTTTGCCGCTTCTGCCTCCTCTGCCTCTCCTGCCCCTTCTCCCGCTTCATCTCACAGTCTCCTTCGCCAATGCATCCCGCTCATCGAACACCTGGAGCAGATCGGCCGTCCGTTCCAGGACGGCCAGCGGCTGGTACTCGCGCAGCACGCCATCGGCGGTGGCGGTCCAGTCGGGCCGCCTGACTCCGATCGAGGTAAGGCCTGCCCGCTGCGCCGCCAGAAGATCGGCGGGACCATCCCCCACCACCCAGGCCTGATGAACCTTGAGCTTCCGCAGAGCCGCCCGAAGCACGTCCGGCTGGGGCTTCTTCTTGCGTACGTCGTCGGCGGTGATGACGGCCTTGAACCAGCGCGAGGCCCGGGCCGCTCGCAACGCGAGGCGAACTTCGTTTCGGGTACGACCGGTGACGATCGCCAGGGGAAACCGTCGGGCCAGTCGCTCGATCGATCGTAGGGGAAGGAGCCACCGCTCGCGCCGATAGAGACCCGGCTTACGACCGGTGCCGATGTAGAGAGCCTGAAACCGGCGCTCGACCTCCTTCCGGTCGGGCTTGATTCCCAGCCGCGCCAGAGCGATGCAGGTGGCATCGTGATCGTCGTTGGCATCGGCACGCTGCTTGACCGAGAGAATCGCTTCCCGGCTCACCTCGCGGCCGGCCGGCAGGAAGCTGCGCACCGTGCGCACGATCGCTTCATCGTAGGACTCCCGCACATCCACCAGCACACCATCCATATCGAACAGCAGAGCTTCCGGCTCCGGCGCAAACAGCAGCCGCATCTCATCGAGAAACCGGTTCACCTCTGCGTCGGTCCCCGCGCTGACCCGGACCCAGCCCGCCATGCCGGCGAGATGGCTTCGATTACGTATCGCGACCCCGCGCCTCGCCAGGGCGGCCGTCAGCCTGGCCGCGCGATCGGCGTCGCCCAGATCGCAGAGCACGAAGTTGGCCCGGGTGGGAATGTTCGGAAGCCCGAGGGCCGTGAGCCCCTCGGCAATCTGCCGCACCGCCCGGCGTGATTGCTTGACCGTGGCCGTCACGTGCGAGCGATCGTCTAGCGCAGCGAGACCAAGAGCGGCGGCGGTGGCGGTGATGGGATAGGGCACATTGATCCGCGCCAGCAGCTCGATCAGCTGGGCGCTCCCGATCAGACCTCCGATCCGTTCGCCGGCCAGTCCCAGCGCCTTGGAGAACGTTCGCGCCACCAGCATGTTCGGAAGCCGGACGGCCAGCCGGATCGCGCTGGAGCCGAAAAACTCGGTATACGCCTCGTCGATCAGAAAGAGCGTCCGCCGGTGGGCGCTCGCCATCGTCTCGAGAAATTCGAGCGACGGCGCCGTGCCGGTCGGGTTGTCCGGGTTGCCGATGATCACCAGCCGCGGCGGCACTCCGGCGTCTTCTACCGCGTGCCGGAAGCCTTCGGCGGGAAAGGCGAACTGCTTCGCCGGGTCGCACGCGACCGTAACGACGCGCGCCTCCCGCCTCTCGGCAGCCCAGCCGTACAGCTCGAAGCATGGGGCCGCCATGACGCAGCTGTCGCCCGCCCCGAGGACCAATTCGGCCGCGAGCGCAATCGCCGGTCCGGAACCCGAAGTGAGCAATACTTCGGCCGCCTGCACGTTGAGCTCGCGCGCCCAACGCTCCCGCAGCGCCTGCGGAGCGGGATATCGGGACAGCTGGGTCCCGTTCATTGCGGCCATTCGCTCCAGCACTTTGGGGGAGGGACCCAGCGGGTTCTCGTTTCCGTCCAGCAGCACGGCCGGCCGATCGCCGGTCAAACCGCGGTAGGGCGGGAGCGACCGTACCGCTTCGCGCACCAGCTGCTCGACCCCGCTCATGGAATCACCTTCCTGATCGGATACTCCAGGATATCGCTCGCACCCAGCTGCTTGAGGCGCGGCACCAACCGCGGCACTTCGGACAGCGGCACGGCCGCCTTCAGCACGTGAGACCCGTCGGCCAGTTGCGAGACGGTAGGGCTCTTCATGGCGGGCAGAAGGCGGATCACCTCGTCCAGGTTTCCATTCGCCACGTTCAGCTCCAGCATGACCCGGCTTTCCGCCGCCCGCACGCCCCCCATCAGCAACACCAGATCGTCGGCGAA
This sequence comes from Gemmatimonadota bacterium, assembly GCA_016209985.1. Classification (GTDB taxonomy): domain Bacteria; phylum Gemmatimonadota; class Gemmatimonadetes; order Gemmatimonadales; family GWC2-71-9; genus SHZT01. The sequence goes on along the minus strand of JACQVB010000054.1, from coordinate 4,198 downwards.
TTGCCTCACGTCGGGACGGCAAAGCGAGCTGTCCGATCCGATGAACCGGGTGGACGACGACAGCAGGCGCTCCACCACCACGAGCCCGTTCTCCCGGAGCGTCTGGCCGGTGGCCGAATTGTCCACGATCAGGTCCGCGTCTTCGGGGGGAAACACCTCGGTGGCGCCGTAGGAGCGAACGAAGCGGTAGGGCCAGCCCTTCTGTTCCAGGAAGCGGCGGCTCAGGTTCTCGTACTCCGACGCGACCACCAGGGGCGCGCCACCCCCTTGGGGAGGAACCCACCCTTCGGTCGCGGCGGCCACGATATCGACCGGCTCGAGCCCGAGATCATCCAGCAGCTCCACCCGGCAGCCCGACTCGGCAATCCAGTCGTGACCGGTGAAGCCCAGATCGTGGCGCCCCAGCTCCACCAGCGCCGGGATGTTTTGCGGCTTCAGGATCTTGAGCTCGACCCGCGGGTCGTTCGCCTTGGGCCGATAGGAGCGCTCGTACTCCTTGACCACGAGCCCTGCCTGCCCGAGGAGCGCGATCAAAGATGAAAACATGCGGCCCTTGGGCAGAGCCAGGGTTATCGGCTTGGCAGCAGTCATTCGTAGACCCCTAGTGTTGCCGGAAATAAAAAACCCGGAGCTTTCACTGCCCCGGGGAGAACTCGGTTGCGACGCTTACCGCCGGACTACACGCGCGCAGCCTTCGTCCCAGCCGGGGCCGGACGGTGATGGTGCGCGTGGTGGATCTCGCGGACGGTCGTCATAGTGCGGACGGAGAGTATCGCCCCGCGAGAAGAGCGTCAAGGGGAAACGTTACTTTTGAGTCATGATCCGCCGGTCCTTGCTCCTCGCTGCCGTCGCCGGTCTGCCGGTGCAGCTCGCCGCGCAGCAGGTGAAGCACGCCAGGTTGGTGGCCCGAGTGGACTCCATCGCCCATCAGGCGCTGGAGGAGGCCAAGATACCCGGGCTGTCCATTGCCGTCGCGAGGGGCAAAGAGACCCTCCTGGCCAGGGGATACGGATACGCCCGGCTGGGAGACAGCGTGCAGGCAACTCCGGAGACGGTCTACCCCATCGCGTCTGTCACGAAGCAATTCACCGCGGCGGCGATCATGCGGCTGGCCGAGCAGGGCCGGCTCAAGCTCAAGGACGAGATCTCCCGGTATCTGCCGGACTATCCCGTTCAAGGCCGCAAGGTCACGATCCAGCAGCTCCTCAGTCACACCTCCGGCATACCGGATAATGCCGGCGCCGATTCCAGCGGCACCCACCGGTCGGCACTCGACTTCACCCCTGCGGAATTCCTGGCGGTTTCCGGGGAGCGGCCGTTCGATTTTGCACCCGGAGAAAAGTTCGCCTACAGCAACTCGGGGTATTACGTGCTCGGCCTCTTGATCGAGAAGATCGCGGGCCAGAGCTACGGCGAATTCGTGGAGCAGGTGCTGCTCGCGCCCGCAGGCATGACCTCCTCCCGCTACTGCCACGCCGACGACTCGGGCCGCGCACGCGGGTACGACGTCGTGGACGGCGTGGTGGCCGCTGCAAGACCTTTCAGAGAGGGAGAGCTGTTCGCCGCTGCCGGGCTCTGTTCTACCGTTTTGGACCTGATCAAGTGGCAGCGAGCCCTCAAGGACTGGAAGGCGGTCCGGGGACTTTCCTGGAAGCAGATGATCGAACCGGTCGAGCTGAAGGACGGATCCCGGGCGAGCTACGGTTTCGGCATCGCGTTGGGGCGGCTCGGAAAGCACCGCTCGATCGGGCACGGCGGGTCCGTTCGCGGCTTTTCGAGTCAATTGTCCTTCTATCCCGACGACAACGTCACCATCGTGGTACTCGCGAATTCCGAACGGGCCCTCACCCGGCGCATCGCCGACCGCATCGCTGCCATCGTGCTGGGGGTGATCGAGCCCAAGGTGAAGGACCTTCCGCTGCCTGCAGCCGCCCAGGAGCGCTACGCCGGCGTTTACGACCTGGCGGGCGATCGCCTCGAGATTTACCTGACCGGCGACAAACTGATGATGCGGATGGGCCCGGCAGATGGCATAAGACTTCTTTACCAGGGCTCCAACGAGTTCGTGACCGAGCCCGACCCAACGACCAAGATTTTCTTCAGAATGGGCCAGGGCCGTGCCAAGGGCCTGATCTTCACGGCCGGGGAGCTGACCTTGGATGCCAAGAGCGTGAGCGATGAGCACCACTCACCCTTTTAGGTTGGCTTCATACTCGTCCTGTCAAGCCCTAAGTCACTCTTATAGAACGTCTTACGAAATTCACAGTACCCGCCCCCACCGGTCGTGGCTAAATTTGTGGCCATGGCGCTACACGAGGTACGAGGTCACGAGAAGCTGAGGGACCGCTTGGCGGCCGTAATCGCCGCCAACCGGTTTCCGCAGGTGTCTCTCCTCATCGGCCCGCCGGGGGTGGGAAAACAGCGGCTCGCGCTCTGGGTGGCGCAGACGCTCCTGTGCGAGGCGCGTGCCGCCCGGGGGCCCTGCGGGCGATGTTCGGCCTGCCGCCGAGTCCTCGATCTCTCTCATCCTGACGTTCATTGGTTCATCCCCATCCCCCGCCCCAAAGCCCCCGACCCGTCGAAACAGATCGACGAGGCCGACAGCTTGTTGGGCGAGGTGATCGCGGCGCGGCGCCTCGACCCCTCCTACGAGCGCCCCGAAGGGACGGCCAGCCATTCGCTGGCGTCGATCCGGCTGCTGCAGCGGCGCGTTTCGCTCACGCCCGCGCTCGCATCCAAGAAAGTCGTCGTCCTAGGCGATGCGGAGCGCATGGTGGTCCAGGAGGCGAGTCCCGAAGCGGCCAACGCGATGCTCAAGGTGCTGGAGGAGCCGCCGGCGGACACCGTGATCATGCTGACGGCATCCGAGCCGCAAGCGCTCCTGCCGACCATCCGTTCGCGGGTGGTGTCCATCCGTGTGAATCGCCTGCCGGATGAAATCGTGCAGGAGTTTTTGGAAGCGATCGGGGTCCCGGCCTCACCCGCCCGCGAGCGCCGGGTGCTGCTGGCGGAAGGAAGCATCGGCCGAGCGCTGTCGTCCGGAAGCGGGATCGATGCCGCCGAAGTCGCGGCCGACCGGTTCCTGGCCGCGGTGCGCGGCGGACCGGGCAAATGGGCTCTTGCGGCGCTTGCTCAGCCGCCGTGGGCCGCCCGCGGGGACTTCACCGCCCTGCTGGACGGCCTGGCCGTGCGGCTGCGCTCGCGCGTCGTGGAAGCGCCTCAGCAGAATCGCGTAAAGCTGCGGCGCTACCTGGCAGCGCTACGTAGGGTGGAGCTCACCCGGTGGGATGCGCAGGGCAATCTGAATCCCCAGCTCGCCCTGGCCGTACTGGCACAGGAACTGCGAGATCTTCTGTGAAGCTTACGCATGTAGACGCATCAGGGCGCGCGCGAATGGTGGATATCGGGGACAAGTCCGACACGACGCGCGTGGCGGTGGCCGAAGGGACCATCGTCATGTCCCGTGGGGCGTTCGAGCTGGTGCGGGAGAATCGCGGGCCCAAGGGCGAGGTGCTGCACACCGCGGAGCTCGCAGGGACGATGGGAGCCAAGCGCACGGCGGACCTGATCCCGCTCTGCCATCCCATCAGACTCGACCATGTCGAGGTGAACGCCGAACTGGACCCGGACTTGCCTGGCGTGCGGGTGCAGGCCTCGGCCAAGACGACCGGCCCGACCGGTGTGGAGATGGAAGCGTTGACGGCCGTTGCCGTCACGTTGCTGACGGTATACGACATGGTAAAGGCAGCGGACCGTGGCATGGAGATCGGCGAAATCCGGCTGGTCGAAAAGACCGGCGGCGCCGGCGGCCCGTGGAGGCGTAACGCGTGAGGGGTGCATGATCCGAGCATCCGTGCGGGCTCCGGCGGCATTCCCGCCACGCGCCGGCACCCGTCAGCTGGTCGCGCGGGGCGCGATCCTGCTGACCGTCGTCGCGCTGGTGAGCGCCGCCGTCGGCGGGGCGTTCAGCCGGGCGAGCGCCGACCGCTCCGGGTCGCTGTACACCGGAACCGCCGTCTTGAGCCAGTTACGGGAGCTGCGGCAGTCGCTGGACATGGCGGTGGGCGAGCGGGAGCTGATGTCGCTCGAGCTGACTCGGGCCAAGGCCCTGCTGGAGTTTTCCTCTCGATTCAAGATTCCGGCCGATCTGGCCGGGGTGATCTACGATGCCGCCCTGCGGGAAGGGTTGGACCCGGAG
>JACQVB010000049.1 GCA_016209985.1 Gemmatimonadota bacterium | reverse complement strand
GCGAAGGGGAAGGGGAGAGGGGACAGGGGTGAGGCAGGGGTGAGGGCAGGGCTTGAACCTTGCTACCAAGTGAGCGCGCGAGAGGAGGAAGCGTGCTCAATACCGTCGAAAACCGCCTGCGAGTCGATCCCGAACGTGTCACCGAGGAGATCAGCGCGGTCCTGAGGAACCAGGTAGCGCAGGTCCTGCGCCGCAGCGGTCTGGTGGTCGCCATGAGCGGAGGAATCGACAGCTCCGTCTGCGCTGCGCTCGCGGTCAAGGCCCTTGGGCCCCGGCGGGTCCTCGGGTTGGCGTTCCCCGAGCGGGAGTCGGATAACGAGAGTCTGGTACTGGCCGCGCGGTTGGCGCGAAAGCTGGATATCGAGCTGGTCGTGGAAGACATCACGCCGGCGCTGGAAGGCGCCGGTTGCTACGCACGCCGGGACAAGGCCATCGAGCGGTTGACGCCCTATGGTCCCGGGTGGCGCAGCAAGCTGGTCTTCGAAGGCGGGCTGGATACCGATCGGTTGCCATTGTCGCACCTCACCGTCAGCAGCCCGGCCGGGGACACGAACAAGATTCGCCTGCCGGCGCGCGAGTTCCGCGAGATCGTGGCGGCGACCAATTTCAAGCAGCGGGTCCGCACCATGATGACGTATTTCCACGCAGACCGGCTGCAATACGCGGTGATGGGCACGCCCAACCGGCTGGAGTACGAGCTCGGGTTCTTCGTGAAGGGCGGCGATGGGCTGGCCGATGTGAAACCGATCGCCCACCTCTACAAGTCGCAGGTCTACCAGCTCGCCGAGCATCTGGGCGTTCCCGCGGAGATTCGCTCCCGGGTTCCGACCACCGATACCTACTCGCTGCCGCAGACCCAGGAAGAATTCTTCTTCTCGCTTCCGCTGCTCGAGCTGGATCTCGTGCTCCAGGCCCACGACGAAGGGAGCACCGCGGAAGAAACGGCCGCGGAGCTTGGCCTGACCGCCGTCCAGGTGGCGCATGTCTTCCGCGACATCGACCGCAAGCGTGCGGCGACCCGTTATCTCCATCAGCCGGCTCTGCTGGTTCCCTCGCCGGAACATCGGCTGCGCATCACGTCCCCCTCGCCGGCGAGCGCAGCGAGCGGGAGAGGGGAGTAGGGGAGAGGTGTGCGGCTTGGCCGGCGTCGCGCGTCGTCAGCCGCGAGGCGTTGCGACCCGCATGCTCCGCCGGATGGCGGAAGCCATTCGGCACCGGGGCCCGGACGGCTCCGGGGTGTACGCGGACGAGCGGGTCGGCCTCGCCCATGTTCGGCTGAGCATCATCGACCTCGAGGGCGGAGCGCAGCCCATGGCCAACGAGGAAGGCTCGCTGCGGGTCGTGTACAACGGCGAAGTGTTCAACTTCCCCACGCTGCGAGAGGAGCTGGAGTCGCACGGGCATCGTTTCCGCACCCGCTCCGACACCGAGGTTCTGCTCCACGGATACGAGGAGTGGGGATCCGGCCTGCCCCAGCGCCTCAACGGCCAGTTCGCCTTCGCCATCTACGACCGGCGCACCCGCTCGATCTTTCTGGCGCGGGACCGCTTCGGCATCCTGCCGCTGTTCTACGCGCTCCGCGACGGCGACCTGTACTTCGCATCCGAAATCAAGGCGCTGCTCGCCAGCGGTGAGATCGCCGCGGCGCTCGATCCCGAGGGGCTGGACCAGGTGTTCACGTTCTGGGCCGCTTTGCCGCCGCGCACGCCCTTTCGCGGGATCAGCACGCTCGAGCCTGGCTGCTGCGCCCGCTGGCAGGGCGGCCGCCTCGCGATCACGCGCTACTACCACGTCGACTTCCCGGAACCGGCTGCCGAGCCTTCCGACGCGCTCTGCCGGCTGGACGACCTGATGCGCTCCGCCGTCGGCATGCGGCTGCTCGCGGACGTGCCGGTGGGCGGATATCTGAGCGGCGGTCTCGACTCCAGCGCGGTCTGCGCGCTCGCGAGCGCTACTTCGACCGAGCAGCTGCGCACCTTCTCGGTCGCATTCGATGATCCCCGCTTCGACGAAAGCGATCATCAGCGTGCCGCCGCCGGCAACGCGCACAGCCGCCATGCCGTGGAGCGGATTTCGCGCAGCGACATCGCGCGGGTTTTTCCCGACGTCATCCGCCACGCCGAGACTCCGCTGCTGCGCACCGCACCGGCGCCGCTCTATCTGCTTTCCCGCCTGACCCGCCGGGACGGGATCAAGGTGGTGCTCACCGGCGAGGGGGCCGACGAGGTTTTTCTGGGTTACGACCTGTTCAAGGACACCGTTGTCCGGTTGTTCTGTCTCCGCCATCCGGAGTCGCGGATCCGGCCCCGGCTTTTCGAGCGCCTGTATCCCCACGAGGGCGCCGGCGCTCGGCGCGGCGACTTCTGGGCGGGCTACTTCCTCTCGTCCGGCTCGCCCGGCGATCCGCTGTTTTCCCATTTGCCCCGGTTCCGGCCCACATGCTGGATCAAGGACTTCTACTCGCCGGAGTTCCGCCACCTGCTGCGCGATTTCGACCCGCTGGCCGAGCTGCGGGCGCAGCTGCCCGCCAACTTCGCGCAGTGGTCGCCGCTGGGCCGCGCCGCGTATCTCGAGCTGGTGACGCTGCTCTCGCCTTACCTGCTGGCGTCGCAGGGTGACCGCATGGCGATGGCGCATGGCGTGGAGACCCGGGTTCCGTTCCTCGATCACCGGCTCTTCGAATTCGCCGCCGCGTTGCCCGAGCGAAGCAAGCTCCGCGGCTTGCGGGAGAAGGACATCCTGCGCCGCTGGGCGCCCATAGCCTTGCCCCGGACGGTGGCCGACCGGCCCAAGCAGGCCTACCGGGCGCCCGACGTGCCGCCCTTCGTCGGCCCGCGCCCCCCCGAATACGCCGTCGAGCTGCTCCAACCCGCGAGCCTGCGTCGCACGGGGATCTTCGATCCGCAGGCGGTCGCCGGATTGCTCCGCCGGTGCCAGAGCGGAACCGCGACCGGAACCCGGGAATCGCAGGCCCTGGTCGGCATTCTCTCGACCCAGCTCTGGCACCATGAATTCTGCGAGCGGCGGAGCACCGCAGCGCCACTGCCGCGCGCATCACTGAGACTGACCCCGAAGTGGGAGATCGCATGAACGAGATTACGCCGCTGCCCGAGATGGAGATCGTCGATCGCACCCGGAGCTGGGTGCGGGAGAACTTCCTGTACATGCGCACCGACTGGAAGCTCGGCGGCGATGACCCGATGCTCGGCAGTGGGGTCATCGACTCGGTCGGGGTGATCGAGCTGGTCGAGTTCCTCCAGCGCACCTTCGGCATCGACATCGCCGACGAGGAGATCACGGAGACCAATCTCGACTCCCTGAACGCGGTCGGCCGTTTCGTCCACCAGAAGTGCAATGCCCGGTCAGGAGCGGAACGACGGCCACGTCAGGTAGCCTGATCCAGCCTTCCGGGCTCGCGGATTCCACCACGCACCTGCGCCCGCTGCGGCTGGAGGATATTCCTGCCCTGGTCGAGCTGCGGGGAAACGCCTTCCGCTCCACCGAGCGTCCCGACCCGAACCAGCTCGCCGCCTACTTCGAGCGCGTCTTCTTTCACAATCCCTGGCGGGACGACGAGCTCCCGTCCCTGGTGTACCAGAATGCCAGCGGCAAGCCGGCGGGATTCATCGGCGTCATTCCCCGCGCCATGACGTTCCGCGGACAGCCCATTCGCGTGGCCGTGGCGACCCAGATGATGGTGGCGCCGGAAGAGCGCGGCCTCGCCGGCCGGAAGCTGGTGCGGGCGCTCCTCTCTGGCCCGCAGGACCTGACGCTCTCGGATACGGCGAACGAGACCGCGCGGCGCGTGTGGATGAGCGTCGGCGCGCGCCACGCGTTGGTCTACGGATTCGGCTGGGAGCGGGTGCTCCGCCCCGGACGGCACCGGGGATCCCGCAGCGGCGGCGGCTCGATTCCGCTCCGCGCCGCCGCCTACGCCGCACGGCCCCTGCTCGCCGCCGGCGACGCGGTCGCCGCCCGCATGTCCGGCGCCTACCGGCTCCGGCCGGCTGCCGGCACGCTCGAGCCGTTGGACGCCGAGACCATCTGCCGGAATGCAGACCGGATTCTGGAAAATTCCTCGCTCCATCCCCGCTACGATCCGGACTCGCTCGCCTGGCTCCTCGCCCAGGCAGGGGAGAAACGCCAGTTCGGCTCACTCGCCGGCGGAATCGTTCGCGGGGAGACGGGAGAGGTGGAGGGCTGGTTCGTGCATTATGTCCAGCCGGGAGAGACCAGCCAGGTCCTCCAGGTCGCCGCCCCGCGCAACGCTCAGGAGCTGGTGATGGAACACCTGCTGCACGACGCCCGGAACCACGGCGCGATCGCGGTCGCGGGACGCCTCGATCCGAGCATGATCTCCGCGCTGGGCACGCCCAACTACCGGCTCCGCCACCAGCCGCCCTGGACCCTCTATTACTCCCGCCGGCCCGAGATCAACCAGGCTATCGACCGTGGGGACGCATTCATTTCCCGGCTCGATGGGGAGTGGTGGCTGTCCTTTTAAGGGAAGAGGGAAGAGGGAAGAGGGAAACCCCTCGTATAAAGATCGACGCGTTCAGGGAGCGTCGATTGATGCGCTTTACTCTTCCCTCTTCCCGCTGTAGACAGGCCCCGCCCCACGACGTAGCATCTCAGCATGTTTCGATCTTTCCTGGCAGCGGTCCTTTTCGCCGTCGCCCTGTCCCGCGTCCTGCCGGCACAACAACCCAGTGTGGGTGCGTCCCGGCTCGCCGAAGCGCTCACGAATTCCCCGGTCCAGGCTGCTCTCGCCGCCGTCGACGCCTCCGAGAGCCGGGCGGTGCAGACGCTGATCGCATTGGGCTCGATCGTTTCCCCTTCGGGCCACGAGCAGGAGCGCGCCAAATGGGTGGCCGAGCGCATGCGCGCCATCGGCTTGTAAAACGTGACGCTCGACTCCACGCCCAACGCCGTCGGGATCATTCCCGGCCGCTCGGGCAAGGCGCTGGTCTTTGTCTCGACCCTGGACGACCTCGGGCCCGTGGCCGAGTTCCAGCGGAAGGCGGGACGGCCACCGTACCGCGACGGCGGGAAGGTCATAGGCCCCGGCACCAACACCTCGCTCACCACCGCGGGCATGCTCGTGGCGGCCGAGGCGCTGGTGAAATCGGGTATCCGGCCGGAGCATGACCTGGTCTTTGCGGCGGTGGCCCAGGAAGAAACCGGGCTGGTAGGGATGAAGGCCCTCTACCAGCAATGGAAGCCCCGGGCCGTCGGCTTCGTGGATGTGCTGGGCGACGGTCACGGAATCTCCTACGGCGCGATCACCATTCACTGGTGGAAAATCATCGCGCAGGGCCCCGCCGGTCACTCGCTCCAGGGCGGGCTGCCCAACGTGAATCAGGGCATCGGCCGCGCGGTGGACCGCATTCTGGCCCTCCCACAGCCCGCGCGGTACAAGGACCGGCGAACCGTGATCAATGTTTCGATCCTTCAGAGCGGCGAGGTCTACAACCACAAGCCCGATCGGGGCTGGTTCTCGCTCGATCTCCGCTCCATGGACGCTCCGGTGGTGGCCGAAATGGAGAAGGACGTGCGCACCGTACTCGAGCAGGTGACCAAGGAAACCACCATCACCTTCGACATGCAGCCCTTTCAGTTGACACCCGGCGGGCAGATCCCGGGGGCCACCGATTCTCTGCTGGTAAGCGCCGCGGCCGCGATTTCGGAGCACCTGGGCTACAAGCCGAATCTGTCAAACACCGGCTCGTCCAACCTGAACGTGCCGATCGGCGGCGGAACATTGGCTGTTGGGGTCTCAGGGAACCGCGGTGGTGCGCGCGGCGAGGCCGGTGAGTGGGCGGACATTCCCGCTCTGATGAACACCGCGCGGCACGTGGTGCTCCTGGCGGCGACCGTGGGCGGAAGCTAGGCGAGCGCGACCCTCGACTTGCCGCCGCTCGCCAGCGACGGGAGATTCAACCGGACGTCAGTTATGTCTTGCCTGTAGTTCTGCGCCACCTCGCGAGAAGTGCATATCAGCCCGGTCGGGCAGCGCCTGGTCGGGAAACCACTGCGGCGGCGGGTTGGTGAGATCGACGACGAGCAACGCACTCCATTGGAGTTCTGCCGCGCTCGGATACGACGGGGAGTGCCGCAGCTCCACCTGCGGCGCGAGTCCCCGAAGAGCTTCGAGAACCCCGGCCCGACCTGCAGATATGACATGGACGATCATTGCAACCTCGCCACCGTCCGATAGCCGACAATCTGGACCGGATTCATGCGGGCGGCTAGAAACTCCCCCAGGAGCGACGCGGCCAAGCCAGATCGACCAGGCCGTCCGCTACGCGATCGAGCGCAAGCTCGGCCGCGGGGACATGGCCACGGTCGGTCTCGCCGAGGACCTGAAGCACAGGCGCAAAGTGGCGATCAAGGTGCTGCATCCGACCTCGGTCACCTTTTGGCTCTCGTCGGATACCGATGTTAGTTTCCCGGATACGGTACCGGAGGCGAAAATGGAAGCTTTACCTGAGTGCCCCGGAGGACCACTTGAGCGACCCAGTTGATCGGATCGAAACCGAGGCCCGTCGGCTTTCGGTAGCTGACCGCGCTCGCCTCGCCCATCGGCTGCTCGAAAGCCTCGATGATGATACCGCCGAAGATCCCGAGGAGGTCGACCGCGCCTGGCAGGCGGAGATCGAACGCCGCATTGCCGCGTACCGGGCCGGTGAGGTAGAGGCAATGCCTGCGGCGGAGGTCCTTCGGGAGGCTCGAGGCCGGCTGCGTCGCCGGTAGTGGCGGAAACGGCGTTTCTACCTGCTGCCCGTGAGGAGTTCCTCGCTGCCGCCGACCGCTACGATGCCGGGTCACCGGGACTGGGAGAAGAATTCATAGCGGAGGTGGAACGCGCGGCGGTCCGGCTCGCGACCTTCCCGATCACGGCAACCCATACTTCGGGGGGTCTCGCCGGATCATTCTGCGCCGCTTCCCCTACGATGTCGTGTATCTCCGCTCGGATCAGGGGACAGTCGTGGTCGCGATCGCTCATCAACGACGTTCGCCCTTCTACTGGCGCGATAGGATCTAAGGCCATTCGTTTGCGAGGCCGACCGCCATCCCCTGTCGGTCTGTCCGCTCCGATGATCGAGTCGTATGTTGGCGAGCCATGTCTGATACATGCCGACCTCTTCCCCTCCCCAAACCGCGTACCCCACCGTAGCATGAAAACGCGATTCTGAAATTCCCCCAGGAGGCGGTATGACACATCGGTTCCGCATCGGTTTCGTCGTGACGGCCATGCTCTGCTCGTCTTCCCTTGCCCGACCCCAGGAACCCGCCGTCAAGCCCTTCGACAAGACCGCCCTCGACACCACCTGCGCCCCCTGCAAGGATTTCTTCCAGTTCTCCAACGGCGGCTGGCTCAAGCGAACCGAGATTCCGGCGGCGTACTCCTCCTGGGGCAGCTTCAGCGAGCTGGACGATCGCAACAAGAAAGTCTTGCACGCGATTGTGGACGACGCGGCCGCAAGCCCCGGCGCGCCGGGCACCAACCGCTACAAGCTTGGGCTCTTCTACGCGACCTGCATGGACTCCGCCCGCGCCGAGGCCGATGGCCCGCGGCCCATCGCCGACGAGTTGGCCCGCATCTCGGGCGTCCAGACACCCGCCGAGGTCCAGGCCGGGATTGCCCGCCTGCACGCCATGGGCGTCGGGGTCGGCTTCCGGTTCGGCTCGCAGCAGGACTTCAAGAACAGCACCCGGGTCATCGCGGTCATCGACCAGGGAGGGCTGGGGCTGCCCGACCGCGACTACTACACCAAGACCGATAGCGCGTCGGTGAAGTTGCGCGCCAGCTACCAGCAGCACGTCATGCACACGCTCATGCTCCTGGGCGATCCGCCCAGCGTAGCGGAATTCGAGGCGCAGCGGATCCTGGCCCTGGAGACGGCCCTCGCCCGCGCCTCGCTCACCCGGGTGGAGCGGCGCAACCCCGATTCGGTCTACCACAAGATGACCGTGACCGAGCTCAAGGCGCTCGCTCCCGACATCGACTGGAGCGCCTACCTCGCCAGCGCCAACCTGGGCGAGGTCGCCGACCTGAACGTCGCGACGCCGAATTTCTTGAAAGCCGCCGACAGCGTGATCGCCAAGACCTCGATCCTGGACTGGCGCTCCTACCTCCGCTGGCATCTGGTGTCCGATGCGTCGCCCTGGCTCAGCTCGGCATTCGTCGACGAAGACTTCCGGTTCAATCAGCTCCTGACCGGCGCCAAGGAGCTGTTTCCCCGCTGGCGGCGCTGCCTGGATGAGACCAACGCCGGCCTGGGCGAAGCCCTGGGCCAGGCCTACGTCGAAAAGACGTTCACCCCCCAGGTCAAGGCGCGCGCCCTGGCCATGGTCCAGAATCTCGCCGCGGCACTCCGCGACCGGCTGAACGCGGTCCCGTGGATGCAACCGGCCACCCGGACCCAGGCACTCGCCAAGCTCGACGCGTTCACCCGCAAAATCGGCTACCCCGACAAGTGGCGGGACTATTCCGCGCTCGAGATCCGGCAGGGACCGTTCGTCCAGAACGTCCTGGCCGCAAACCAGTTCGAGGTCCGCCGGCGCCTGAACCAGATCGGCAAGCCGGTGGATCGCACCGAATGGAGAATGACGCCGCCCACCGTCAACGCGTATTACAGCTCGTCGCTCAACGAGATCGTCTTTCCCGCCGGCATCCTGCAGCCGCCGTTCTTCAATCCCGACGCCGACGATGCCATCAACTACGGCGGAATGGGTGCGGTCATCGGCCACGAGATGACCCACGGATTCGACGATCAGGGCCGCAAGTTCGACGCGCAAGGCAACTTGAAAGAGTGGTGGACCGAGGCGGATGCGAAGCAGTACACCGGCCGCGCCGACCTGGTGGTCACCCAGTTCGATAACTACATCGCGGTGGACAGCCTGCGGCTGAACGGCAAGCTCACACTTGGTGAGAACATCGCCGACCTGGGCGGATTGCGGATCGCCTACGCCGCGCTCCAGAAGGCAATGGCCGGCAAGCCGCGTCCGCGGCCCATCGACGGCTTCACCCCGGAGCAACGCTTCTTCCTGGGCTGGGCCCAGGTCTGGCGACAGGAGAATCGGCCGGAGACCGCGCGCCTGCGCGTAGCCACCGATCCCCACTCCTCACCCAAATGGCGCATCAATGGACCACTGTCGAACCTGCCCGAGTTCGCCAAGGCCTTCGGCTGCAAGGCGGGAGACGAAATGGTGCGGGCGGACAGCGTCAGGGCCGAGATCTGGTAGAGTGAGAAGTGAGAAGTGAGAAGTGAGAAGTGCGTGGTGCGTGGTACGTGGTGCGTGGTGCGTGGTGCGTGGTGCGTGAGCAAGAGAAAAGTGAGAAGCAGAAGTAAGAAGTGAAGTAGAGGCGTCCTGGACTATGGCCGGACCGAGCTCTACTTCGCCTTCTTACTTCCAACTTCTCACCTTGTCTTTGCTCACCACTCACTACTCACCTATTCGCTAACTTCTCGCCACGCACCACGCACCACGCACCTCTAAAGGATCAGGATCAGCAACACCGCACCGGCGATGATGAGTCCCAGCGTCGAGATCACGATCGTGTGCTTGTCCCCCAGACCGGCACTCTCACTCGCCAGCGAGGCTTGGGCAGGCTGCCACGGTTGTGGAAGCCAAGGGCCCGCCCGCCGCTCCGAAGAGCGCGTATCCGTCGGGGCCACCGGCTGAGCCGCTATCGTGCCGGCCCGCGATCTGGAATCGAAGGTTGGGGATATTGGAAGAACCGGAGCGACCTGGGCCCTCACTGCGGGCTTCGGCTTCGGAGCCTCCTGCGCCTTCGCCGTTGTGGCCGCGCCGCATGCGATGAGTCCCCAAACGAAAGCGAGACGCGCGACTCTGCTTGACCCACCCATGCATCCTCCCCGAGACTTGGCGTTGCACGTTTTCGTTTGGTCGGGGCCCCTAATGAGCAGGAAACATGCCTGAGCAGATGCACCAAAGGAGGGCAAATAGAAAAGGAAGAAGTGAGAAGTAGAATTCCTAAAGCCTTTTGGACTCCGCGTTAAGCGGGCGTCGTGCTTCAGATTTTCTTGCTTCCCACTTCTTCCTTCTACTCATACTCTGCGTAGTTCCTGAGGTTCCACCGGTTGTTCCATGATTTTTGTGTGGCGCAGGCGCAGCGGATCAGCGGATCGTCGTTGGGCACCTGGTGCGCGATGTGGTGTGGAATGCCGTCTGGAAGACTTTGCATGAATGCAACGTTGATGGTGCGTTGATCGTATCAGCCTATTCTGGATCAAAATGGCCGAGGCTATCTTTCACGCCGGAATGAACACACCTCTCGTGACTGCGGAAGAGCTCGAACACCTGTCGTTTCCCGACAAAACGGTGGAGCTCGTGCGCGGTCACTTGGTTGTGCGGGAGCCGCCCGGGACATGGCACGGAGCGGTTTCCATGGAGCTGGGCGTCAAGTTGAGTACCTACGTTCGGCAGCACAACCTGGGCCTGGTATTCGGGCAGGATACCGGATTCAAGATCGCGTCAAGCCCCGATACGGTTCGCGGACCCGATGTGGCTTTCGTTGCACGCGAGCGACTCGGCGCCATTCAGACGCGCGGGTTCGCGGCACTGGCGCCGGACCTGCTCGCTGAAATTGTCTCGCCCGACGACCGGCCGGGTGAGCTGCTCAAGAAAGTCGGGGAATGGCTGAGCGCGGGTAGCAGGCTCGTTTGGGTTATTGACCCGCTACGAAACACGGCGCGGGTTTATCGGCCCGACGGCAGCGTGTCGGTGCTCGGACTTGAAGACTCACTCGACGGAGAAGACGTGGTGCCGGGATTCGCGTGCGGGTTGAGGGAAATCCTGACGCGATAATCAGAGTTACCCGTTGGCCGATTTCGACTCTAGTCGCGATGAAGGAGCGACAAGCGGCCCCTGGCTAATCTGACCAAGGGGCCGCCTCCATAATCTCCAGCAATCGTTGGATCTATTTGCGCTTCCCCGCAGGCACCGGGCTCGGGGGGGCCGGCGGCATCGGCGAAGACCAGTGGCCCAGGACGATTTTCCATGACCCATCGGGCTGCTTTTCCTGGACCGTCGAGTACCACGCACTGTCCGCCTGGTACATCGGCTTGCCCTTCAGGTCATTCGCCTCGAGGACGTAGCGTTCCATGGTGTAGGCCATATCGCCACGACCCTTGATGGTCCGGTCGACACTGCGGAACGTCACCACCGTCATCGCTTCGGATTCCGGCTTGATGTGGTCGTTCAGGATCGATTCCTTCCCCCGATTGATCCTGCCGTCTTCCAGCAACACCGCATCCCCCGCGAACGACGCCGCCACCCCCTCGGGGTTTTTCTGGGTGAAGTTCGTCGGCATCGCATCCAGCGTCGCGTTGATCGCCGTGACGTCGGTCTGAGACAGTTCGGCCGGCTGCGAAGGACGCGCCTGGCAGGCTGCCAGGGCGATACTGCCGGCGAGGACCAGATATCCCCGATGTTTCCCTCGACGAGAGACCATGCGGACCGCTCCTTTCAGGGCGTGGTATGGACGGCAAGCGCTCGGTGTCATGCGCGCACGAGTATGTGGCCAAGACCCGCGCCCCGGAAGGACCCTGTGCGGCGGCACGTAACTTCCTGTGAGGGGCAGTGTTGATCGTTCGTTGATCGGGCTGAGATAGGATTCCACGGCGTAGACGCAGTGGTCGTCCGTCGCTGGCAGCTTCATGTCCGTGCAAGACTCAAACGCTCGATTCGTTGAGCGAAGCGAAGCGACCGAAGTTCGTTGGCGGCGGACGACCGCCGCTACGCGGGCGTCGTTCTTTTGCCCGGCGGCAGCCCGAGTTCCCAATGGTGAGGTCATTTCCGACATTGGGTGCGCCGGTTACCCTCAGGAACAAGGTGCCCGACCCCGTTGTGACTTGAAAAATTCTGTTGCGCCACAGCCACAACATCGGCCTGCCGCCTCAGGCGTCCTTCTTGCTTACACACCCGGCCGATGGGCGCAGCCATTGGCGAGACCCCAGCCACCTCTGTCGAAGGCCACCCTCCGGCCCGGCAGCACCTCCCCGTACTGGACGGGCTGCGCGGGGTCGCGATTCTCCTGGTCCTGCTGACCCATGCGGTGGCGCTTCCGCTCGAGCCCGCCACCACCGGCCTCGACGTGTGGGCTCACGCGATCGCGCGGGTGGGCTGGACCGGCGTCGACCTCTTCTTCGTGCTCTCCGGTTTTCTCATCACCGGAATTCTGTTGGACACGCGGGACGAGCCGCGCCGGTGGTCGCGATTCTACGCCCGCCGCGCGCTCCGGATCTTTCCGCTCTACTACGGTGTGCTGATCGCGATCTTCGTGGTCCTTCCCCGGCTGGTCGCCTGGTCGGAGCCTCAGTATCACACGCTGCAGGCGAACCAGACCTGGTACTGGGCCTATGCGGTCAATTTTCTGGAAGTGGTGAGCCACGGAAAAGGCGTCCCGCTCAACACGGTGCACTTCTGGTCACTTTCCATCGAAGAGCAGTTCTACATCTTCTGGCCGTTCGTCGTCTGGGCCTGCCGCCCCAAGACCCTCTTCAAGATCGGCGCAGTAGTGCTGATCCTGGGGCTCACCGCGCGGATCTGGCTGATGGTCGCCAACCCGCTTGGCTACGACAACGCGGCCTGGGTGATCACCCCCGTTCGGCTCGACGGACTGATGATGGGAGCGGTGCTGGCGGTCGCGGCGCGCTCGAAGGGCGGCCTGCCTCGGCTCCGCGAACTGGCCTGGCCGGCGGCCATCGGGGGTATGCTCGCGATCGCTCTGATCGGCATCGCGCACCGAGGCTTCGTGTCTCCCGATCCGGTCGTGGGCACGATCGGGCTTCCGCTGCTGGCGTTCACCTACGGCGCCGTGCTGGTGCTGGCACTCACCGCCAGGCCGGGTGACCTGATTGACCGCGCACTCCGCGGCAAGATGATCCGGAGCTGGGGCAGGTACAGCTATGGAGTCTACGTATTCCACTACCTGATCATCGGGGCGCTGCTGTGGAACCCGCGCCTGGCGTTCTACCAGCACGAGTCCGCCTGGCTGGGCGGGTCCAAGCTGCCGGCGGTGCTGCTGTTTGCCCTGCTCGCTGCCGCCCTGTCGTTTGGCGTGGCCTGGGTGAGCTACAACGTGTACGAGAGGCGGTTCCTCTCATTGAAGCGCTACTTCGAGCGGGAGCCGGTGAAGACCGGGGCGTCCTTGGCCGAGCCGGCGCCCCAGCCCGAGCCGGGCGTTTAGGAGAGGAGCATCAAGCCGGGGGAGATTCTTGTTGCGCGAAGACCCTTTCGGCCTCGACCTGCCCATCGAGGTGATGGACCACTAGCCGGCTCGGCTGGTAGGTGTCGGCGATGCGCTCGGCGAGGGAAACCGCGCCCGCCTTCACCGAATACTTGGCCAGCAGGCCCGCGTACCCGTCCCGCGTCACTACCCACAGGCCGCTCAGCCGGTCGTAGGTGACTCGATAGACGTTCCGGGTCTCCACTGGTTTCTCCATTCCCTCCACGAGGCCACTATGCCTTCGCACAGGTTCCGCAGTTCCGGCGTGACTCCCGTGGTGGAGTCGAGACCGGCAAGAACTGCCAGCAGGGCTTGGGCGAGCTGGCGGCGATCGTCATCCGAATACTGCGGCCAGTGGCGATCGATGAGCTGCATGATCCTGGTGCTCGGCACGGAGCGGAGCGACAGGTATTCGTCGGGCAGCGATCGGGCGGCCGAGCGATCGGCGTCGGCGTTGGTCCAGGCAGCAGGGGGAATGGAACGGGTCGACTGACTGGCCACTGTCTCTCCTGTAAACACGAGGGACCTATCTTCAATCGTGGGGCGGAGAGGCAACACCTGTGCCGCCAACTCGTCAGTGGCGAGACTCGTCGTAAGACCAAGCGCAATCGCGAGTTCAGCGAAAAATCGGAAGAGTCGATCTGGCCGGAAAGGCCCAAGTTCTGGGCAGCCATCGCTCGGTTGCACCATCCCGTTTCGACTCTCCTTCCAGGGATTTCTCCGAAACGGCCTACGACGGGGGTCGAGGCGGTCTGTTCTTTTCGCGAGCCGTCACCAGCGCGCTCAGGAGCTCGGCCCGGTTGAAGGGCTTGATCAGGACCGCGTCCGCGCCGAGGGCGGCTGCCGCGGCGGTGGTGGTTTCTACCGCGAGGTGGGTATCGCCGGTCACCACCACGATCGGCTGCTCGTGGTCTTTGCGTAGCCGGCGAATGAACTCGAGCCCGTCCATGCGGGGCATGTACAGGTCGGTCATGACGACCGACACCTTCTGCTTGGCGAGAAACGAAAGCGCTTCCATCCCGTTGGACGCCACGGCCACGTCGTAGCCGTGAGCCTCCAGCATGTATCGCATCGCCAGGCAAAAGTCCGGATCGTCATCTACGACCAGCACTACTTCCGATTCTTTCAGATTCTCGGGCGCCATGCTGGCGAAGGGTAACAAATCCGTAACGTTGACGCGTGTGGTTTTTTTCGTATTGACGAACGCAATGGCGACACGATTCGGCGCGTGTGCGGTGCGTGGTGCGTGGTGCGTGGTGCGTGGTGCGTGGTGCGTGGTGCGCGGTGCGTGGTGCGTGGTGCGTGGTGCGTGGTGCGT
>JACQVB010000048.1 GCA_016209985.1 Gemmatimonadota bacterium | reverse complement strand
CTCCACGAAGCTCTGGGCCACGTCATTCAAATAGCTGGGAAAGGTGTCGGGCGTGCGATGAACCACCCAGAAGCTACCGTTGGTGGCCAGCCGCAAGCCGTCCATGTCGTAGTTGAGATCGGCGACCATGGTGCTGGCGATTTCGGGATGTGCGTTCAAGTAGGCGTTGGTCCCGCTGATTTCCGGAACGCCCAGAAAGTGGAGGGTACGTTTTGGCTTAGGCAGCTTCCCCTGGTTCACCAGCGCGAGGTAGGCACGGCCCGCTTCCAGGGTGAGGGCACAGCCGGAGGCGTCGTCGTTAGCGCCCTGTTTGATATAGCCCTCGTGCAAGTGACAGGAGATGGCGATCGATTGCCTGGAGCTGCCGTCTCCCGCGATGGTCATATGCACCAGCTCGATCTCACCCGGCACCGTCTCGCCTTTGATGACGGACTTGAGTACCACTTTCTGGCCTCGCGCCAGAATGCCCGCCAGCTCGCGGCCGACCCTGGGGGAAACCTGCCAGTTGGTGAGCTGGGCCCCGCCGCCGCCGCCGCCTCCTCCCCCCTGGCCGATCATGTCAGGCTGGTCATCGGGCCGCAGGTTGTTGTAGCCGATGAACCCGACGTTGCCTTGGACCCCCTGGCGAGTGCCACCCTGACCCACGAGGACGAATTTTCCCTTGAAGTCCATGCCATTGATGTTCTGCGGCTGGCCCATGCCGATGTCGATCAGCTCGGCGGTCACCTCACCCTGGGGCGCGCTACCGGCCAACGCGAGCGGCACGTCGTAGATGTCGAATAGCTTCCGGACTTCGGGCTCCACCATCCACAGCTCGGCCTGGGTCGCCTGGAACTGCACGCCGGTGGTGGGATACGACTCGATTTCCGCGCTGCTGTATCCGTACTGTTTGGCGAAGTTGACCATCGCTTCGCTCTCGCGGAAATGCGCTTTGTATTCCTCGATGGGCCGGACCCGCACGTAGGGCACGAATTCCATGATGTGATGCATGGCCCGCTCGCCAGAGGCCTCGTTGATGATGGCCCGCATGGCATCCATGCCGAGCAGCGTGCGGTCCTCGCGCTCCTGCGCGGCGCAAAGCCCCGGCGCCGAGAGCAGCAGAACGAGCGCCGCCGATAAAGAGAACACCCGTCTCTTCACTGCGACCTCCAGTGGTGGGGTACGAAGGCTGGTGGGGAAGACAACCATACTACGCGCAGGGCAGTCTGGTCGTTACGCCTTCTTGCCTTTAAGCTGGACCAGGCGGTCCTTGGCGAGCTTCCGGCCGGTCGGCGTGGCAGCCAGCCCGCCGCCCGCGGTTTCCCGGTAGCGGATATCCATGCCACGGCCGATTTCGCCCATCGTGTCGATCACTTCGTCCGACGGAATGGGAAATTCGATGCCGGCGAGCGCCATTTCGATGCCCGCCAGCGCCATGGCGGCACCGGTGGCATTGCGATAGACGCAGGGGACTTCGACCAGGCCTCCCAAAGGGTCGCAAATCAGGCCCAGGGTTCCTTGCATCGTCAGGGAGACGGCGAAGGCGGACTGTCGGGGGGTGCCGTC
The DNA here is from genome assembly GCA_016209985.1 of Gemmatimonadota bacterium. GTDB lineage: Bacteria > Gemmatimonadota > Gemmatimonadetes > Gemmatimonadales > GWC2-71-9 > SHZT01. The sequence goes on along the minus strand of JACQVB010000048.1, from coordinate 21,313 downwards.
CAGGATTTCAATTCCCGCTGCCGCCGCCATTGCGGCCGCGGCGCCGGTCTCGGCCTGGCAGCCGCCCTCCGCTCCCGAGAGCGAAGCGCGGACCGCGACGACCGCGCCGACCAGGCCGGCGGCCGCCAGCCCGCGAATCAGAACGTCATCGCCCAGCTTTTTGGCCTCTCCGATACCGAGCAAGACCGCCGGCAGCACGCCCGCTCCGCCGGCCGTGGGTGCGGCCACGATGACGCCCATGGCGGCGTTCACTTCCTGGACCGCGAGGGCGGCCGCGAGCACCTCGGTGAACACGCTGCCGGCCAGCGGTCCTTTGGGGTGTTTGAGCTTGGCCGCATCGCCGCCCACCAGCCCGCTCACACTCTTCAGGTCCCCGACCGAACCGCGCGCGACCGCCTCGCGCATCACCGAGAGCGCGCGGCCCAGCGCTGCTTCGATTTGCGGCCGGGTCTTTACCCCCTCCTCCGCCTCGAGCCGCAGCGCCAGCTCGCCCAGGGAAATGTTGTCGGATTCGGCGCGTGCCACGGCTTCGACCAGAGACTCGTACATCAGGCCACCTTCCCGATTGCCCGGACCATCCGCGCCGCCGGCAGCGAGCGAATCCGGGCCAGCGCGGACTCCGTGGGAGGGTCGTCCAGCTCATAGATGTGGATGGCGTCGCCACCCTTGCCGCGGCGAGAGACCCGCATGGTCGCGATGTTGTCGCCACCCGCCGCGAGCGCAGAGCTGACCGCCGCGACGATGCCGGGTTCGTCCTTCGCCACGAAAATCAGTGTGGGATAAGTGCCGGAGATCTCCACCCGGAACCCGTCGATTTCGGTGATCAGGATGCGGCCGGCACCCAGCGAGGACCCGATGAGCTTCGCCGTCTGGCCCGCTCGCCCGACGGTGATGCGCGTGGTGTTGGGGTGGTGGTCGCCGCGGAGTTTTGCATTGGTGAAGGTGACCTTCAGTCCCATCTGCTCCGCCGATTCCAGGCTGGACCGGAGGCGCTCGTCATCCGGCGCCATCCCAAGAAGGCCCCCGGCGATGGCGCGGTCGGTCCCATGACCGACGCCGGTGCGGGCGAACGAGCCGTGCAGCTCGACCAGCGCCGAATCGGGTTGGCCGCCGATCAGCCCTCGCGCGAACAGCCCGATCCGGCAGGCGCCCGCGGTGTGGGACGACGAAGGCCCCACCATGACGGGGCCGATGATGTCGAGGAGAGAGACCATGTATGGATCGAAAGCTACGCGCCAAAGGTGTCAGGTGTCAGGTTTCGGGTGTCAGGGTCTTGAGGTTAGCGCCCTGACACCTAGCACCTGACACCTGGCATCTTCTCTTGACAGCTACGGCACCGCGCCTTACCGTCAGCACCCACATGATACGTCATCTCTCCCTCGCGCTTACCAGCCTGCGACTGTTTGGACTCCTTCTGGGGCCAAACGGGAGAGTCTCCGTGTCAGGGCGCGAGCCGAGCTAGCCGAACAGCAGACAGCGATCTCCACGCGGGCCCTCCCCAAAAAGAGGGCCCGCGTTTTTGTGCGGGCGACAACCAGGAGGCAGGACATGGATCGGGTCGTAGTGTTCGACACGACGTTGCGCGACGGCGAGCAGTCGCCGGGTGCGACGATGACGGCGTCCGAAAAGCTCAAGATGGCGCAGCAGCTGGACCAGCTCGGCGTCGACGTCATCGAGGCAGGCTTTCCCATCAGCTCGCCGGACGAGCTGGCTTCGGTGCAGGGCATTGCCCGGAGTGTGAAGCGGCCGATCGTCGCCGCCCTGGCCCGGTGCACCCCGGGCGACATCGATACCGCGGCGCTGGCGCTGGCGCGGGCGGCGCGGCCCAGGATCCACGTCTTCATCGCGACCTCCGACCTGCACCTGCAGCACAAGCTCGGCATTACCCGCGCCCAGTGCCTGGAGCATGCGGCGGCGGCGGTCGAGCGCGCCCGCAGGCGGGTGGACGACGTCGAGTTCAGCGCGGAGGACGCCACGCGATCCGATCACGAGTTTCTGGCGCAGGTCTTCGACGCCGCGGTGCGGGCGGGCGCCACCACGATCAACGTTCCGGACACGGTCGGCTACACCTATCCCAGTGAATACCACGGCCTCATCTCGTATCTGCGGAGTGCGGTGCCCGGCCTGGCGAACGTGGTGATCAGCGTCCATTGCCACAACGACCTCGGTCTGGCCGTGGCGAATTCCCTGATGGCGGTCGAAGCGGGCGCCCGGCAGGTCGAGTGCACCATCAACGGGATCGGCGAGAGGGCCGGCAACGCGGCGCTGGAGGAAATCGTGATGGCCCTCAAAGTGAGGAGGGACAAGCTGCCCTTTTGCACCGCGGTCCATACCGAAGAGCTCTATCGGGCCAGCCAGCTCCTGTCTCGCATCACCGGCATTCATCCGCAGCCCAACAAGGCCATCGTGGGGCGGAACGCCTTCGCGCACGAGGCGGGCATTCATCAGGCCGGCATGTTGAAGCGGCGCACGACCTACGAGATCATGCAGCCCGAAATGGTCGGCGCGCCGGCGACCCGGCTGGTGCTCGGGAAACATTCCGGACGCAACGCCCTCGCTCAGCGCTGCCGGGACCTGGGCTACCAGGTGGTCGGGGGCGAATTGGAACGGGTCCACCAGGAGTTCAAGCGGCTGGCCGACAAGAAGCGGGAGATTCTGGACGAAGACCTGCTGGTCATTCTTCAGGAGCGGCTGCTGGACGGCGGGCCCACCCGCTACCGGCTGCTCGATCTGGAGGCCTCCTCGGGCCTGGGGACCGCGTGGGCCCGGGTGCGGATTGCCCTGCCCAACGGCGATGAACCAGAAGCCCGCTGTGAAGGAGACGGGCCCATCGCCGCGGCGTTCGCGGCGGTCGAGTCCGTGGTCGGTCGGAAGGTGGAGCTGGAGGACCTGAACATCCGTGCCGCTACCCCCGGCCGCGACGCGCTGGGAGAAGTGAGTCTCCGGGTCACGATCGACGGGCGCTCCTTCAGCGGCCGGGCCCACTCGACCGACATCGTGCACGCGGCGGTCGAAGGCTATCTCCACGCCCTCAACAAGGCGTCGGTGGCCGCACGGCCGCTTCCGGTGGCCGCGGCGGCGGAGGATTACCTTTGGGGAGTGTGAGCCGTCAGCCAGCCGTCAGGCATGAGCCATCAGCCATCAGGCGGCTTGAAGCGGCGTCTCGAAGGCGGCTGGAGAGATGGTGAATGACGACTGACGGCTGATGGCTTTTACACGATGGTGATTTTCATGAAGCTTCGGATCGTTTCTCTTCCCGGCGATGGCGTGGGGCCCGAGGTCACCCGGGTCGCGCTCGAGGTTCTGCGGCTGGTCCTGGAGCGCGCGGGGCATGAGCTGGAGGTGGACCAGCGGCTGATCGGGTGGGCGGCGACCCAGGCCGAAGGTGAGCCGCTGGCGGACGCGACGATTGCCGCCGCGCTCGCGGCCGATGGGGTGCTGCTCGGGGCGGTGGGCGATCCGGCGGCCGACCGCCTGCCGCCCGTGCGTCGCCCGGAGGCGGGAATCCTGCGGTTGCGCAGCGCGCTGGGCTGCTACGCCAACCTGCGACCGGCGAAAGCCTATCCTCCCCTGGTCGCGTCATCGCCGCTCAAGGCCGATCATGTGGCGGGGACCGACCTCGTGATCGTTCGCGAGCTGGCCGGGGGGCTCTACTACGGGCGATCGCGTGAAGTCGGACTGGGCAGCCGCCGGAAGGCAACGGACACCGAGACCTACACGGTGAACGAAATCCGACGGGTCGCCAAGGTGGCGTTCGATCTGGCCCGTACCCGCCGCCGGGTCGTCACCTCCGTCGACAAGGCGAACGTGCTCTCGGCGTCGCGTTTGTGGCGCGAAGTGGTCATCGATGTCGCGACCGAATATCCCGATGTGGAATGCTCTCATATGCTGGTCGACCGGGCGGCCATGGAGCTGGTGCTCCGGTCCCGCTCATTCGACGTCATTCTCACCTCGAACCTCTTCGGTGACATCCTGAGCGACGAGGCCGCAGGAGTAGTGGGCTCGATCGGACTGCTGGGCTCGGCGAGCCTGGGAGGAGAGACCGCCATTTACGAACCGGTGCACGGTTCCGCCCCCGATCTGGCGGGCAGGGACCGCGCCAATCCCTTCGGCGCGATCGTGTCGGTCGCCTTGATGTTGCGGCACAGCTTCCAGCTGGAAGCCGAAGCGGTCGCGGTCGAGCGCGCGTTGGAACGAGTACTGGTGAAGGGCCTGCGCACCGCTGATATCGCGGCGCTGCATGAAGCCGTGGTGGGAACGCAGGCCTTCGGCGCCGCCGTCCTCGCGGCGCTGGCCGGCGAGACCGGAACCGTTGCTGCGGCGCGGAGTGCGGGGTGACGGCGCCCCAAACTCTGTTTGAGAAGATCTGGAGCAGCCACGTCGTCGAGCACCTCGCTGACGGGCGCGCCATTCTCTACGTCGACCGCCACCTGATTCACGAGGTGACCAGTCCGCAGGCGTTTGACGGCCTGCGCCTGGCACACCGTCGCGTCCGGCGCCCCCGGGCGACGCTGGCCGTGGCCGATCACAATGTGCCGACGACCAACCGCCCGGGTGGCATCGGCGACCCCGAATCGCGACTTCAGGTCGAAACCCTGGTGCGGAACTGCGAAGAGTTCGGCGTACCGTACCTGCCGCTGGACGACGCGAGGCAGGGCATCGTGCACATCATTGGTCCCGAATCGGGTTTTTCCCAGCCCGGCATGACGATCGTCTGCGGCGACAGCCACACCTCCACGCATGGCGCGTTGGGCGCGCTGGGATTGGGGATCGGCACCTCAGAGGTCGAGCACGTGCTGGCCACGCAGACCGTGGTGATGAGCCCGGCGCGGACCATGCGGATCACGGTCGATGGCACCCTTCCGGAGGGCGTCGCGGCCAAGGATCTCATCCTCGCCATCATCGGCACGATCGGCACCGCCGGCGGGACCGGCCACGTGATCGAGTACGCCGGAGAAGCGGTGCGCGCGTTGTCGATGGAAGGCCGGATGACGGTGTGCAACATGTCGATCGAGGCCGGTGCGCGAGCCGGGCTCATCGCGCCCGACGAGACGACCTTCGCCTACGTCGAGGGTCGTCCGTTCGCACCCCGCGGCGCCGAGTGGTCTCGCGCGCTGCAGTACTGGCGCAGTCTGCCCGGCGATCCTCAGGCGCGGCATGATAGCGAGGTTTCCGTGCGTGCCGAATCCATTGCGCCGCAGGTCACCTGGGGCACCACTCCGGAGGCCGTCGCTCCCATCACGGGAAGTGTCCCTGATCCCTCCGACGAGCCCGATCCGGCGCGCCGTCGCTCCATGGAACAGGCGCTCGCTTACATGGGACTCGCGCCGGGGACGCCACTCCGCGAGGTGCGCATTGACCGTGTCTTCATCGGGTCGTGCACCAATTCCCGAATCGAAGATCTGCGCGCCGCCGCGGCTGTCGCCCGTGGCCGCCGGGTAGCCGCCACGGTGCGCGCGATCGTCGTGCCGGGCTCGGGCCTGGTCAAACGCCAGGCGGAGAGGGAAGGGCTCGATCGGGTCTTTCGGGAGGCGGGCTTCGAATGGCGGGAGGCGGGTTGCTCGATGTGCCTGGGGATGAACGAAGACCGGCTCTCCCCCGGGGAACGGTGTGCCTCGACCTCCAACCGGAACTTCGAAGGCCGCCAGGGACGAGGTGGGCGTACCCATCTGGTCAGCCCTGCCATGGCTGCGGCAGCCGCGGTCCATGGCCGCTTGACCGATGTTCGGGAATTGACCCTCACCCCTGTCCCCTCTCCCCTTCGCTCCGCTCAGGGCGGCGCCTCACGGGAGCGGGGGACGGCTGCCCAGGCAAAGTAATGGAGCCGTTCCGCACGATCACGGGAATTGCGGCGCCGTTCGACCGCGTCAACGTCGACACCGACACGATCATTCCCAAACAATTCCTGAAGACCATCGGGCGCTCGGGTCTTGCCCGCGGCCTCTTCTACGATCTTCGGACCGCTGAAGATGGCTCTCCCCGAGCCGATTTTGTGCTCAATCAGGCGTCCTACCGTGATGCCAGGATCCTGGTCGTGGGCGCCAACTTCGGGTGTGGCTCCAGCCGGGAGCATGCGGTGTGGGCATTGCTCGATGCGGGTATCGGCGTCGTGATCAGTACCAGCTTCGCCGACATCTTCTATCAAAACTGCTTCAAGAACGGGTTGCTCCCGGTCGTGGTGGGACCGGAGGACGCGCGTGCCTTGCTCGGGGATGCCGAGCGAGGTGCCGGGTTGACCGTGAACCTGGAATACCAGACCATCACCCGGCCTGGCGGTGCCGTGCTCGAGTTCGAGATGGAGACGTACCGGAAAGCGCTGCTGCTGGACGGTCTGGACGATATAGCGCTGACGCTCAAACGGGCGCCTGCCATCGACGTCTTTGAGCAAGAGCAGCGCGAGCGGCAGCCGTGGCTTTACCAGACAAGTGAGAAGTGAGAAGTAAGAGAAGTAAGAAGGCCTTGCAGGGAAGGCCGTGCGCTCAAACGTTGTCTCACTTCTCACTTCTCACTTCTCACTTCTCACTTCTCACTTTCCAGTTTCAAGATCTCACCGGGCTTGAAGAGCCAGTAGTCGGGGGCATGGGGCTCCAGCCATTCCCGCGGGAAGGGCCCCCACAACGCCGCAGCCGTTCGAACGCCCGCCGCGCGTCCTGACGCGAGGTCGTGTGGCGAGTCGCCGATGAAGACGGTCGCGGCGGGGTCGGCGCCAAGCAGCTCGACGGCCTTGAGCACCGGCAGCGGATCGGGTTTGTGTCGTTCGCAGTCGTCTGCCCCCACCAACACGTCGAACAACCCGTCCAGGCCGCACACTCCGAGCCCGCGCAGGGTGCCCGAGCGCATCTTACTGGTCACGATTCCCAACTGTCGTCCGGCCGTCTTCAAGTGAGTGACCGCCTCGAGCACCCCCGGATACCGCCGTACCATGTCGTCGTGATGGGCGTAGTTGTATTCCCGGTAGGTCGCGATCATGGCGTCTATTTCGTCTTGGTCCTGGCAGAATTCGCGGAATTGGTCCCAGAGCGGCGTGCCCAGCCCCTTGAGCCACACGTCACGATGTGGAGCCTCGCCGCGATGAGTCAGCATGGTGTGCCGGAAGGTGCTGAGGATCAGCTCGACCGAATCGATCAGGGTCCCGTCGAGGTCGAACAGGAAAGTGTGAAGGGAAGCTTTCATGGGCATAATGTATCGGGACGGGGCGGTAGCGGGGCAGAACCCTGGGCCGTTACATTGTTCAACCAGTACCCTCGGTTCACCCGGCTCTAGATAAGGAAGTGTCTGCAATGCGTTGGTTTCTCGCGCTCGGCACCGCCACGCTGGTGGCGATCCCGACCGTTCAGGCGCAGGAAGGCCAAGCCACACAGCACGATGGTCAATTGCCGGCCACCGAACTGCAAGCTGCCCAAGCGATGCGGGCAGCGGGGCAGATCCCGGTGGTCGATGGCCGGCTGGACGATTCGGTCTGGCAGGATGTCATTCCGATCACCGACTTCCGGCAAAAGAACCCGACGGAAGGCGCGCCGGCGAGCGAGAAGACCGAGGTCCGGTTTCTCTATACCGATCACGATCTTTTCATTGCGGTCCGCGCGTTCGACTCGGATCCGGAGAGGATGTTTTCACCGCTGGTCCGGCGGGACCAGGAGGTCAACTCCGACTACGTGGCGATCGCGCTCGATACCTATCACGACCGGCGTACCGCCTACCAGTTCATCGTGAATGCATCCGGTTCGCGCCGCGACCTGTTCATCTACGACGACGGCGCGCGCCGGGACGACACCTGGGACCCGGTCTATGACTGGGCGACGGCCACCGATCCGTCCGGCTGGAGCGCCGAGCTTCGTATTCCATTTTCGCAGCTGCGCTTTGCGCACGCCGACCGGAACAACTTCGGCCTCAGGATCACCCGCTTCATCAATCGGAAGAGTGAAGAATCGAACTGGCCGTTCGTGCCCCGGGACCAGGCCGGCGAGGTCTCTCACTACGGCGAATTGGTGGGCCTCGCGGCGCTTCCCTCACCCCGGCGCGTCGAATTGCTGCCGTATACCGCCGGCAGTCGGCGGTTGGCGCCGACGGTCGCCGGCAATCCGCTGTCCGGGTCGCAGTCGGAAATGCGCTACGGAGGCGATCTCAAGCTCGGCCTCACTTCGGGAATCACCATGGATGTTACCTTCCTGCCGGACTTCGGTCAGGTGGAAGCGGACCCCGCGGTGGTCAATCTCAGCGGATTCGAGAGTTTCTTTCCAGAGAAACGACCCTTCTTTGTGGAAGGGACAGATCTCATGCGGCTCACCTTCGCGACCGGCGTCTTCGGGGACGAAGGGCTGGTCTATACCCGCCGGATCGGTCGCGACCCGCAACTCAGTCCCGATGTGGGAAGCAACTATCTCAAGTCGCCCACCGAGACCACGATCCTCGGAGCGGCCAAGATTACCGGTCAGCTGGGCAAGGGATGGGCGCTCGGCGCCACCCAGGCCCTGACGTCGAAGGAAAACGGCCGACTGGTAACTCCCACGGGTGGCGCCGCGGGGGCCGCGGCGGTCGAGCCCTTTACCAGCTACAGTGTGGTGCGCCTGCAGCGCACGGTGGCGCGGGGCCGGATTACCTATGGCGGTATCGTCACCGGCGTATTCCGCAATCTGGACGATACGGCTTTCCAGGTGCTGCACCGGAATGCCATGTCCGGAGGCCTCGATCTGCGCGGCCGCTTCGGTGGGGATGCCTACGAGTTTGAAAGCAAGCTGCTGGGCACCCGGGTGGCGGGAACCCGGGATGCGCTGCTTCGCACCCAGCTTTCGACGGCGCACGCCTTTCAGCGGCCCGATCAGACGTACTTCACGCTGGACTCCAACCGTACATCGCTGGCCGGATTCGCCGCGCACGTCCGCCTGGCCAAGGTCCAGGGCTTCTTCACCTGGTATGGCCGCTACACCACCCGGTCGCCCGGGCTCGAGCCCAACGACATCGGGTTCCTGCGGCGCGGCGATATTCACAACGCCGAAGCAGGGACCACGCTCCGCTGGTTGAAGCCCGGGCCGGTGTTCCGGCGGGCCGAGCTGCGGCTGCGGCAGGACATCCAGTCGACCTACGGATGGGAGCTGGGCAACACGACGACGGAAGCCCGCTTCGAAGCGACCTTCAACAACTACTGGTCATTTGATCAGAACGCCGAATGGGAGCCGGCCCACGTCGACACCCGGGTGTTGCGAGGCGGTCCCGGAGTGAACGTTCCGGCGCACTACCATTTCAACGGGGGCGTGAATTCCGACCCCCGCCGCGCGGTCACCGGCAACGTCGACTGGCGGACCACGGTGGAGGACGAAAGCGGCCGCAAGGAGCTGACCCTGAGTGGCGGGATTACCTACCGGCCGCCGGGTCCGGTCTCGATCAATGTGGCGCTGCGCCGGCAGTGGGGGCTGGACGACCGGCAGTACCTGCTGGGGGAAACCGTCGGCGCCAACGACTATTACGTACTGGGCCGGATGAAGCGCAGGGAAGTGAACCTCACGCTGCGCTCCGACATCGCCATGTCGCCCCGACTCTCTCTCCAGCTCTATGCCCAGCCGTTCGCCTCCGGCCGCAATTTCGACCAGATCCGTCTGGTTTCCAACCCGCGCGGAGGGGAGTACAACGCGCAATTCGACCTGCTCGGTCCCGACCGGCTCACCCGCCCCGGGGGCAGCGCCGACGCCACCATCGATCTGAATCGCGATGGCATCGTGGACCTGAGCTTCAGCGAACCCAACCGCCGAGTTGTCTCCCTGCGTACCAACGCGGTGTTGCGCTGGGAGTTCCGGCCCGGCTCGAGCCTCTACCTGGTCTGGAACCAGAATCGGGCGGACGAGCTCTACACCGGCGACTTGCACACGCTGGAGAATCTGGGAGATAGCTTCGGCGCGACCGGAAGCCACGTGTTTGCGATCAAAGTGGCGTATTGGATCGGACTCTAACCCAAGCGGGGAGCTGGGAACGCGGAGCGCGGAGCTGTGGGTGCGCCGCCGCTCCGCGCTCCTCGCTCCGAGTTCCGCGCTTTACGGTATTCCCAGCATCTTGTGGGTCTGCAATGACAGCCCCCAACAGGGATGTTCCTCGCAGTACTTGATCGCCAGCTCGGTATTGCGATCGCGGTCGGGTCCGTCCATCGGCTGGAGCAGAAAATGCCGGAACGCCATCCCTTCGAAGCGAGCCGGGTCGATCCCCTCTTGAGGAAAGACCAGTTTTAGCTCCTCGCCTTTGGTAACCACCAGCGGTGCATCCGCCTTGGGACTCATGCAAAGCCAGTCGATGCCCGGGGGAGGCGGCACCGTCCCGTTGGTCTCGACCGCGACCTGGAATCCGTGGGTATGGAGTGCCGTGACCAGCGGCTGGTCGAGCTGGAGCAGTGGCTCTCCGCCAGTGATGACCACGAAGGGTTGGGCGAAGACCGAAGAAAACCGCGGCCAGGCCGCCGACACTGCGGCCGCGAGAGCTTGCGGGGACGCAAACTTGCCGCCGCCTGGCCCGTCGGTGCCTACGAAATCGGTGTCGCAGAAGCGGCACACGGCCCCTGCCCGATCCTGCTCCCGTCCAGTCCACAGATTGCAGCCTGCAAAACGAAGAAAGACCGCGGGCCGGCCGGTGTTGGCGCCCTCGCCCTGCAACGTATGAAAGATCTCCTTGACGGCGTACATGATCTTCAAAAAGAGGCAGAAGGGGCGGGAGAGGCATACCGGATAGGGTCCTGCATCCCCGCCTGGGCGAAACCTCTGAGACGCAGCACGCAGGCATCGCAGGCCCCGCACGCGGTACCGTCTGACCGCGGATCGTAGCAGCTCACGGTCATTCCGTAGTCCACGCCGAGCTCGCGCCCGCGTTCAATGATCTGCCGCTTGGTGAGGGAGATGAGCGGGGTGTGAACCTCGAGATGCTGGGCGCCCTCGACGCCCGCGCGTGTTGCCAGATTCGCCATGCGCTGGAAAGCCTCGATGTATTCCGGACGGCAGTCCGGATAGCCGGAGTAATCGAGAGCATTGACGCCGATGAAGATATCCTGAGAGCCGAGCACTTCCGCCCAGGCGAGTGCCAGCGACAGGAAGATCGTATTGCGCGCGGGAACATAGGTGACGGGGATCCCACCGCTCAACGGAGCCCCCTGGGGAACAGGGATGTCGCTGGTGAGCGCCGAGCCGCCGAACGTGCGAAGATCCAAGTCCAGAACGACATGATCCGCCACGCCCAACGCCCGCGCCACGCGCTCCGCGGCCGAGATCTCCGCCACGTGACGCTGACCATACCGGATGGTCAGCGCATGGGGCGTGAAACCCTCGGCTCTTGCGATCGCGAGAGTGGTGGTCGAATCGATGCCTCCCGAGAGAAGCACGACGGCATTGCGCGATTGGGGCACGTGAGCTCGCCAAGAAGTGAGAGGTGAGAAGTAAGATGTGAGAAGTGAGTTCCACCCTCTCACTTCTCCCTTCTCACTTCTCACTTTAACCTAATAGCTCATGCCGAAACCGTCGCGACTGCCGCGCAGCGGCCCGCTGCCCCGTCCCCGGAGCCCCGAACAGGCCCGGGAGGTCCTCAAGGCCGAGGCATTCCCCGCGCCCGACGTCCAGGAAGTGACGCTTGCGGCGCAGGAATTCACCTCGATTTGTCCCCGCAGCGGCCAGCCCGACTTCGGCTCAGTGGTCATTACCTACACTCCCGACCGGCACTGCCTGGAGTCGAAGGCTGTCAAATACTATCTGTGGTCTTATCGGGATGAAGGCGCGTTTTGTGAGAGTCTGGCCGGCCGCATTGCCGATGATATCGTCTATGCTATCGACCCCCGCCGGGTGCGGGTCCAGGTAAACCAGAACGTCCGCGGGGGGATCGCGATCGTCGCGGTAGCGGAACGGCACAGGAGGGAAGGGGGAAAGGGGAAGAGGAAAGAGTAAGACGGCACAGGTAGGGGGAGGGAGGGGAGCGGCGCCCTATTAGAGGTACGTCCATCGGTCGCAGGGCAGGACCCGCCCCCCACTGAAGTGGAATCACTACCGGGTGGATGTCTCACGCATGCCACCCGCATTGGTTAAGACGTACGAGGCTGAGAGAAGGTTGCAGGGGTGCGGTTGCAGGGTGAGACAAAGAGGTGTCAGGTGTCAGGGACCAGGTGTCAGGGAATGAGGTCTTGTTCCCTGGCACCTGGCACCTGACACCTCTCTTAGGCAAGCTGTTTTATCGGCAGTTTCCGAATCCTCTTCTTGGTCAGCGCGTAAATCGCATTGCACACGGCCGGCGCAATTGGGGGAGTGCCGGGCTCACCTATCCCGCCGAGCGCGTCTCCGCTGGTCACGATATGCGTCTCCACCGCCGGCATCTCGTCGATCCGGACCACCGGATAACTGTCGAAATTGTCCTGAACCGCACGGCCGTTCTGGATGGTGATCTCGCCGTAGAGCGCCGCCGACAGGCCGTATGCGATGCCGCTTTCCATTTGGGCCTGAACCGTGTCGGGATTGACGACGTCCCCGCAATCCACCGCGCAGACCACCCGATGCACCCGGACGTGGCCCTGACCGTCCAGCGATACTTCGGCCACCTGCGCCACGAACGAGCCAAAGGACTGGTGGACCGCGATCCCGCGCGAGCGCCCCTGAGGCAAGGGCGCTCCCCAGCCCGCCTTCTGCGCCGCGGTTTCCAGCACGCGCTTGTGCCGAGGTCTGTTGGCCAGCAGCCGGCGCCGCAGCTCATACGGATCCTTGCCGCCCAACGCGGCCAGCTCGTCCAGGAAGCACTCGGTCACAAACGCATTCTGCGAGCTGCCGACCGAGCGCCAGAACCAGACGGTCACGGGCAGGTCCGGTTTGGCGTATGTGACCAGCATGTTCGGAATAGCGTAGGGGAGGTTCTCCGCCCCCTCGACTGAGGTGCGGTCGATCCCATCCTTGAGCGGGCCGAACGCTTCCAGGATGGATGGGCTCACGATCTGGTGGGTCCAGGCGACGGGCCAGCCCTCGGCGTCGAGCGCTCCGGCCATGCGGTTGTACGCGGCGGGGCGGTAGAACCCGGCCCGCATGTCGTCTTCCCGGCTGTAGATCACCTTCACCGGTTGCCCGACCGCCTTGGAGGTGTGAACCGCGTCTGCCAGGAAATCGGTTTGCGCGCGGCGACCGAACCCGCCGCCGAGCAGCGTGGTGTGGAGCATCACCTGCTCCGGCTTGAGGCCGGTGATCTGTGCCGCGAGCTGGCGCGAGGCGGTTTGGAACTGGGTCGGCGCCCAGATCTCGCAGCGATCCGGACGCACGTCAGCCGTGCAGTTCATCGGCTCCATGGTCGCATGGGCGAGGTAGGGCACTTGGTACAGCGCCTCGATCTTCCTGGTCGCCTTCGCCGTCGCGCCGGCGGGATCGCCATCGCTCCGCGCCACTTTCCCCTGATCCACCATTCGTTCAAAGAGTGCCGTGATATCGGCGCTGGATAGCTTGCCGTTCGTCCCCTCGTCCCAGACGATCTCCAGCGCTTCACGTCCCTTTGTGGCGGCCCAGTAGTTGTCCGCCACCACCGCGATGCCGGTGGGAATGGCAATCACGTTGCGGACGTCCGGGATTTTCAGGGCCGTGCTGCCGTCGAAGCTCTTGAGTTTGCCGCCGAAGACTGGTGAATGCGCCACCTGCGCCACCAGCATGCCCGGCACCTTCACGTCCATGCCGAAAACGCCGGCGCCATTCACCTTGGAGACTGTGTCGAGCCGTTTGGCGGGTTTTCCGATCAGCTTGAAGGTCCTCGGATCCTTGAGCTGCGGATTCTCCGGCGGGGTCACGGTCGCGGCCTTTTCAGCAAGCTGGCCGTAGCTCATCCGCCGGTTGCTCGCGGCGTGGATCACGAATCCGTTTTCCGCGCGGCAGCTTGAGGGGTCGACCCTCCAATTTTGCGCCGCCGCGGAGACCAGCATTTCGCGGGCGGCCGCTCCCACCTTGCGCAGCTTGGCGTAGCCGGTCCGGATGCTGGCGCTGCCGCCGGTGCCCTGGCTGCCAAAACGCGTGTCAGCCGGTGCGAGCTCCGAACGAACCTGGGACCAATCGGCTTCGAGCTCCTCCGCGAGGATCATGGGATACGAGGTGAGGACGCCCTGTCCCATTTCCGATTGGTTCACGATGAAGGTGACGATGTCGTCGGTGCCGATGCGGATCCAGGCGTTGATCTCGCCGCCGGCCACCGCGGTCCCGGCCGTGCCCTTGGTGGGCAGCCGGAAGCCGATCAATAATCCGGCGCCGGCGAGGGAGCTCACCTCGATAAAATGCCGGCGGGTGATTCCGCGAGTGGTCGTCATTCGGAGCTCTCCTTTGCCGCACGATGGATGGCCCGGCGGATCCGGTTGTAGGTCCCGCAGCGGCAGATGTTGCCTCGCATCGCTTCGTCGATATCGGCGTCGGTGGGCGCCTTGTTGGTGGCCAGCAGCGCCACGGCGGACATGATCTGCCCGGACTGGCAGTAGCCGCACTGCGGCACGTCTTCCTCGATCCAGGCGCGCTGCACCTTGTGCAGCTGGCCCCCGGAGATGCCCTCGATGGTGGTGATCTTCTTGCCGGCCGCAGTCGAGGCGGAAACCTGGCACGAGAAGATGGCGTCGCCGTCGATGTGAACCGTGCAGGCACGGCATTGCCCGATGCCACAGCCGAACTTGGTTCCAGTCAGGCCCAGCGGGTCCCGGATGACCCAGAGCAGCGGCATGTCGGGTGGGACGTCTACGGTGCGGGCGGTGCCGTTGATCGTGAGGGTGATTGGCGCCATGCGTGCCTCCCGGCAGGGATACGGTGCAAGCTGGCCGCCGTCGCTAAGGGCGTCAAGCGCGGTGAGCGGACGGTTAGACGGTTAGACGGTTAGACGGTTAGACGGTTGGACGGTTGGACGGTTAGACGGTTAGACGGTTGGACGGTTGGACGGTTGGTGGTTTCGCGTCGAATGGCGACTTTCGGGCCCATAGGGTCCCTCCGGCTCTCTAACCGTCTAACCGTCCAACCGTCCACCACTGGCGAGCCGGGTCGGCACGCTTAGCTTCCCTGTGAGCCCCATCAGGCACGGTCAGCCATGCGAATCACCCTCAAGGTCAATGGCAAGACGTCTACGGTAGATGTCCCCCCGGACATGCCTCTCCTCTGGGTCCTGCGCGACGTCTTGGACCTGCCCGGCACCAAGTACGGCTGCGGGATCGCCCAATGCGGTGCCTGCACCGTGCATCTGAACGGCGTCGCCACGCGGTCGTGCCAGGTTCCCGTATCCGGCATCGGTAACCGCGAGGTCACCACAATCGAAGGGCTTTCGCCGGATGGCTCCCATCCGGTTCAGCAGGCGTGGATGGAACTGGACGTGCCCCAGTGCGGCTACTGTCAGGCGGGGCAGATCATGGCGGCGGCGGCGCTGCTGGCCAAAAAGCGGAAGCCAACGGAAGCCGAGATCGACCAAGCGATGAACGGCAACCTGTGCCGGTGTGGTACCTACCTGCGGATTCGCGAGGGCATCCATCGCGCCGTGCAAACGGCGGCCGACGCGTCCACCGCACGTCCCGCGCCCACCGGTGCGGCCAACCAGTAAGGAGGCGCCATGACCACGTTGACCGTTACTCGCCGCGCCTTCCTCCGGGTGACCGCGATCGCGGGCGGGGGCATGCTGCTCGCGTCCTACGTCGAACCGCTCTCGGCGCTCACGGGCGCGACCGTACCGCTCGAAGACTTCACGCCCAACGCCTTCATCAGGATCACGCCCGACGGCGTGGTCACCATCATGGCCAAGAACCCCGAGATCGGGCAGGGGGTGAAGACCATGCTGCCCATGATCATCGCGGATGAGCTGGGCGTGGACTGGGAAGTTGTGAAGGTGGAGCAGGCATTGTTCAATCCGGCCGCCTACGGCCGCCAGAACGCGGGCGGCAGCACGGCGACCCCCACCAACTGGGACAACCATCGCCAGGTAGGCGCGGCAGGTCGGCAGATGCTTCTCTCGGCAGCGGCGATCACCTGGGGCGTGCCGGCCTCCGAATGCACGGCGGCCTCAGGCGTGGTGACCCACGGCCCCAGCCGGCGTACCCTCACCTACGGCGCGCTGGCGACCAAGGCGGCCACACTTCCGGTGCCCGATCTCGCGACCGTGCCGCTCAAGGATCCCAAGGACTTCGCCATCGTCGGCACCCGCAGGGCAGGGGTGGACACACCAGCCATCGTGAGGGGCAAGCCGCTCTACGGCATCGACGTCAAGGTGCCGGGCATGCTTCACGCCGTATTCGAGAAGTGCCCGGTGTTCGGCGGCAAGGTGAAGAGCACGAATCTCGACGTCATCAAGGCCCAGCCCGGCGTGAAGCACGCCTTCGTGGTCGAGGGTGGAACCAACCTGTCTGGCCTGCTGGGCGGGGTAGCGATCGTGGCGGACAGTTGGTGGCTCGCGAAAACGGCGCGGGAAAAGCTGAAAGTCGAGTGGGACGAAGGCCCCACGGCCACGCACAGCAGTGAGTGGTACGCCAGTCGCGCTACCGAACTGTCCCGGCAGGCCCCCGCGCGCCCACTGCGCAAGGACGGTGATGTGGACGCCGCCCTTCGTGGCGCGGTGAAGACGGTCGAGGCAGCCTATTTCTACCCCTTCATTTCGCACGCGACGCTCGAGCCGCAGAATTGCACCGCCCATTTCAGCAACGGCAAGCTCGAGATCTGGGCACCGACGCAGACCCCGCAGAACGGCCGCCAGCTGGTGGCCCAGACGCTGGGAATTTCCGAGGACGACATCACCATTCACCTGATTCGGGCCGGTGGAGGCTTTGGCCGGCGGCTCAGCAACGACTACATGGTCGAAGTCGCGTGGATCGCCAAGACCATCGGCGTGCCAGTGAAGCTGCTCTGGACCCGTGAAGATGACATGCGGCACGATTTCTACCGTCCAGCCGGGTTCCACTTCTTCCAGGGCGGCGTGGACGCGTCCGGCAAGCTGGTCGCCTGGCGGGACCACTTCGTCACTTTCGGCGAGGGCGAGCGATTCGGCAGCAGCGCGGGGATCAGCGCCTCTGAGTTCCCGGCCCGGTTCATTCCCAACTTCGAGCTGGGTGCCTCTCTCCTGCCGCTGGGCGTGCCCACTGGGGCCCTGCGAGCTCCTGGCAGCAACGCACTGGCATTCGTCTTCCACTCGTTCATTGACGAGCTAGCGTACGCGGCCGGCAAGGATCCGGTCGAGTTCCGGCTGGAGCTGCTGGGTGAGCCGCGCCTGGTTACCGAGCCGGACGGCGGCGGTGGCTACGATGCCGCGCGCGCCCGCGGCGTGCTGGAGGAAGTGGCCCAGCGGTCCGGATGGGGCAAGCGGACGCTCCCCAAAGGGACCGGCATGGGCGTCGCCTTCCACTTCAGTCACCGGGGCTATTTCGCCGAGGTCGTGGAAGCGAACGTATCCGGTGTGGCCGTCAAGGTGAACCAGGTCTGGGTTGTGGGCGACATCGGAAGCCAGATCATCAACCCGCTCAACGCGGAGCAGCAGGCCCAGGGTTCGGCGTTGGATGGGCTGAGCGAGGCGATGGGCCAGGAGATTACCATCCAGGCGGGTCGCGCGGTGCAGAGCAACTTCCACGATTATCCGCTGATCCGCCACACCAAGGCGCCGCCGGTGGACGTCAAGTTCCGCGTGACCAACAACCCGCCCACCGGCCTGGGCGAGCCGGCACTCCCGCCGGTCATTCCCGCGCTGTGCAACGCGATCTTCGCCGCGAGCGGGAAGCGGATCCGGTCGTTGCCGCTTTCGAACGCGGGCCTGCGCTGGGCGTAGCGGAGGGGCATCCCTTTGATGTCGGCAAGAAAACGATGGTGCTTGCGATAGTTTGTTTACCGGTTTCGCCCGGCGTAGTATTACGGTGGTCACCGAATCAGCCTGGAGTACGTGATGGCGGTGACGGCCAGATTGCTGCAGCGGCTTCAAGACGTTCTGGGAGAAGGGGCGACGGACGACTTGATCACGTGGGTGGACGGGGCGAGCGATCGGACGTTCTCGCAATTACGCGAACTTGCAGACGCCTACTTTGCCCGGTTCGACGCCCGACTCGAGCAACGGCTCGCTGAGGTAAAGAGCGAATTGCGCGCGGAGTTCACCAAGGAATTCGCCGCGCTTCGGGTTGAACTCGCCGCCCAACGCGGTGACCTGGTTAAGTGGATGTTCATCTTCTGGATAGGGACCATCGTACCGCTGGCCGGGCTGATGGTGGTACTCGTCCGGTTCTGGAAGCCGTAACCCGATCCAACCGTCTGTCTGCTCACCTGCCTTCGGCACCAATATCGAAAGCCGCTCCCATCAGTTTTCCGCCCGTCCGGACCAGCAGCCAGATGCGTCCGCCCTGGAAATCGCTGAGCGGATAGGGAAAGTCGACTTCGCCGGGCTCATCCGAACGCCATCCTGCCTGCTCCGGCGCGAAATGAGCGATCGCGGCGCGTGAAGGCGTGCCGTGCGGGCGTAAGTGGGTCATCCGCCCACCAGATTCGAGAAGCACCGCGTCGGCAGACTCGTCGGACGACCAATCCACGGCGAGTGGCTCAGCTCTCGCATTTCTCAACGAAAAGCGCAAAACGGGGCCGGGCCTCAAGTCGATCGCCGAGCCGTCGGTGACTACTCGGCAAAGAGCGGTTATCGGGACTGCGGGGCAGCGACTTGTCTCCCCACCGATCAGCCAGAAACCATCCGGGACAGGCGCCCGGCGGCTGGTCCCGCGTGTTGCCGCCGGAATGTCTATCGTTCCGGGCATGATTTGCGTGAACCCTACCGAATCGGTGACCTCGGTGAAGAGCCGGTAGTGTCCCGAGGGAAGGGGCGGGAGTGCGACCTCGAACGTTCCGCCGTTCGCCGCGAAGGGGTGGAGGTGGGCAAACCCTCCCGTGGCGGAATCTCCGATCAAGAAGACATGCGCCATCTTCCCTTCGTCAGTCGCCAGCGGAAAGCGCCGCCTCCGCTGGACCCAGGTCGAGTCCTGCACGGCGATCGTCAGAATCCCCGGGCGATCGGAGATCGCCGCCTTGACCTGCGGCGCCCGATAGAGTCGCTGCCGGTACTGTGAATCGACCGCGGACCACCAGGCGCGCCCGCCGATCAGCAGGGCCGCAACCAGCACGCACCCGGACACGAGCCCCATCCAGCCTCGTTTGCGTGCCCGGCTGTCGGGCGCCTCACCAGGGGCGAGCGTGCTTGCGCGCGCGGCGGAGCGCACAATCGTGACCAGACCCAGCGTCAGGAACGTCGCGAGGCCGAGGAGCGCCGCGGCGAGCGGGCGAGGGATGTCGAGACGCTGGTACGCCACTGCGCTTACGGGGACCGTGACTGCCCCGGCGCCGGCCTCCCCCCGAATCGTCACCCGGACGCCATACGAGCCCGAGATCATGAGCCATAGATGCGCCTGGTATTCGCCGGGATTTTCGGTGGCCTTGGCGAGATCGGCAGCGGGCGCCTGCTCTGCCGGGACGCTCCACGCAAGCGGCTGGACCGTGACCTGCTGAACGGGATCGGGATTGGAAATCGTGATCTGGATGGTAGCGAGGCCGGGAATCACACCGGGCGTCTCTACCACCACACGAACCGCGTACGGGCCGGCTCTCCCCTGGAAATACGTGTCCTGGTCGGCCAGGTGAGGTGAGCCGGCCACCGCGAGAAGCCCGATCGCGAAGATCCGGGTCATCAACGCCGCACCCGCGCCATCCACCTGCCGGCCCACAAACCAACGCGGCTGGATGCCGTGGCGATGAGTACTGCAACCGCCAGACCGCGCGCGAGCAGCACCCTGCTGTAGTCTCCATCAGCGAATCCATCGAGCGCCCAGAACCGGTAGTACCAGTCGCCCGGGCCTTCGTTGTAGCCCCACTGGCCGGCGGCGAACACGGGATTGCGAGCAAGGGTTGAGAGCAGGAATTCCGAGAAGTACCACTGGGAGCCCAGCAGCAGGATCACGAAGCCGGCGCCGAGCAGGATGGAGAGTCGCCAGTCTCTCCGGTCACCTATCCACCGCATCAAGAGGTCGATCCCCAGCGCCGGCACGACGAGCAGCAGCGGGAAATGCGGCGGGACCATCCGCGAGAGGGGATGCGTGATCGGCGCGAGCTTGGGTTCGGCCGGAAAGAGCTGAAGCAGCCAGATCATCACCAGCATCAGACCCATGTAGATCGCGGCGATCGTGGTGGCGGGAAACCGAACCTTTGCGGCGCGCGCTCCCGCGACCAGTACCGCCGGAAAGACCACCGCCGCTACCTGGTAGAACCGCGCGCTGTGCATCTGGTTGGTGAAGTTGTACTCCATCGTCATCACGGCATGCATGGTGAGGAGGACACCGGCGGCGAGGAGATACAATGCTTGCAGGTGCCAGGTATCAGGTGCCAGGTGCCAGGGTTTTTCAAAGAGCCCCCTGACACCTGACACCTGGCTCCTGAAACCTGCGTTGTTTGCCGCCAGCGTCATCAGCAGGGCGCCGAGCTGAATGCCCAGAATCCCCATTCCCAGCACCGCGTGTGGCGGGCTGAGGATGGTGACGTCGAGTCCGTAGGCGTCATGCCACCAGTTATCGAAGGGCGCCGATGTCAGCATGGCGAAGGCGCCCCAGATACACACCCATGCGCCCAGCGGGCCGCGGAATCCCCAGAAAGGGACAGACGCGCCGCATTCCTCGGATGTGCCGGCAAACGTGGTCTTGAGTACCAGCCAGCCCGAGGACAAGCCGGCTAGTATGCCGCCGAAGTAGATGGCGAGGTGGGCAGGAGTCCAGAACGTGTCGCGGCCGATCGAGCGATGCCACGAAATGTCCCAGATGAGACCGCCAATGACGCTGATCGATCCCAACACCACGCAGTACAGATGCCAGGGTGCGTGGTGCGTGGTGCGTGGTGATCCGGTGGTTTGAAGACTGGCGGTAGCCGCGGCCATTCGGAAAAATAGCGATTGGCCATCGCGTGTTCGAGCCTGTTGCGTTTGCCTTACTCTTCCCTCTTCCCGCTTCCCTCTTCCCTTCTGAGCAGCTCCGCTTTCCTCTCCACCCCCCATCGGTACCCCGCCAGCTCCCCATCTTCCCGGATCACGCGGTGGCAGGGGACAACGAGTGCGGTGGGATTCGTGGCACACGCCCGAGCGACCGCTCGTACCGCGCCGGGCTCGCCGATCGCGCGCGCGATCTCGCGATAGGTCCTCGTTTCCCCGTAGGGGATCTTCCGGAGGGCATCCCACACTCGGGCCTGGAACGCGGTTGCCCGGACGTCGCGCGGCAAGTCGGGCGTCGGCGCATGTTCCTCGATATGCCGGCGCAATGCCAGGGCGTACTCCGCGAGGCTCTCGTCATCCCGCTCGATCGCCGCGGCATCGAATT
>JACQVB010000044.1 GCA_016209985.1 Gemmatimonadota bacterium | reverse complement strand
GGGTTGAGATCGCGTATCTTTGGTTGACAAAAGGACTTAAAGCACCTATAGTTTTCTGCCGTCCGGGTCCCACCCCAGAGCTCTGGAGGCCGCTGTGAGTCGCAGTCTCAACAAAGTCGAGTTGATTGGGAATCTGGGGGCAGACCCCGAAGTTCGGAGCACGGCTAACGGCAGCCGCGTGGCCACGCTCTCGGTCGCCACCAGCCGGCAATGGAACAACCAGGCCGGTGAGCGTCAGGAAAAAACCGAGTGGCATCGCGTGGTGCTGTGGAACAACAAGCAGTCCGGTCTGGCCGATATCGCCGAGAAATATCTGAAAAAGGGCGATAAGGTTTACATCGAAGGCCGCATCGAGTACCGCACCTGGGAAGACCGGGAAGGCAAGACCCGCTACACCACCGAGATCAACGCGCGCGAGATCATCATTCTCACCTCACGGGGCGGTGGTGCGTCCGAGGGCGGCGCGGAGCCTGCCAAAGCGCGTGCGGTTCCCGCCGTTGCAGAATCCAAGTCGGAGTCGTACGACGACTTTCCGGAGGCTCTGGATGAGGAGGACGACGATCTTCCGTTCTAAGCTGCTTCCCGCCTTCGCGGCGCTCGTCCTCATCCAAGGCGTCGCCCGGGCGCAAGACTCCACCCAAGTCGCCCAAGGTCGTACCCACGTCGTTCAGCCCGGCGAGACTCTTTGGAGTCTCGCCGAGCAGTATCTCGGTGATCCGCTCCTCTGGCCCGCCATCTACCAGCTGAACACCCTGGTGGTCGAAGACCCTCATTGGATCTTTCCCGGCGAGGAGCTGCGGCTCGTGCCGTTAGACTCTTCCATGGTGACTCCTGGAGCGCAGGTGGTGGCACCGGTGGCTGAGGTGCCGGCCGATACCAGTGCGGCGGCCCCCCCGGTCGCCGTTGCCCCCGCCGATTCGATGCAGGCGGTCGAGCGCCCGGTCGCCCCGGCGGTCTCGGCGGCAGAGCTGCCGCCGCCGCCGCCACCTCCCGGCGTGGGGGCCGCTACCGTGTTCACGCCCCCGAAGCAGGTGGCTGCCGCGGGCGTCAGCGGCACCGGCGGAAATCGCGGGCTGCGGGCGCTTTCGCGGTCCGACTTCTATGCTGCCGGGTTCCTCACGGAAAACGATCGGCTGCCATGGGCCGACGTCGTTGCCGCCATCGGGAAACCGGCGGCGGGACTGGCGAACATCGCCTCGGCCAGAATCTTCGAGTCGGTCGAGATCCGCACGCCGCTGGCAGCGACGTACCAGGTTGGCGATACCCTCCTGGTGGCACAGTTGGCGCGTGAGATTCCTAGGTGGGGAAGGGTCGTCGTTCCCGCCGGTCTCGCGCGAGTCCGGGAGTCCGCCGGTCGGCGGGTCGTGGCCGACGTGGTGGTTCAATACGCCCGGGTGGTCAGCGGCGACGTCGCTATGCCCATCGAGCCGTTCCGTGATCCCGGGTCCGTCTTCCCGACGCCCATCGAGAACGGGATGAGCGCGACCATCATCGACGTCCGCGACCTCCATCCATTGCCGGGGGAGCGGAACATCGTCTTCGTCGATCGCGGACGGGAAGATGGTCTCACGCCGGGCGACGTTTTCGAGGTGCTGCGGCCCAACCCCCCGGAGGCTTCGCCGGACGCGCCCATGCAGCAGGTGGCCGTGCTCCAGGTCGTGCATGTTCGGCAGCGGTCCGCCTCCGCCGCCTTGATTCAGATTTCCGGTCTTGGCGTCAAGGCGGGGGCGCCGGTTCGGCTGATCCGCAAGATGCCTTCCTAAGCGTTTTGCAGCAGGTTGTGTGCCCACTACTCTTCATTTTGTAGCGCTGCTGTGTTACACGCTGACCGTCGGCGTTGTCGTCGTACCGCTGCTCCGCCTGCGTGAAGTACATCAGTCCATCGCGGTCCCGCTTTCACTGACCGGGACTGCGGTCGCGGTGCATTTCATCGCGCTGCTGGCCTACGCCCGTGCGGTCGGAACCCTGCCGCTGGCCGGCTTTGCACCTGCGCTTTCTTCCCTCGGGTTTCTGCTCGGTCTGCTGACGCTCGCCGTGGAGTGGATCACCCGCGAGAGTGCCATCGCCGTGGTGGTCGGGCCGCTGGTGCTGCTGGTCATGGTGGTGGCGCTGGCCTCGGGATTCGGTCCTGCGCCATCGGTCCCGGTGCAAGGCGGATCGTGGTTCGTGCTGCACGTCGCCGCGAGCCTGCTCGGTCTGGCGCTGATGGCGGTCGCCTTTGCCGCCGCCGCCTTGTACCTGCTCCAGCATCGCGAGCTCAAACAGCGGAAGTTCGGCGCCGCGTTCCATTTTCTCCCTCCTCTCGAACAGCTGGACCGGCTGAACCATCTCGCCTTGGTGGTCGGGTTCCCGGTGCTGACCCTGGGTCTGATTCTTGCCGCTCGCTACGTCGGCGATTTCAGCAATGCGGGGGGGGAGAAGGCGGCGCATCTCGGCTGGGGGCTGCTGTCGTGGGTCGTGCTGGGGGCCATTGCCGCCGCCCGCATCCGCGGGGGGTTGAGCGGCCGCAAGGCGGCGCTCGCCTCGATCCTGGGCTTCGCTGCGGTCGCTGCTGCCTATCTGGTGCTGGCGGCTCTCGCGGGCGGTGGCTCCCGGTTCATCTGACATGACTGACCACGCTGGCAATCCGGTCCCGCCGGTGGATACGCACGGCAGCGGGCTCGTTCTGGTCGGCTTCAATCATCGGACCGCGCCGATCGAGGTGCGCGAACGGTTGGCCTGGCCCGAGCGCGAGGTGCCTCAGGTCACCACGGGACTCGTGGCGTCCGGAGGCAAGGGCGCGGTGCTGCTGACCACCTGCAATCGCACCGAGTTCTACCTGGCCGATCCGGCGCCGGAGACGCTCTCGGAAATCTGGAAACGATCGGAAATCCGGATCGGCGCGCCGTCAGACCAGTACGCCTATGTGCTCCGCGATCGCGACGTCGCCCGCCATCTCTTCCGGGTGGCGTCCGGCCTGGACTCGCTGGTCGTCGGCGAATCCCAAATCCAGGGCCAGGTCCGCGAAGCGTGGGAGCTTTCGCGCCACGTGGCGGGTCCGGTTCTGCATCGCCTCTTCCAGTCCGCCCTCGGCGCCGGGGGACGAGTCCGCTCGGAGACGCCGATCGGGACGGGCTCGGCATCGGTTCCGACCGCGTGTGTCGACCTGGCACGGAAGGTCTTCTCCGACCTGGTGGGCCGGCGCGCGCTGGTGCTCGGCACCGGCGAAATGGCCGAGCTCGCCATCACCTGCCTGGTGGACGAGGGCGTGCGGCCCATCGTTGCCGCGCATCGGAACATGGATCGCGCGCTCCAGATCGTGAACCGGCTCGGAGGCCAGGCGATCGAAATGGAGGAAGGATGGATCCACTTTGGCGATGTGGATCTGGTAATCTGCTCCACCGCAGCACCGCATGCGATCGTCACCGCGGAGCGGGTGGGCGGGGCCATCCGCAGCCGCTCCGGCCGCCCACTTCTGGTGCTCGACATCGCCGTGCCGCGTGACGTCGACCCCCAGGTCGGGACGCTGGAGAATGTCTTCCTCTACGATATCGACGACCTGCAGGGAGTTGCCGCGCAGACCATCGGCGACCGCAAACGGGCCATTCCCGTCGCGGAGCGGATCGTTGATGAAGAGGTAGGTTACTTTTGGGAGTGGTACGCCAGCCTGGGCGTCACCGACTCGGTGCGGGCGCTGCGGGACCGCATGGAGCAGACCCGCCGCTCCGAGTTGGAGCGCGCCCTGAAGCGACTGGGCCATCTGGACCCGGGGGACCGCGAGCGAATTGAACATCTCACTCGCGCCCTGATGAACAAGTTCTTGCACGAGCCGACGATCCGGTTGCGCGCGGCAGCGAGCAACGGTCATGGCACCCAGCTTGCTGAAACCCTCCGCTTTCTGTTCGATCTGGGTAAGCCGGCGGGCTCCGAAGGCGGAGATGACCACGAATGATGGGACGGGTGCTGGTCACCGGTGGGGCGGGCTTCATCGGCTCGCACGTGGCCGACGCCTACCTCGAGGCGGGATATGAGGTCACCATACTCGACAACCTCTCCAGCGGGCGGCGCGAAAACGTGCCGCACGGTGCGAAGTTCGTGCGGGGAGACATCGGTTCACCCGAAGCCCGCAGGCTGCTCGCGACCGGAGGCTTCACCCACCTGAACCATCACGCTGCGCAAATCGACGTGCGGGTGTCGGTGGCCAACCCGCAACTCGATGCGACGGTCAATATCCTGGGATTGCTGAATCTGCTCGAAGGAGCCCGGGAGGGCGGGGTTCGACGTGTGATATTCGCGAGCTCGGGCGGAGTCGTGTACGGCGAGAGCGATCAACTCCCGCATCGCGAGGATGCCCGGAAGCTCCCGGTGTCGGGATACGGCGCTTCGAAGCTCGCCTCCGAATACTACCTGGCGGTCTACGCCCAGCTCTACCGGCTGGAGACCGTCGCCCTTCGATACGCCAACGTGTACGGGCCCAGGCAGAACACCGAAGGAGAGGCCGGCGTGGTGGCCATTTTCGGCAGCCGGCTTCGCCGCCGGGAACCGCTGACCGTATTTGGCGACGGCCGCCAGACGCGGGACTACGTCTTCGTCGGAGATGTGGCCCAGGCCAATCTGAAGGCGGCTACCGGAGCGCTCCCGCCGCTGGCCACCGTCGATTCCTTTGCCTTCAACGTGGGCACCGGTCGCGAGGTGTCCGTCAACGAGCTGGTCTCCACCATGCTCGAGGCCACCGGTACCCACGTGCCGGTGAAGCATGCGCCCGCTCGGGTGGGCGAGCTGCTACGCAGCGCGGTGGATCCCGGCCGGATCGGCCGCGAATGGGGTTGGCGCCCGGAAGTAGTTCTGGTGGAGGGTTTGCGCCGGACCTATGAGTGGATCGCCACCCAGGTGGCCGCGTGATCCTTCAGGTCGCCAAGGCGATGCCCACGACGCCGTGGGAACTGGTTCTCGCCTCGAATTTCGCCACCAGGGTCGTACTGGGCATCCTGGTGGTCTTTTCCATCGTGACCTGGTTTCTCATCGTCTTCAAGTGGTGGCAGTTCCGCCGCATTCACCGGCAGGGTGACCGCTTCTTCACGGAAATGGAGCGGGCCGGGACGCTGCAGGAAGCCTATCACGCGGTGATGAAGCTTCCTCCGTCTCCCTACAGCCGGATGCTGCGCGAGGGAATGAATTTTTTCGCGGACATCGCACCCCACGTCAAGAAAGAAGACGATGCCGCGATGACCAAGCGGACCCAGGTCGAAGTGCTCCGCATGGTCTTCGCCAAGGAGATCGCCGCGGAACGAGATCTCATGTCCCGGTTTATACCGTGGTTGGCCACGATCGGCTCGGTGAGCCCCCTGATGGGGCTGCTGGGCACGGTCCTGGGCGTCATGGATGCGTTCATCGGGATCGCAACCCGCGGTTCGGGCAACATCGGGGCCGTGGCGCCCGGCGTGGCCCAGGCACTGGTGACCACCGTGGCAGGGCTGGCGGTCGCCATTCCCGCGGTGATGGCCTACAACATTTTCGTGAGTCGGCTGACGCTCTATGCCGGTGAGCTGGAAGGGTTCGCTTACGAGGTGATGGGGACCATGGCGCGCGAAGGCAGGCTCTAGGGATGGAAGGACTGCGCGGCTCGTACGGCCTGCCGCTCAATGCGGACATCAATGTCACCTCGCTGGTGGATGTCGCCTTCGTGCTCTTGATCATCTTCATGATCACGGCGCCGATCATGCAGGGCGGGGTGGAAGTGCAGCTCCCGCGCGCGGAGGCCCGTCCCATCCAGCCCAAGGAAGGGCTGATCGTCACGATCGACAGCCGGGGAAGGATTTTCGCGGGCGAGTCGCCGCTGTCTTTCGACGAATTCCGCGCCGCGTTCGGGCCGCTCGCCAAGTCGCGGGGAGCGCAGGGCGTGTACTTGCGGGCGGACCGGCGGGTGGACTATGGCGAGGTCGTGCGGGTGCTCGCGGTCATGCGTGGCGCGGGTATCAACGACGTGGGTCTGGTGGCGGAGGAGGAGGAGATCGAGCGGTGAGGCGGTCGGGATTCGCGCGGCGGCAGCAGTGGAAAAAGCGGAGGGGGCAAGGCGGAGGCGCGATCGCGTCGACCGCCACGGTCATGGTGCACGGGGCAGTGGTGCTGGCGCTGGTGTTCTCCCGGGCCGGTCCGCAGCGGGCGGCGCCACCGGTCTATCGAGTCGAGCTGGTCGCGGCCCCGGCCCCCGAGCCGGGCGCGCGGAAGGCTCCCGAAGTCGTCGAGCGCCCTGCCGCTGCTCCCGCGGTCGTTCCCAAGAAGATTCCCCCGAGCAGAACCTCCGTTGCCAAAACTCCCCCGCCACCCAACCCGAAGAACGTCCAGCGCGAACCCGCCCCCCGCACCACGGCAACCGAGCTCGCTCCAGGGGTCAAGCCGTCCACCGGAACCGACGTGGCCACCGTGAGCACGAGTGGCGTCGATTTTCCCTATCCTGAGTACCTCCGCAATGTCGTGGCCCAGGTGTACCGACGGTGGCAGCGGCCCAGCGAGAATCTGTCACTGCGGGCGGAGGTCCTGTTTCTGATCCATCGGGATGGAACCGTGACCGGGCTCCAGTTCATCCGGCGGTCCGGCAGCTTCGCGTTTGATCTCGAGGCGCAAGGCGCGGTGGAGGCTGCCGCGAACTCGGGCGCGTTCGGCCGGCTGCCCGAGGGTTATGAAGCGGATGTGCTCCCGGTGAGCTTCTTCTTCGATCCCCAGACCGTGCGATGAGAGTTTTCGGATGGCTCGTTCTGGCGGCCGCACTTCCGCTCGGGGCCGCCCGGGCACAGGACACGGTGCCGCCGGCGGACCGCGGCGTACGGATCGGCATCACCTACACGCCGGGCCTGCGGCCCGGTATGCTGGTTCTGGGTGGTGCGCACGATGCGCTGCTCGATTCGATTCGTACCATCGTCGAGCGCGATCTCGATTACAGCGACCGCTTCGAGCTGATCACGCTCCCCGGGGGCGACTCGCTCACCATCGGCATCGCCACCGACCCGTCGCGGTCCGGCGCCCGCACTCCGGCCGCGCCGCCGGCGGCCTCCGGTCCCTACGTGAACTATCCGCTATACGCGGCGCTGGGCGCCGACTACGCGGTGAACGTCTTTCGGGGCGACTCCGGTGGCGTGGGCATCACCCTGTACGACGTCAAGGGAGAGCTGGTCCGCCGCCAGGTGGCGATCTCCGGTGCCGCTCCCGATCCCGAATTGCGCATCCAAGTGCATCGCGCCACGGACGAGATGGTGAGGATCGCCTCGGGGGTAGCAGGCATCGCCGCGACTCGGCTGGTATTTCTCCAGCGTGATCGCATCTACCGAGTCGATGCCGACGGCGCGGCGGTCACGGCCGTTTCGCCGGCAGGAGTGCGGGTTTTTTCGCCGGCGTGGGAAGCCGGTGGACGTCGAATCGTCTACACCGAGTTCGGTTCCGGGCAGGATCGGCTCTACATCCTGAACCTGGCGACCGGGGAACGTCGGCTGATTTCGCCCACGGCCACCTCGCAGAACTGGACGCCGGCGTTTTCGCCCGACGCCACCGCGCTGGCCTTTGCGCGCACCACCGACGACGGCACTGACATCTATACGTATAACCTCGCTTCCGACTGTTGCTTGCAACGCTTGACGATAGGACGCTTTTCCGATAACCTCTCCCCTACATTCAGCCCGGATGGGCGGCGGATCGCGTTCGTTTCCAACCGTCCGGGCCTGCCCCAGATCTACGTCATGGCGGCCGACGGGACCGGGCAGGAATTGTTCGCCCCGTTTGATTACGGGGTCACCGGCAGCTCGAACGCGCCGGAGTGGTCGCCGGACGGCCTCAGCATCGCGTTTCATCGGGAGGTCGCCGGCAGCCCGCAGGTCTTCGTGATGGATGTGGCCTCCCGCCGGGTGCGCCAATTGACCAGCGCCGGACGTAACGAGGATCCGACGTGGGCACCGGACGGCAGGCATCTCACCTTCGTCTCTGATCGAACCGGGTCACGCCAGCTCTGGGTGATCGATCTCGATACGGGTCGGGTGCGGCAGGTGACACGGGTGGGAGAAGCGCGGTTGCCCGCGTGGTCGCCTCGGATCGGGCAGCCGTAACAACCCAAACAGCGGGAGTGACAATGCGACTTGCTCTGCCTATGACTATCGGCCTCGCCGTCGTCCTCGCGGCCGCCGCGTGCGGAGGCGGGGCTGCGCCCCCCCCACCCGCGCCCCAACCCAATCAGGACTCGATCGAAGCCGCGCGGCGGGAACAAGCCACGCGCGATTCCATCGCCCGGGAGCAGGCGCGACGGGATAGCGCCGCTCGGGCGCAAGCGGAAGCGGACCGGATTCGCCGGCAGCGGGAATCGGATTCACTCCAGGCGCTCGCGCGCGAGGGTGATGCGGTCAAGGCCATGATTGCCCGCGCGGTGCATTTCGATTTCGACAAGTCGAATATCCGGCCGGGGGAGGATACGGAAATCCTGGACGAGAAGCTCCGGGTCCTGCAGGCCAATCCCGGCCTGACCCTGGAGATCACCGGCCACGCTGACGAGCGGGGATCGGACGAGTACAACCTGGCGCTGGGAAATCGGCGCGCACTTTCGGCCAAGCAGTATCTGACCGGCCGCGGGATCGATGCCGGACGGCTCACCACGAAATCCATGGGTGAAGAGCAGCCGGTTGATCCGGCCCAGACGGAAGACGCGTGGGCCAAGAACCGCCGCGATGAGTTCACCGCCGGTGGCTCGGCGACGCTGCGGCGTCCGTAACGAAGGTGAAGCAGTTCCGGTGGATGCTGGTTGCCGGCTTCGCTCTGAGCGCCTGCGCGCGGCAGAGCGATGTCCGGCGGGTAGAGCTCCAGATCCGCCGCATGCGGGAAGAGACGGCCCGTGCCGATTCGGCGCGGGCCGTTTTGCTAGACCAGATCATCGCACTGGAGCGGCGGATTCTGGATTCGTTGGCGCTGCAGGAGAACCGGCTGGTCGCGTTTCGCGGCGACATCCGCAGCGACCTCACCGAGGTCCAGCGCCAGTTGGTGCAGGTGCAGGAGCTGACCGGCCAGAGCCAGCAGCGGCTTTCGGAGTTGCGGGGGCAGATCGAGTCGCGCACCCAGGCATTGGTGGCGGCCGCGGCAGCCCGGACGGACAGCACCGGAGCCCCGAGCGCGGCGGCTGGTCCCGGCGCTGATCAGCTTTTCGAGCTGGGTCTCCAGCAGTTGCGGCGGAACAGCCCGGCCACCGCGCGGGTCGCGTTCCAGAAACTCCTGCAGGAGTATCCCGCGCACGAACGGGCCGGCGATGCCCAGTTCTTCATCGGCGAGAGTTGGGACAAGACCAATCCGGACTCGGCGGGCGTGGCCTATGAGCTGGTGGTCAAGGACTACTCCACCTCCAGCCGGGTTTCCAGTGCGTTGTACCGCCTGGGCCTCGCCGCAGAGCAGCGAAAGGACCGGGCCGCAGCTCGGCAGTACTACAATCGTCTGGTGGCCACCTATCCCCGCTCCGACGAAGCGCCCCTCGCCCGCGAGAAGCTCCAGGCCCTGGGACGCTAGACTCCCTCTCTCCCGCGGTTCACCGTGATGCGCCGGTCTGACTCCCGGGCCGAGATGCCCTTTCTGGAACATCTCGAAGAGCTGCGGTGGCGAATTCTGTGGAGTCTCGCCGCTCTGGTCGTGGGTGCGGTGGCGGGATTCTGGGCGGTGCAGCACTTCGATGTGATCGGGCTGCTCAAACGACCCATCCAGGACTTCCTGCCGTCGTCCCGCCTGTTCTATACCCATCCCACCGACGCGTTTGTCATCACGCTCAAACTCTCGTTGATGGTGGGTGGGGTCCTGGCGTCCCCGGTCATCATCTGGCAGGGCTGGGCTTTCTTTTCGCCCGCGCTCTATGCGCAGGAAAAACGCTACATCGTGCCGGTCCTGTTCGGCGGCCTGGTCCTCTTCGTGGCCGGCGTGACCATGGCCTACGTCTGGGTTCTGCCCGCCGCGTTCCGGATTTTACTGGGGTTCCAGCCGGCCGATTTCGAGCCGCTCATCACCGCGGACAATTACTTCGGTTTTGCCCTGCAGATCATGCTGGCCTTCGGCCTGTGCTTCGAGCTGCCGCTGGTCATCATGATGCTGGCCGTGTTTGGGGTGGTGACGCCCAAGTTCCTCGCGACCAACCGGCGGTACTGGATCGTGATCGCGGCTATCGGCGCGGCGTTCATCACTCCCACGCCCGACGCGCTGACCATGCTGCTCATGATGGTACCGCTGGTGCTGCTGTACGAGGTGGGCATTCTGCTCGCGCGAATCGTGTCGCGCCGGCGGGAGAAGGAAACGGAAGGGGCCGGCGCCGGTTCGGGCAGCGCGATCGTGGTGCTGCTGGTCGCGGGGCTTGCGGCACCGGTCCGGGCGCAGGTGGTCGGACAGCAACCGCGCCCCCTCCCGGGCCAGACGGTGCAGGATACGACGCGCGCCTCTGCGCCCGGCACCCAGCCCATCGATACCGGCGCCGCGCGGCGTATGGGATTGCCGACCGCTCCGTCCCGCGCGCTGCCCGGTCCCGATTCGGTCATGCAGGAGCTGCTCAAGCGAAAAGGGTACCAGGTCACCCGTTTTGGGGGTGACAGCGTGACCTTCCATGCCGACACCCGCCGCATCGACCTCTCGGGCTCGGCGCTGGTGGAACGGGAAGGCAGCACGCTCGAAGCGGACACGGTCGCCTTCGCGCAGGCCGAGTGCCAGATCGTCGCCGGCGGCGAGCCCAAGCTGTTCGATCAGGGCACGGTGTTGATCGGCGAAGGCATGCGCTACGACACCTGCGAGCGCCGCGGGACCGTCACCGAAGCACTCACCAGGTTCAATCAATCAGGCGTGGCATGGTTTCTCCGAGGCCGGCTCTCGATCGATTCCGCGTCCACCCGCATCTATGCAGGCGGGAGCAGCATCACCAGCTCCGACCTGCCGTTGCCCGACTACCACTTTTCGGCCAACCGGGTGAAATGGGTCACCAACACCATCATGGTGGCACGACCCGCGGTATTGTACGTGCGGGACGTTCCGGTGTTGTGGCTGCCCTT
This sequence comes from Gemmatimonadota bacterium, assembly GCA_016209985.1. Lineage (GTDB taxonomy): Bacteria > Gemmatimonadota > Gemmatimonadetes > Gemmatimonadales > GWC2-71-9 > SHZT01. The sequence goes on along the minus strand of JACQVB010000044.1, from coordinate 460 downwards.
CATTTTCCAGGATATGCGTCGCGGCCGGCGCTCCGGCCTGCTGATTCCCCGCTTCGGCATCAACGACCTGGTGCGGACCAATCCTGGCTACCGGCGGCATGTTTCCAATGTCGGATACTACGTTGCCATCAATGACTACCTCGATGCGCAGGCGGCGCTGGACTGGTCGGCCGGTCAGTCGGTGGCGGTGAACGGCCAGATGCAATACCGGTGGCTCGACCGCTTCATCAACGGGAATCTGGCTTTCGCCAGAATGTATGAATTGGGAGGACCAGGTGGGGGAGGAAGAACGTCTTCGTCCTTGCTCTGGAACCACCAGCAGCAGTTCAACCTCCGAACCCGGCTCTCCGCCAGTATCAACTACGCGACCAGTACCCAGGTATTGCAGCGGAACTCGATCGACCCCTATCTCACGACCGCGAACCTGCGCAGCACCGCGAACTTCAGCAAACAGTACGGG
>JACQVB010000047.1 GCA_016209985.1 Gemmatimonadota bacterium | reverse complement strand
GAGCTTGCCCTGAGCGAAGCAAAGGGGGACAGGGGAGAGGCAGTCGGAGTGCCGATCGTTGTCGAGCGTGGCCGCTGGCGGTGTGCGTCAGACCGTCTCCTTCGGACTAGAAACCCGGACGTGCGGGGCAGCGTCATCGAACCGTGTAGGCCCACACCAGGTAACGAGAACCGTGAATCGGGCGTAAGCCAAAGACCGTGTACTTCCGCTGCGCTGGCGCGGTCGCGCACTCCGACGATTACTCGTGAACGGAACGAGATGAGCACTTGACGAATCGCCTGAAGTCCCATCGCAGCGAATCTGAAGGGCGAAAGCCCGAGGATGACTATTACGAGCTGCAAACAAGAACCGACACATTGTATCTCACCTGCGGCGTGGGTGATGGGGTAGCTCAACCGGTGCTGGCTCCCCCGCTGGATCACCGTTGTCGATATCAATGGGTCAATGGTACGTGTCAGGACCAACCTGATCGAGTCGATCCGGGAATGCACCGGCGCCCAGCGAGCCGGGGCCCGTGCGTTTTATCGCGCGCGGCGGCTGGAGGAGAAGGCCGACCGAAAGCCGTGGGAGGACGATGACTGTTGAGCGTCTATAGTACTCCGCGGCTTCACGCAGATGCACACCCGTTTCGTCATAGATCCAGGTATATGCTCGAGCGTCGACTGGTCCGGCCCCTTCAGCGGTTTCGCACACCAGGAGCATTGGCGAACGCCTTTGCGCCACAGCATGGTACGACGACGAGAGGCACTGGACGGCCTGCGGTCAGGCCTCCCTTAGTCCCGCGCTTTCTTCCGATGCGCCTCGACGAACGCCCGCAACACGGCATTCATCCGCGACTGATAGCGCGGCCCCTGCCGCTTGAACCACCGCAATACGTCCTCATCCAGTCGGATCGACACCGGGACCTTCGACACGTACTGCACCAGGCGAGCGTTCTTGAACCATTCGGCATCCAGCAGCGGCGGCGCGTCGGGATCACTCGCCACCGCGGCCGCGATCTCTTCGTCAGTCAACTTGCGGACCCGGTCCCAGTCGGTCCGGCTCCGGTGCTTCTTCGGATCGTATTTGACGGTACGCTGCTTTTTCATCGTGCCGCGCCCTCCGCGCCGATATCAGCCGGTAAACGTCGCCCCTGACGGTGTAGACGACGGTCAGAACAGCCGCCTCCAGCTCGCCGATCGCTACCATCCGGCGTTCCCCATACTCCAGGCGATTATCCTCCCACTCGACAACTGGACGCTGGAAAATCCCTGCCGCGTCGACCAGGTCGATGCCGCGCTTGAGCAGGTTGGACTCGCGTTTGTCCGGGTCCCACTCAAAGGAGGAAATCTCTCGTAAGATACGCCTGTATATACGCATGAGCCAGCCGGCGCGGTTGGCCCAAGCATGAGACCCTGCTCTCTGGGGGGCGTAACCGGATTCGTGCCGGGCGGGCGCAAAAAACCGTGGCTCGGCGGCGGGGACAAAAGAGGGATATGGCGAGCCTGCCTGAGCCCACGAGCGAAGCGAAGTGGTAGCGAAGGGCGGGCTTCAGCCGCGAAAGCGGGCCGACCTACCAGCCTGCGGCCTGCCCCCGATTTTCCCGATCCAACCACACCTTGAGCGGCGCGAAATACTCGAGAATCGCGCCGGCATCCATCTTCCTCGTCCCCGTGAGCTGCTCCAGCGCCTCGGGCCACGGCCGACTGGCGCCTAACCGCAACATCGCGTCCAGCCGCCGGCCCGCCTCCTTGCTCCCATAGAATGAGCAGCGATACAGCGGCCCGGTCTGGCCCGCCGCTCGGCACAACGCCTGGTAGAACTGGAACTCGAGGATGCCGGCCAGGAAGTAGCGCGCATACGGCGTGTTGCTCGCCACGTGATACTTGGCCCCGGGGTCGAACGCGTCGGCCGGACGGCGGTCCGGCGGGCTCACACCCTGGTAGCGGCCGCGGAGGTCCCACCAGAGCTGGTTGTAACGCTCGGGCGTGACCTGGTTCGCAAAGACCGCCCAGCGCCACTTGTCCACCAGCAGTCCCCACGGCAGGAAGGCGACCTTGTCAAGCGCCTGGCGGAGCAGCATCAGCGTGTCGCCCGCCGCACTCGGCAGCGAATCGACGAGCGCGATCTGCTTCAGGTACGCCGGTGTGACCGACAGCGCGATCGCGTCGCCGATCGCCTCATGGAAGCCGTCGTTGGCACCCGCCTGATACAGGAAGGGGAGGTCCTGGTACGCCCGCTGGTAATAGTTGTGCCCCAGCTCGTGATGCACCGTGATGAAGTCCTCCGCCTCGGGCTCGATGCAGACCTTGATGCGGAGATCGTCCTTGTTGTCGATGTCCCAGGCGCTGGCGTGACACACGACGTCGCGGTCGCGCGGTTTGACGAAGAGCGACCGCTTCCAGAAGCTGCCGGGGAGCGTGTCGAAGCCCAGCGAGCTGAAGAAGTTCTCGGCGGTGTGGATCATCCGCAGGGCGTCGAACTTGTTGGCCTTGAGCAGCGCGGTGAGGTCGACCGCTGAGCCGCCGCCCCGCGGCGCCACCAGGTCGTACACGTTGCTCCAGTCCTGTGCCCAGAGGTTGCCCAATAGATGGCCCGGGATCATGCCGCTCGCGGGGATCTGGTCGCCGTAGCGCTCGTGCAGCCGGTGGCGCACATAGGTGAAGAGCGAGAGATAGAGCGGCTTGACCTGCTCCCACAGCCGGTCCTCTTCCACCGCGAAGCTGTCGGGCGGCATGTCATACCCCGAGCGCCACATCGCCCCCGCATCGGCAAAGCCGAGCGTCCGGGCGCCCTGGTTCGCGAGCGAGGCGAAGCGGGCATAACGGTCGCGCATCGGTGATCCCACCTTGTGCCAGCCGTTCCAGACGGCCAGGAGCTGTGCCGGATCCCGGCTGTAGGCCATCAGCGATTCCGCGACACTGATCTGGAAACAGTTTTTGGGCGCAAGGCAAACCGTGCCGCGGCCGTAGTCGGCCTCCATCCCCACCTGGAGCTTGACCATCTCGGCGGCGAGCGGGGAGTCGGCCGGCGCGGGGGCGGCGAGCTGGAGCTTGAGCAGCAGGAAACGGCGCTTGAGCTCGGGCGGCAGGCGCACGCGGTCGAACCGCGCCGCGCCGGTCGCCAGCCGTCTCACCGCGAGCGCCCAGTCGGTCTGGAAATAGGCAGAGAGGGACTCGGTGTCGTCGGTGATGAAGTTCGCCGCGACCCACGAAGCCTGGCTCACCGGCAGGCTGCGCGCCGCCAGCTCCCGCTCGGCCGACTCGAGATACTTGGCGGCCTGGGCCACGGTCGGGGCCGGCGCCGCGCGCCGAGAAGGGGTCTGAGCGGGGAGGGAAGTGGCTGCCGGCAAGAGCAGGGTGAGGGCGATCCAGACGTTCCGCGACATGCTCGGGGCTCCCGAAGGTGCTGATGAAACCTGCACCCGCCGCTCCCAATGAGAAAGCCGCGAGTCTTTCGACCCGCGGCCTGAGGCGTCATCCGCTTGATCCGGAAAGAGTTGGTACGGGAAAAGCTTCAGGCCCGAACGTGGCTCGCGCGATACAGCGTTGCGATCGGGTCCGGAAGCTCGACCAGGCGAAAATAGTCCTGCGGATACAGATAGTCTTCGCCGGACTCGTCCATCACCCGATACTGGCCGTGCGCCTCAGCGTCCGGGTCCGGCAGGACGGCATAAACCTTCCAGCGCTCGAGGATTCCCTCGTATTCACCGTAGTCCACGCAAATCGCGAAGCGGTCGCTCATAGATCCCAATAGCGCTTGATTCTCATTCTCCGACGCCCGATTCCATTTCCCGGATGCCGGAGCCCTCCGCGATGGTCTGGGTGACGCGATCGCACTGAGAAGCTGGAAAGCGGGATCCCGCGAACTCGGCACGCGCGCAGATGGTGCCGGGAGATACAGATTCCCGTACCAGAATGCGGCAGAGAGGGACGTTTTGTTGCGGGCCAGTTCGGTCGGGCGCTGCCTTACCATCTGCCACAGTGCCTGTCCAGCAATACCGTTGCACTTGGCGTGGGAGAGGGTAAGGTTGGTCCGCGTGGTTCGGCCGCCGGCTGACTTGGGGACGATGTGCTCAAGCGTTGCCTGGTGCGGGCCATCCAGGGATTGTCCCCAGCGCGCGCAACGGCGCAAGCCTTTGCGCCAAAGCATTTCGCGTCGGCGGGCGGTACTCGAGGGTATGGGCCGAGTATATGCTCGGCTCGGCAAAACGATCAAGGGCCGCGTTGTGTAGACGAATTACAACGACCGCCGAATTCTTCCCCAACGGATTGCCGTGAGAAACGGCAAGGGCAGCGGGCCGTCCTTGTCGTAGCTGTAATAGATCTGTACCGGCCTCCCTACGATCTGACTTCGAGCACAAACCCGGTGTAGCGGCTGTCGTAGGAATTATCCCGGTTATCTCCCAAAACGAACATGGAATCCGGTGGAACAACCAGCGGTCCCCAGATCTGAACCGTTGGATGGTAGTCCTGTTGGTTCCCGCTTAGCACATACCCGATCTGCCAACTCATCATCAGTGAGTCGCCACGATCCTCAGCCTCGCCGCCAACCTGTACGTACGGCTCGACGACCATCTTGCCGTTCCGTGTCAGGACATTGCCGGCCATCGCGAGCGTATCGCCCGGCAGTCCAACAACTCGCTTGATCATGTGAACCTCGGGATCCTCCGCCGCCCGATAGACCACGAGGGAACCGTGATGGATGTCCTCGCGCGCCGACCCGGTCTTCAAGGCATAGAGGAAATCGCCGACCAGGAGCGTCGGTTCCATCGCGTTGGAGGGAATCCGGAATGCCTGGAGTCGGCCACGAAGGGCGGGTTGGATACTGTCGAACAGAAGAGAATTCACGACGATGAGCGCGCCATAGACATACCAGCGGTTGTATCGCTGAAGCTGATAGTCGCCTGGAGCCCGCGCGGCCGTACGCGCGGCATCAATCGCGATGGCAAACGTGACGATGAGAACGACGAGCAACGCCTCGAGAGGTATTCGCAGCCAGAGTATCGCCAGACCCGCGACCACAACGGTGACGAAGCCGGCGAGAAAGCGCCGGATCGCCACCCGAAGCTCGCCAGCGTAGAGGTGGCCCAGGCCCAGGTCAACAGGCTCAGAACGAAGGCGGCGAGCGGTCGTCTGGGTGCTGGCGGGCTCGACTCGACCGGACCTTGGTCGGCTGCGGGTATCGCGTCGGTCAGATTCGCCTCGGCTGAGGGTAAGGCGTTCTGAGAGATAGGATGCAGCGGGGACGAGGCGTTGGCTAGCCGTTGTGACTTGCGACGAGGGAGGTTCTCAAACAGAACACCGCGGAACCCGCCGCGTGACTCACAGTAGTGAACGAAGTTTTAGGTGGGGCCGGATGGGCAGTTTCAGGCCTTGTGCAAACCCGGCCGACGTGTTGGTTAATGCCCATCACCTTCCCGGAGTTCTGATGAGACCTTCAGTCGTTCCGCCAGCTTTTGCGACGCTGTTCGCCTTAAGCCTTATGGTCCCGGCCGAGGCCCAGGTCCGCGCGGCCGCCCCCGCCCCCGCTGCCACCCCCGGCGCTCCGGCACCCTTTCCGTCCAGCCCGGGTATCCGCCGCATAGGGCACTCGCCCCGCGTCACGACGACGCCTGAGGGAGAGCGCATCGCGACCGCCACGAACAGCGATCTGGCGTTCTGGGGCGGCTACGCGTTCCAGGGCAGCTATGACGGCTTCCGCGTGATCGACATTAGCGACCCGCGCAACCCGAAGGACGTGTCCCAGGTCAGGTGCGGGGGCTCGCAGGGCGATGTCATGGTGTGGAACAAGATCCTGATCCGCGCCACCGATCAGGTCCGCTCCATCCCCGGCAACGATCCGATGCATGCCTGCGAGGGTCTGCCGGCCGGTCCCAGTGATTTGACCTTCCGCGGCCTGCAGATCTTCCAGGCGGACGACTGGTCCAAGGTGACCGCGGCCAACCTGGTCGGCGCGGTGAAGCTCGAGTGCGGCACCCACACCCATACCATGGTGCCCGACCTCCAGAAGAACCGGTTGATCGTCTACTCCTCCGGCGGGTGCAACGTCGGACCGCCCGGCCGGATCGTGGCGGTGGAGATTCCGATCGACTCGCCGCAGGTCGCCCGGGTGGTGAACAACAACATTTCCGCCTCGGAGCGGGGCTGTCACGACGTCTTCGTCAACACCGCGTTCAAACGCCTGATCGGCGCCTGCCGGCCCAACTCGGTGGTGTGGGACATCACCGATCCGGTCAATCCGGTGGAGCTCTACCAGGTCTCGCACCCCGAGGTGGGCGGCTGGCACTCGGCGGCGATCACCTATGATGGAAAGATCCTCGCCATGGGCTGGGAGCCGGGCGGCGGGAGCCGTCCCCGCTGCATGGCCACCGGGACCCCGCTGCCGGACGGCCAGCCCGGGCAATTCCAGAACGAAGCCATGAAGGCCATCTTCTTCTTCGACGCGGAAGACGGGAAGTTCATCAACTGGTACGTGCTGCCGCGGCCTCAGACCGCCGTCGAAGCCTGTACCATTCACAACTACAACATGATTCCGATTCCCGGCCGACATCTGCTGGTTCACGGGAGCTACCAGTCGGGGACCGCGATCGTGGATTTCACCGATCCCAACAAGCCCAAGGAGCTCGTCTGGGTGGATCCCGCTCCGGGCCTGGGGCGCATCTGGTCGAGCTACTGGTACGGCGGATACATCTATGAGAGCGACATGCTGAACGGGCTCAACGTCTACCAGGTGGACAATGCGATCGTGAGTGGCGCGCTTTCCGTTCCACACCTGAATCCCCAGACCCAGGAAATGGCCGTGTACTGAGCGAGCGCAACCACGAAGCCCACGAGTCCACGACTCCCCTTCGGTCTTCGGATCGGAGGGGAGTTCTCCTTGCTCCGCTCCGATTCCGGCGTTCCATAATGATCCACGCTCTTTTCTGCCATCGAATAGCGCCTAGTTTGACTGCTTCAGTATCCAGGAGAAGGTCATGGGATATCAGTCAGCGTCGGTGGCGATCGGCCTGATCGCCTTGATACCCGGTATCGCGGCGGCGCAGGCACCCGCGCCCGCCAAGCCGGTCGAGTACTACAATCCCCAATGGTCGCCCGACCGCCGCACCCTTCTCTTCGAGTCGAGCCGCGACGGCGGCAAGCTCACGGTCTTCACGGTGGCGCTCGATGGGAGCCGGCTCACCAAACTGACCAGCAGCGACTACCACAACGAGCAGCCCAACTGGTCTCACGACGGCCGCCGGATCGTGTTTTCGTCCGACCGGACGGGACACCTCGAGATCTTCCTCATGAACGCCGACGGCTCCAACCAGACCCAGCTCACGCAGACGCCGAGTGGGGCGTACTACGGGGCGTCGTTCTCTCCGGACGATCAATGGATCCTCTACCAGGGCCGCGGGGAAACGCCTCGCTTGAACGACCAGGTCCATTCGATACGGCCTGACGGGTCGGGATATCGCCGCCTCACCGACACCACGCTGGTGAGCGAAGGCCCGAACTGGTCCGCCGATGGAAAGCGGATCTTCTTCACCCGGTATCAGCCGCCGAAGCAATACTGGCGTGAGCTCACCCGCGATGAGATGAAGGCGATGAATCAGTCGCAGGAGATCGTGTCGATGGCCCTGGACGGTTCGGGATTCACTCGGCTGACCAACAACGACGTGCGCGACTGCTGCGCCGCGCTTTCATCCGACGGCAAGAGCGTGCGATTCGTCTCGGCGCGGGGCGGCACCGAGGCTGCGTATCTCAGCGAACGGAACGGGTGGTAGTAGGGACCGCCCGTTTACGCCCTCTTTTTCGCGGCATGAAGCCGCCCTTCGCTACCACTTCGCTTTGCTCGTGGGCTCAGGGCAGGCTCTTCCGATTCCTGCACTGAAGCCGCCGTCGGGGCTATCCTCCGCCGTAAACAGCCCTTCGGCCTGAGATTCCGTCAGGGAAAGTGGGCGATTATAGTGTCTATTGAGACAGTATAATAGAACTATTGACATTATAATGTCGCTACCGGATATTGCACCGCCCGATCCCGATACCCATGCGACCCACCAGCCGGCCGCAAAGCGCCCTGCGCTGCCCCCTGAACCACCTCCTCGGCACCGAAGCCAACGTCCGGGTGCTGCGCGTCATCACGCTGTCCGACAT
>JACQVB010000002.1 GCA_016209985.1 Gemmatimonadota bacterium | reverse complement strand
GGATGGTGGCGTCGGCGCTGGTGGCGACCACGGCGGCGTCGGTGACCGGCAAAGTCGGCGGGGTGTCGATCACGATGTAATCGTAGATCCGCCGCAACTCGCCGATCAGGGCGTGCATCGCCCCGGAACCGAGGAGCTCGGACGGATTGGGTGGGGAGGCGCCGGCGGGAAGCACGTCGAGATGCGCCGAGACTTCGGGGCGAATGGCTTCGCGTGACGTGCTGCGTCCGATGAGCACATCCGTCAGACCGGGGTCCTGGCTGATGTCGAACGCCCGGTGTACCAGCGGCCGCCGCAAATCACCGTCGATCAGGATGGTGCGATTCCCGCCCTGGGCCAGCGTCACCGCCAGGTTCACCGCCGTGGTGGACTTGCCTTCCCCGGGACCGGGGCTGGTCACGGCGATGAACTGCAGCGGTTTTTCCGCGCCCACGAAAGTCACGTTGGTGCGCAGCGCGCGATAGGCCTCGGCGGCCGGATCGTCATGATCGAGGGCGGTGATCACGATGATGGCGTGTCGCCGGCCATTGCCCGCCACCGCCAGCTTGGGGTCGAACGGGATCTGCGCCAGCACCGGCACCCCGACCACGCGCTGGACGTCCGAGGCGGTCTTGATGGTCTGGTCGAGGTATTCCAGGAAGAACGCGCCCGCGAGACCGAGCAAGAGGCCAACCAGGAAGCCCAGCAGTACTTTCTGCATGAGCGTGGTACCGATCCGGTAGGGGGGAGAGGCACCGTCCAGGAGGGCGATGTAGGGGGCCACGGTGGCCTGTTGCAACTCGGCCGCCTGCAACTGGCCAAGCAGGTACTTGTAGGTCTCGCTGGCGATACTGCTCTCGATCTGCAGCTGCGCGATCTGGGTTTCCTGGCCCGGGAACGTCTTGAGCCGCTCTTTCATCTGGCGTATGGTCGCGTCGATGCCTTGGAGCCTGCCATTGAGGCTCTGCGCGGCTGCAGTCACGGCGGCGCGCAGCGCCGAATGCCCCTGGCGAATGCGCTGGTCGATCGCGTCGACCTGCGGGTTCTTCTCCTGAAGGCCCAACGGCCCCGCGGTGAGCGTGCGGCGTTCGTCGTAGAGCTTGAGCAGGTTCTGGATCTGGAACTCGAGCGCCGCGTTGTCGGCGACGCCTTCGACGGCCGCCAGGCGGTTCAGCCCGTCCAGCCCGATCGTGTCGCGTCTCAGGGCTTCGCGCAGGGTGGAGACCTGCACCATCAGGCGCTGGCGTTCCTTGTCCGCCTCCTGAATGGACTGAACGATCGAGGTCTCTTCGGAGGTGAGATCGGTGATCTGCTCCGCCTCCTTGAACCGCTGCATGTCCCGCAGTTTTTCCTGCGAGGCCTGGTTGGCCTGGGCGAGTTGCTGGGCAATAAAGTCCCGTTTCTTGCCCGACATCTCCTTCATGCGTTCGGTCCCGTCCAGGCGCAGCTGGAGGGCGATCTGGTTCAGGATCAGCGGGACCAGCGAGGGGTCCGTCCCGTTGAAAAAAATGTCGAACGCGTTGGTCCCCTCACGAATACTGTAGCTGGTGCCGCCGCTCACCCACGCCGCCGCTTGTTGGGGATTTTCCAGATAGAACTTCACGTTGCGCGGGACGCCGTCCCGGGGCGGCACGCGAAACGAAAACCCGGGGCCGCTCACCCGTTCGGAGTAGGCGCCGCGGCCGATGATTTTTCCGGAGCGATCCTTCAACTCGAACCCGATCGGCCCGCGGGTGGTGAGCTCGTACTCCCCGAACTCCGGGTTGGTATCAATCTGGATGTCGACGAAGAAGTCGGCCCGCGGGATTGACGGATCAGCGGGAACCAACTGGAGTCGCAGCGCGTCCACCACTCGCAAGGCCAGGCGCTGGGTGGTGAGCACCAGCGCTTCTGACAACACCGGATCGGTCTTCAGGGCCATTTCGTCGATGCGGATGTCCTCCCACTGCGAGTACACCTGCTTCGCCGAACTGACCTGGACCGTGAGCTTGGATTGGTAGCGAGGAACGGCGGAACGGCCGGCAAAATAGGCGCCCCCGGGGACGATGAGGGCGAGAAGTGCGACGATACGCCAGTGACGGGCAAGGACCGCCACGAGGTCCCGCAAGTGCACCTCACGGTGCACCGTGCGTTGAGTCAGGTTGCCGTTTGTCGTGGGCAAAATATGGTTCTCTCAGTCCCGCGGTGGGCGTTCCCGCGCCCAGCCTGAGGGGGCCGAGAGAAGCTCAACGTTAGCCGCAGGGTACGCATCACTGCCTAGGCGCACCTTTCGCAAACTTGCAGGCGAACCCGCCGACTCGTGCGAGTGAAGCGTAGAGACAAATATCGGAGATTATCAACAAGTAAGCTAGGAGACTCGGGGCAATTACGCAAGTCGCTGCCCGTCATGAAGTTACATGTGTCACAATAAAGGTTGGAGCTGGATTTCGCGGAGGTTGAAAAGGTGCACGTCCTCGCGGTCGCTCAGGCGCTCAAAGAGACCCTCGATGGCACCACGGTGGCTGCGGCGCTGGAATCAGGCATCGTGGCAGCCGGAGCGGAACCCGTGGTCATGCTCGGCAGCGACGGCGGCGACGGCCTTCTCGAGGCGTTGAGACCGCTATTGCAGCGCCATACCCGGCATACCGCGACCGGTCCCCTGGGTGAGAGGGTCGCCATCGAGGTCGGCTGGTTGAATGCGGAGACCGCGGTGGTGGAATCCCGCATGGTGTGCGGCCTGGCTCTGGTGCCGTCGTCCAAGCGCGATCCGCGGCGGACCTCGACGCGCGGTGTGGGAGAGGTCATCAGCCAGGTGGAAGCCCTGGGAGCGGCCGAGGTATACGTGGGGCTTGGTGGTAGCGCGACCATGGATGGGGGCGTCGGCATGGCCCGAGCGTGGGGCTGGGGTCCCTTGAGCGCCGATGGGGCGGTATTGGGCGAAGGCGGGGAGTCGCTGGCGCAGCTGCGTAGCTTTCAGCACGGTGAGCGGCCGAGGGCACGCGTGACCGGCTTGGCGGATGTTCGCAACGATCTCGTCGGTCCCAGAGGAGCCCGGGTGTACGCAGCCCAGAAGGGCGCGACGGCAGAGGCCGTTGAGGGGCTGGCGCGCGGTCTGGAGCGACTCGCCCAGGTGGCGGCCGGAGAAGGGCAGGGCGATCTGGCGCGGCAGCCGGGGTCCGGAGCAGCGGGCGGCCTGGGATTCGGGATCCTCTTTTTTGCCGGGGGCTCGCTGGTGCCGGGAGCGGCTTGGGTGCTCGATCGCCTGGGTTTCAACGTGGCATTGCGGCGGTCGGACCTCGTGATCTGCTGTGAAGGAGCCTTCGATGCCACCTCGCTCGAGGGCAAGCTGACGGGGACGGTCCTGGACGCGGCCCGCGACGCGGGCGTTCCGGCCGGCCTGGTGGCGCCGCGGGCCACCGGCGTTCCCGAGAGTGTGCTGGTCGAGACGGGTGGCGGCAGGTGGTCCGCCGGCGAGCTGTCGCATCGGACCGCGCTGTTGGTAGAACGCGCACTACGCACGCGGCGGGATGCCTGAATATCTTTCCGCGCACCGGCGTCACATGCTCACCACCACCCCACCCACGCAGGCGATGGCTGACACTTCAGTGATGGATAAGCTCGTTTCTCTCGCCAAACGGCGGGGTTTCGTGTTTCAATCGTCCGAGATCTACGGCGGCCTCGGGTCGGTCTGGGATTACGGCCCCCTTGGCGTGGAGCTCAAGAAGAATCTCAAGGAGCGGTGGTGGCGCTCCATGGTTCACGAGCGCGACGACATCGAGGGTCTCGATGCCGCCATCCTGATGCATCCCAAAGTGTGGGAGGCGTCGGGACACGTCGCCGGGTTCACCGATCCGCTGGTGGACTGCAAGCAGTGCAAGAACCGGTTTCGCGCCGATGATGAGCGCATCAAGGGTCCGCCGGGAGACCCCGCGACCAAGTGTCCGGTCTGTGGCAACAAGGGGACGCTGACTGCCCCCCGGATGTTCAATCTGATGTTCAAGACCTTCATGGGACCGGTGGAAGAGGCTGCGGCACAGATCTACCTGCGGCCGGAAACCGCCCAGGGGATCTATGTCAACTATCTCAACGTGTTGCAGTCCTCCCGCCAGAAGATTCCGTTCGGGATCGCGCAGATTGGAAAGG
>JACQVB010000038.1 GCA_016209985.1 Gemmatimonadota bacterium | reverse complement strand
TCGGTGGCGTGGATGTTCGAACGAAAAGGTCAGCTCACGCTCGACACCTCCCGGATCGACGAAGACACCGCTCTCGAGGCCGTGCTCGATGCCGGCGCCGACGACATGGTCCGGGACGGCGATCAGTTCGTAATCACCACCACTCCTGCCAATCTCCACGCGGTGCAGGACGCACTGGGCCAGCGGGGCTTCAAGGTCGCCTCCGCGGAATTCGCGATGATTCCCAAGAGCACCGTGAAGGTGGAGGGCAAGGAGGCGGAGAAGCTGCTCGGCCTCATGGAAGCCCTGGAAGAGCACGACGACGTAGCGAAGGTCTTCAGTAATTTCGACATCGACGCCGAAACTCTCGCGGCGGTCGGCGGGTGACGACCCGGGTGCTGGGAATCGATCCCGGCACCGCCGTCACCGGCTACGGTGTCGTCGAGCCCGCCAATGGCCGTCCCGGCCGCCTGGTGGAGTGCGGCATCATCCGCACCAACCCCCGCGACAAGATGTGGAAACGGCTCGATTCCCTCTATGAGGGGGTCACCGAGCTGATCGAGCGGCACCGGCCCGACGCGCTCGCGATCGAGAGCATTTTCTACGGCAAGAACGTGCGCACCACGGTGGTGCTGGGACAGGCTCGCGGCGTGATCTTGCTGGCCGGCGCGCAGGCCGGCCTGGAGATCCGCGAATTTCCCCCCGCGCAGGTCAAGCAAAGCATCGCGGGTGCGGGAGGAGCCGCGAAACGACAGGTGGGATACATGGTGCAGCAACTCCTCCGGCTGGCGGCGCCACCCGCGCCGAGTGACGCGGCGGACGGCGTCGCGGTGGCACTCACGTTCCTCATTCGCCAGCGGCAGTATCGATGATCGGCGGGGTGCGCGGGACGCTGGCGGGGAAGCACGGCGAACGCATCACGGTGGCCACGCCCGGTGGCGTGAGTTACGAGCTCTCCGTCCCGCTCGGAGTCCTCGAGCGGCTGCCACCGGAAGGCACGGCGGTCGAGCTGCGGACGGTGCTGGTGGTGCGGGAAGACGGCTGGCTGCTCTTCGGCTTCGACTCGGATTACGATCGCGCGGTCTTTCAGCGTCTACTCGGCGCGACCGGCGTGGGCCCGCGCATCGCGCTGGCTCTGGTATCGACGCTGGGTGCGCCCCGGGTGGTGCGGGCGCTCAAGGAAGGCGAATTCGCGACCCTCTGCACCGTGCCGGGCATCGGCAAGAAGACCGCGGAGCGAATGGTGCTCGAGCTCAAGGACAAATTCGGCGATCTCGCCGCCCCCGGTGGCGCGCCCTCGATCAGCCCGGTGGCCGAGCAGGCGGTGCAGGCGCTGGTCAATCTTGGCTTCTCGCCGGCGGACGCCGACCGCGCCGTGCGCGCCGCGCTGTCGGTGGATGGCGCCAGCGGGACGGCCGAGCTGATCCGCGGCGCCCTCCAGCTACTGACGAGAGCGAGATGAAGACAGCCGAATGGCAATGCACGGTCTGCGCTGCCACCAATCGCCTGCTGGTTCCTGACGCCGCCACCTCGGCCCGGGATCGGTGCGTCACCTGTCACACCGCGCATATCATTGAAATGGGAACCCGCCCGGTGCGATGGAGCGCCTCACCCCTGTCCCCTCTCCCTTCGCTGCGCTCAGGGCAGGCTCCTATCGGGAGAGGGGAACGGGAGCCCAAGGTTGGCGATGACGCGGCCTGAGATCACTACTCCCGCCGCTTTGCCCGAGGAGGCCTCGACCGAAGCGTCGCTGCGGCCTTCACGCCTCGACGAGTTCATCGGTCAGGAGCAAATCAAGGAGAGCTTGCAGATCGCCATCGATGCGGCCAAGCAGCGGGGCGAGCCGTTGGATCACACGCTCTTCTTTGGGCCCCCCGGACTGGGGAAAACCACGCTCGCCATGCTCATCGCGCGCGAGATGGGTGTCAGCATTCGGACCTCCAGCGGTCCGGTGCTGGAGAAGCCGGGCGATCTGGTCGGCATGCTCACCGCGTTGCGCCCGCGCGATCTGCTGTTCATCGACGAAATCCACCGGCTCCGGCCGGTCCTCGAAGAATTCCTCTATCCCGCCATGGAAGACTGCCGGGTGGACGTGCGGATCTCCGAAGGTCCCAACGCGCAGACCATCCCGGTCAACCTGGAACCGTTCACGCTGATCGGCGCGTCGACGCGCTACGGCATGTTGACCCCGCCGATGCGCGCGCGATTCGGGCTGGTGGAGCGGTTGGGGTACTACCCAACCGAAGACCTGGAGAAGATCGTGACCCGCTCAGCCGGCATCCTGTCCATCGAGATCGACGCGGAAGGTGCGGGGGAAATCGCCCGGCGCAGCCGGGGCACGCCGCGGGTGGCGAACCGCCTGCTCCGGCGGGTGCGCGACTACGCTCAGGTGCGCGCGGACGGCGTCATCAGCCGAGCGGTCGCGCAGGGAGCGCTATCGCGGCTCAACGTGGACGAGTACGGGCTGGACGACATGGACGCGCGGATCTTGAAGACCATCATCGAGAAATTCGACGGCGGCCCGGTAGGCCTGAACACCATCGCGGTCGCGGTGGGCGAGGACGCAGAGACCCTGGAGGAAGTGTACGAGCCTTTCCTTATACAGCAGGGCTATCTGCAGCGGACCCCGCGGGGGCGGGCGGCAACGTCAGCGGCGTACCGGCACTTCGGGTATACCGCGCCGCCGGAGGCGCAGCAGTCAATCTTCTGACCGCCGCTAAAGCGGCGGCTCGGCTATCTGTCAGTAAACTGACACGCGACCGCAACCCTCGTCCTTCAGCGACAGACAGCCCCGCCGTCGCTAAAGCGACGGCTCGGCCACTACCCATACTGGAGCCGACCTCATGCACTACCGCCTACGTCTCGCGATCTTGATGACCCTGTGCGCCGCGTGCGGCCAGCGGTACGACGTCGTCATCCGCAACGGCACGGTATACGATGGAAGCGGATCGCCCGGCGTGAAGGGCGATGTCGTCATCCAGGGCGACAGCCTTGTGGCAGTCGGTGTCCTGGGACATGCCAGAGGGCGCACGGTGATCGACGCGACCGGCCTCGCGGTCGCTCCCGGGTTCATCAACATGCTGAGTCATGCGGAAGACGCCCTGGTGTACGACGGTCGCTCGCAGAGCGACATCCGGCAGGGTGTGACTCTCGAAGTGCTGGGCGAGTCGTCGATGGGCCCGCTCACGGACACGATGAAGAAGATCGCGCTGGATCAGCAGACCGATATCCGGTATCCGATCACCTGGACGACGCTGGGCCAATATCTGGACACCATCGTCGCCCACGGAATTTCCACCAACGTCGCCTCGTTGGTCGGTGCCGGCACGGTACGCACCAACGTGATCGGCTGGACCAGCCGCTCCCCGGCCCCCGCGGAGCTGGACAGCATGAAGATGCTGGTGCGGCAGGCCATGGAAGAAGGCGCCCTGGGACTCACGACCGCTCTCATCTACGTGCCGGATTTCTACGCCAAGACCGACGAGCTGATCGCGATGGCCAAAGTGGCTGCGCAATACGGTGGCATCTATACGGCGCATGTGAGGAGCGAAGGCACGCGGCTCCTGGAAGCGTTGGACGAGCACCTGCGGATCGCACGGGAAGCCGGGATCGCCGCGGAAATCTACCACCTCAAGGCGGCGGGCAAACCGAACTGGACCAAGATGGATGAAGTGATCGCCCGCGTGAATGCGGCCCGCGGGCAAGGACTGGTGATTACGGCCGACATGTACACCTATCCGGCGGGCGCAACCGGGCTCGATGCCTCCATGCCTCCATGGGTGCAGGAAGGTGGGATCCAGGCCTGGATCACGCGACTCAAGCAGCCCGCAATCCGCGCGCGGGTCAAACGCGAAATGTCCACGCCGACAGACAAGTGGGAGAATCTTTTTCTGGCGGCCGGGTCGGCGGACAACATGCTGGTAGTCGAGTTCAAGCAGGACTCGCTCAAGTACCTGACCGGAAAGACGCTGGCCGAAGTCGCACGCATGCGAAAGAAGTCACCGGAAGAAACCGCGATGGATCTAGTGATTCAGGACGGGACCCGGGTAGGCACGGTGTATTTCCTGATGTCGGAGGACAACATCAAGAAGGAAATCGCGCAGCCGTGGGTGTCCTTTGGGTCGGACGCGGGATCGCTGGCCGCCGAGGGCGTGTTTCTCAAGTCCAATCCCCACCCGAGGGCCTATGGCAACTTCGCACGACTGCTCGGCAAGTACGTGCGCGAGGAGAAGGTAATTCCCCTCGAGGAGGCGATCCGCAGGCTGAGCCTGCTACCAGCGACGAACCTCAAGCTCCAGCGCCGAGGAGCGTTGAAGCCGGGGTACTTCGCCGACGTGATCGTCTTCGATCCGGCGACGATCGCCGACCACGCGACCTTCGAGAAACCGCACCAGTACGCAACCGGAGTGGTTCATGTCTTGGTGAACGGCACCCAGGTGCTCAAGAACGGCGAACACACCGGGGCGAAGCCGGGACGGGTGGTGAGGGGACCGGGGTGGAAGGGCCGGCAGGTCGCTCTCTAAAAAGGTTGTAAAGGTTGTAAAGGTTCGAAAGGTTCTAAAGGGAAGGCATCCGAACTACGGAGCATAGACTTCTACCACATCGGTCTGCGCCGAACCCGCCGCCGGACCGCCGCCAATCGTGTAGATCTTCCCCTCGAACGCCACGATGCCGAGCCCGTGCCTGGGCGTGGGAAGCGGCGCGAGCGTGGTCCAGGTATCGGTCTTCGGATCATACCTCTCGTGATTCGGGAAGACCCCGCCGGGCTGCTCGCCTCCATAGGTGTAGAGCTTCCCGCCCAGCGCCACCGCCGCCAGGCCGCCGCGATGGCTCGGCATGGGGGCGAGGGTCTTCCAGCGGTCCGCGGCTACGTCGTAGGCCTCGAGCACGTCGAAGTTCTGCGAAGACCGCAGCGGCCGACCGCCGGCAGCGTACACCATCCCATCGATCTCGGCGGCCCCGAGGTGGTCGCGAAGCGTGGGAATCGGCGCGGCGTGACGCCACGTGTTGCGACGCGCATCGTAGATCGCGACCGAGTCGATCAGCTTGCGCCCGACGCCATACCCACCGACCACAATGATGCGACCACTGACCACCGCGGCTCCACCGGCCCCGCGCGGCTCAGGTAGTGGCGCTCGATCCAGCCAGCGGTCGCGGCCAGCATCATACGCCCAGAGTGTTGCCACCGGCTGGAAACCGGACGTCGTGAATCCGCCCACCGCATACAGGGTGTCATTCAGCACCACCAGCGGCATGTGATGCCGGCCCTCTGGGAGGTCCGCGATCCGGTCCCAGTGGTTGGCGCGAGGGTCGAGCCGGTAGGCGACCACCGTCACGTCATCCTTCGTGTTGAAGCCGCCCGCCGTGTAGATCTTCCCCTGCAGCACCGCTGCCTGTAGCTCCTGCAAGGGCTCCGGGAGTTTGGCCGCGGTGGTCCACCCACTCTGCCGGCTCGCAGCGACGGCGACTGTCAGAAAAGCCACTCCCCAAATGGCGCGCATAGCCCTCCTCAACGCCTCACTGTGATCTTGGTGATTCGTCCGCCCGGGCCGACCATCCAGCCCGTTCCGTTGGCGGCGAAGGCCACACTCCAATACGCCCGCGTCTCCAGACTGGTCCAGGTCGTGCCGTTGTCAGTCGAGAGCTCGGCTCCCTTTGGGCTCACCACCACCAGCGTCGGCGTAGGGGCGCCAGGCACATAGGCGGAGCCGTAGATCGCGCCGCTCATGGACGGCCGCCCGGCCAGCCGCCAGGTGCGTCCGCCGTCGGTGGTCACCGCCACGTTGTCGGTATGGCTATTCGGATCCCCGATGTTCCCGCCGGCCGCGAATCCGTTCACCGAATCACGGAAGGCGAGCGTGGCGATTCCCGACGAAGGCGCCGAGTGGAAAACCGGCGTTTCGACCACCGTCCAGGTGGCACCGCGGTTGACCGTCCGGTAGATCCGCGCCGCCAGCCCGGATCCGGTCCCGATCCACGCGAACGC
>JACQVB010000042.1 GCA_016209985.1 Gemmatimonadota bacterium | reverse complement strand
GCGGGACAGTGAGCAGCGAGCAGGCCATTACCACCCGCGCGACCGACTTCAGCGCCTGGTACAACGACGTGGTGATGCGCGCCGAGCTGGCGGATTACTCGCCGGTCCGTGGCTGCATGGTGATCCGGCCGCGGGGCTATCGCATCTGGGAGCTGATGCAGCAGGCCCTGGACGGCATGTTCAAGGAAACCGGTCACGAGAACGCCTATTTCCCACTCTTCATTCCTCAGAGCTTCCTCGCGAAAGAAGCGGATCACGTCGAGGGTTTCGCGCCGCAAACCGCGGTCGTCACACGCGGCGGCGGGAAAGAGCTGGAGGAGCCCCTGGTCGTGCGGCCGACGTCGGAGACCATCATCTACGCGATGCTCTCCAAGTGGATCCAGAGCTACCGCGATCTGCCGGTCCTGCTCAACCAGTGGTGTAATATCGTGCGCTGGGAAATGCGCACCCGGCTGTTCCTGCGCACTACCGAGTTTCTCTGGCAGGAAGGCCACACGGCCCACGCAACCGGCGAGGAGGCGGAGGCCGAGGCACGGACCATCCTCGGGGTGTACCGGCGGTTCATGGAGGAGTGGATCGCGATGCCGGTGATCACGGGCGTGAAGACCGACGCCGAGCGATTCGCCGGTGCAGTGAGGACCTACGCCTGCGAGGCCCTGATGCAGGACAACCGGGCGCTGCAGGCCGGAACTTCGCACTTTCTGGGCCAGAACTTCGCCAAGGCCTTCGAGACCAAGTATCAGACCGCCGCCGGCGGCCT
The DNA here is from genome assembly GCA_016209985.1 of Gemmatimonadota bacterium. Lineage (GTDB taxonomy): Bacteria > Gemmatimonadota > Gemmatimonadetes > Gemmatimonadales > GWC2-71-9 > SHZT01. The sequence continues at coordinate 9,845 of JACQVB010000042.1, read as the reverse complement.
GGATTACGTGTGGAGCACGTCCTGGGGTGTTTCGACGAGGCTCATCGGCGGCTTGATCATGACCCACAGCGATGACGTAGGTCTGGTATGCCCGCCCCGGCTCGCGCCGGTGCAGGTCGTCATCGTTCCCATCTTTAAGACCGATACCGAGCGGGACGCCGTGCTGCAAACGGCGCGGGGAGTGCTCGAATCGCTGAAGAAGGGCGGGGTGCGGGTGGTGCTGGACCATCGCGAGGGGATGAAGCCGGGCGCCAAGTACTATGAATGGGAAGGCAGGGGTGTCCCGGTCCGGCTGGAGATCGGGCCCCGCGACGTCTCCCAGGGTCAGACCATGCTGGCCAAGCGCGGCGGCAGCAAGTCGCCCATGAGAATCGGCGAGCTGGAGGTTGGGATCCGGGCCACGCTGGATACCATGCAGAATGAGCTGCTGGCGGCGGCCAAGACCCGGCGGGAGCAGAACTCAGTGCGCGGAGTCTCCCGACAGCAGTTGATCGACCTGATGGAAGGGCCCGGCGGATTCGCCTACGGCGGCTTCTGCGGGGGCGAGAAGTGCGAGACGGCGATCAAGGACGCGACCAAGGCGACGGTGCGGGTGTTGCCCGATCCCGAATTTCGATCGCAGCCCGCTCCTACCCGGTGTGTCTGGTGCGACCAACCGGCAACGACTGAGGCGGTGTGGGCCAAGGCCTACTGAGCCGCGTCGCGGCGGCGGTCGGCACCCCAACGTTCGTCTACGATCTTGCCGCTATCCGGCGCCAATATGGGGCGCTCGACGCCGCGCTCGGGCCGGTGGCTCACCGGATCTACTACTCGGTGAAGGCGAACAGCAACCTCGCGGTCCTTTCCTTTCTGCGGAGCCTCGGAGCCGGCGCAGACATCGTTTCGGCCGGTGAACTGGAGCGGGTGCTTCGGGCCGGCTTCCAGGCCGCCGAGGTGGTGTTCAGCGGCGTGGGAAAGACACCGCAGGAGATCGAATCGGCGATCCGTGCCGGCGTTAGCTTGATCAATCTCGAATCCGCCGCGGAATTGGACATCGTGGCCGCCACGGCGGAGCGGGTAGCCAAGGGCGCTCCTGTGTCCATCGGCATCCGGGTCAATCCCGACGTGACCACCCGGACGCATCCGTACACGCAGACCGGCGGAAAGGGCATGAAGTTCGGCATCCCGATGGACGAGGTACTCGCCGTCGCGCGCCGCGCGGCGGAACGGAAAGCGGTGACCTTGCGCAGTGTGGGCATGCATATCGGCTCCCAAATCGCGGAGTCCGGTCCCTACCGGGAAGGGGCCCACAAGCTCGCCAGGATCGTGGACCAGTTCCGCATCGAGGGCATCGACTCGCTGCACAGTGTGGACGTCGGCGGAGGCTTGGGTATCTCCTACACGGGTGATCCAGGGCTCAATCCGGAAGCCTTTGCCAAGGCGGTGTCGTTCCTGCCGCAACAGACCAACCTCACGCTGCTGACGGAGCCGGGGCGGTTCCTGGTCGGCAATGCGGGGTCGCTGCTGACCCGGGTTCTGTATCGGAAGCGGTCGGGCGGCCGGGACATTGTCGTGGTCGATGCGGGCATGAACGATCTCCTGCGTCCCAGCCTTTATGGCGCCCACCACGACATCCGGGTGTTGGAGCCGAGGGGGGGCGATGGTGGCGATATCCCGGTCGATGTGGTCGGTCCGCTCTGTGAATCGGGAGACTTCCTGGGGATGGATCGGCGGCTTCCCGGGGCCGGGCCCGGAGCGTTGCTGGAGGTTCGGGGGGCCGGGGCCTACGCGTTCTCCATGAGCTCACAATACAACTCCCGCCCCCGGGCGGCAGAGGTCGTGGTGGAAGGCGAGCGCTACGGTATCGCGCGAAAGCGGGAGACGGTGGAAGACCTTCTCCGCGGTGAGTCATCCTCCGTGTCGTGGAGCGAAACGTGAGCGGCCGGCGCGGGATCCTGATCCTCGATTGCGGCTCCCAGTTCACCCAGCTCATCGCGCGGCGCATTCGCGAGGCTCATGTCTACTGTGAAATCCATCCCGCGGTGCGGGGGACGGATCTTTCGTTTGTCGAGCGGTTCGCGCCCCAGGGGATAGTCTTTTCCGGCGGCCCGAATTCGGTCTTCGAGCCGGGGGCGCCTACGGTCGATGCCCGTCTGCTGGATCTCGGGATTCCCATCCTCGGCGTCTGCTATGGCATGCAACTCGTGGCCTACCTCGCGGGCGGAAAGGTGAAGCCGTCATCAGAACGTGAGTATGGTCGAGCCGACATCACGGTCTGTCAGGGTGGTGGGCTCTTCGCGGGGTTCAAAGAAGGTGAAGCGGTCACGGTCTGGGCCAGCCACGGTGACCGGCTGGACGAGCCGCCACCGGGATTCCGCACCACCGCGGCCAGCAGGAACGCGCCGGTTGCGGCGATGGCCCACGAGTCCAAGCCGATCTATGGTGTCCTGTTTCACCCGGAAGTCGCGCATACCCCGCGGGGCGGGGAGCTGCTGGAGAACTTCCTGTTCGGCATTTGCAGGTGCGCGGCGGACTGGACGGCAGGGCAATTCATTGCCGACCAGATCCGGCTGATCCGGGAGCGCGTCGGACCCACCAAGCGGGCGATTTGCGGCCTTTCCGGCGGGGTGGATTCGGCGGTTGCCGCCGCGCTGGTGCATCGGGCGCTGGGCGACCGGCTGACCTGCATTTTGGTGGATCACGGCCTGCTGCGTCTGCACGAGCGAGAGCAGGTCGAGCGGACCTTCCGTGCCCATCTGGGGATCGATCTCCGGGTGGTGGAGGCGTCGGAGCGGTTTCTCTCGCAGCTTGCGGGCATCGAAGATCCCGAAGAGAAGCGGCGTCGCATCGGGCACACCTTCATAGACGTATTCGAAGACACCGCCCAGCAGGTACCGGGGGATGTCGGATTCCTGGTACAGGGCACGCTCTACCCCGATGTGATCGAATCCTCCTCGCCGCGCGGGGGACCCTCGGTTACGATCAAGACCCATCACAATGTCGGGGGCCTGCGGCCCAATCTGCCCTTCGAACTGATTGAACCCCTGCGCGAATTCTTCAAGGACGAGGTACGGCAAGTCGGCCGGGAGCTGGGGCTGCCGGAAGAAATCGTGGGGCGGCACCCATTCCCGGGGCCCGGCCTCGCCATCCGTGTGCTCGGCGCGGTCAGCGCCGACCGGCTGGACGTGTTACGGAAGGCGGATGCCATCTACCTGGAAGAGATCCGGGATGCAAATCTGTATGACACGATCTGGCAGGCCTTCGCCGTCCTGCTCCCGGTGCGCTCGGTGGGCGTCATGGGGGACTCCCGAACCTATGAGCACGTCGTGGCCTTGCGTGCGGTTACCAGCAGCGACGGCATGACGGCAGATTGGTTCCCCTTCCCCCCAGAAGTGTTGGGGAGAGCGGCGAACCGGATCATCAACGAGGTGACCGGAGTGAACAGGGTCGTCTACGACGTGAGCTCGAAGCCGCCGGCGACGATCGAATGGGAATAAGCGTGCGTGGTGTGTGGTACGTGGTGCGTGGCGAAGCACGTTGAAAGCTACGTACCACTCACCACGCACCACGCACCGTTAGACGTTCTTCTCCTCCAGCAACTTCAAGAACTCCTCCGGACTCCCCAGGGCGGACAGTCGTTCGGGCACGTCCGCTTCCTTGGCGAATTGCGCGATTTTGCCGAGGACCGGCAGGTACTGGTTGGAGACTTCCAGCGGTGGAGCGACGATCACGAAGAAATTGTGTACCGGCTTATTGTCGATCGCCTTGAAGTCGATCCCATCCGGCTTGCGGCCGAACGCCACCCGGAGCCGACTCACCACCAGGGAACGGCAGTGGGGAATCGCGATTCCCCGGCCGATGCCGGTAGATCCCAGATTCTCCCGTCGCTTGAGCATCTTGTAGAGCATACTCTGGGACTTTTCGTCCAGCCCCAGCAACCCGATCAATTCCTTGAGAATATCGTCTTTGGTGGCGCCATCGAGATTGAGTTTTATGGCGTCGGCGGAGAAGAACTCTCTCAAGCGCATGGGGGCGGAACGTAATGAAGGGTGGTAAGGGATGTAAGGGTCAGAAGGGTCAGAAGGGTTTGCTCCGTACCGTGCAACCCTTCCAACCCTTACAACCCTTGCAACGCGTTGTTAATCTTCGTCCTATGCATTTTCCCTTTTCCATCGCGCACCCCATCCCGCTGTTCCTGGCCCCCATGGCCGGCGTGTCGGAGTCGCCCTTTCGCCGGATCTGCCGGTCGTTCGGAGCGGACGTCGTGGTGTCGGAGTTTCTGTCGTGTGAGGGTCTGCGGCGCGGGATCAAGAACGTCCACGACGGGGCCTATTTCACCGACCAGGAACGGCCGCTCGGCATCCAGCTGTACGGGGCCGATCCGGCCGCCATGGGCGAAGCCGCGGGCTTGGTCACCACGCATTACACGCCGGATTTCATCGACATCAATTTCGGGTGCCCGGTCAAGAAGGTCGTGCGCCGCAACGGCGGGTCGGGTTGCCTGAAAGACCTGGACCTGGTTCAGGGCATCATCCGGGCGGTCAGGGCGGCGACCCACCTTCCCGTGACGGTGAAGATTCGAAGTGGCTGGGATGAGGCCACCCGGGATCCAGTGACCATCGCGCAGCGATGCCGCGACGCCGGCGCCCAGGCCATTACGCTGCATCCACGCACCCGTTCGCAGATGTTCAGCGGGTCGGCACAATGGGAGGAAATCGCGCGGGTGGTGGAATCGGTGGACGTTCCCGTCATCGGCAACGGCGACATTACCAGCGCCGAAGACGCCCAGAGCATGTGGCGCCAAACCGGTTGTGCGGGCCTCATGATCGCCCGGGGGGCCTTCGGGAACCCCTGGATCTTCCAACAGAGCCGGGACCTGCTGGACGGGCGCGTTCTTCACGGTGCGCCCGGCGCGGCCGAGCGGTTCGCGGTGGCCCTGCGCCACGCCCGGCTCGCGGTCTCGATTCAGGGAGACGACCGCCAGACGGCGATCGAGTTCCGCAAACACCTTGGCTGGTACGTGAAGGGACTGCCGGGAGCGTCGGACCTGCGTTACCGGCTCCACCAGGTGGAATCGATGGGTGCGGTCGAGCGCGTTTTCCTGGACTACCTGAAGCCACTCGCCGCGACCGGGTGAACTCCGAGCGATTGGCGGAGCTGCTCGAGCAGGTGGCGCGCGGCACCGTCTCCACCGGAGCCGCCATGGAGCGCCTGCGCCATTTCCCGGTGGAGCAGCTCGACTTTGCCCGGGTCGATCACCTCCGGGAGCTGCTGCAGGGTTATCAGGAGGTCGTCTTCTGCCCGGGAAAGACGCCGGCACAGGTTGTGGCCATCTGCGAAGCGCTCGCCGCGGCGTCGGGGTCGTTCCTTGCCACCCGGGCGGGGCCGGAGACCATGGTCCAGCTCCGCGTGCGCTTTCCCGCAGCAGCGGTCAACGAGCTGGCCGCTACCGTGTATCTCGAGCCCGACCCTCCGCGGCCGCTGGTCGGCCGTGGTCCGGTGCTGATCGTGAGCGCGGGAACCAGCGATCTTCCGGTGGCGGAGGAGGCGGCGGTCGTGGCTGGAGCGATGGGCAACCAGGTCGAGCGGCTCTACGACGTCGGAGTGGCCGGCATCCACCGGCTGCTTCAGCGCAAGAAAGCGCTGGATGAGGCTACCGTGCTGATCGTGGTGGCGGGCATGGACGGGGCGTTGCCGAGCGTGGTCGGCGGGATGGTGTCAGCCCCGGTCATCGCGGTCCCGACCAGCGTTGGGTATGGCGCATCCTTCGGCGGAGTTGCAGCATTGTTGGCCATGCTCAATTCGTGTGCTGCCGGAGTGCTGGTGGTGAACATCGACAACGGGTTTGGGGCGGCCGCCGCCGCTGCCCGTATCAACCGGCTGCCGCGATGAATCTCATCGTCTTCAGTGGCGGGATCATCTTCGGTGCCGCAGTGGGGGCGGCCATCGGCCTGTGGGTCTCCACCCGGAAGGGCGGTGGGGGACCGGATGTCGTGGCCGTGGACTTCCCGCAGGTTCTCGACCTGCTCCGCCGAGTCCACAATGCCGGCGCCGCCTGCCTCATCATGGAAGACGGCACCTCGGCCGTTTCCACGGTAGACCCGCGGCCCGATCCCGCAATCATCGACCGGACCGACGCTGCCGCGCGGCTCGCCATGGGTGATGGCCGCCAGCATGTGATCCACGGGGACCCGGAGATCGTGGCGGTCGGAGACGGCCAGGTCGGAGCGGCGCTTGCGCTCGCCCCCCAGCCTGCCGCCGAGTTGGTCACGCGAGCCGGAGCCGACCTCCGGCGGCTGGTCGCCGGAGCGCGGGTGCGGTTGGTGGATGGGACGATGACGCGCGGCGATCCTCGGCGCGCCTTCGATAACGCGCTCGCGCGGCTCGATTCGGTGGAAAGCCTTTCGGTGGCACTGTGCGAATCCGCGCGATCGACCGCCAATCGGTCGACCGCCGTGGTACTCCGCGACCCGGTGACACAGGTCGCGACCGTCGTGGCCGTCTCACGCACCACCGATCGCAAGCTGATCGGCCTTCGGGTATCGGTTGACTCGTCGGCCGGTCGCGCATCGATGGGAGATGTGCCGGTGGTCGGCGCTTCACCCGCCGAGCTTCTGGGGATCACGCCCGACGCTCGTCGGCGCCGCGGCGACGCGGGCGTGGCATACCCGCTCTATGACGGCCGTCAGGGCATCGGTGCCTTGATCGTCTTTGGGCGGCCGGAATACCTGCCCCCCGAGATCCGGGAAAAAGTGGCGAGACTGGCGGCCCAGATAGCCCCGCATATGGCCGCGGCCGCGGCGGTGCGCGCCGCCGAGACTCGTGCCATCACCGACCAACTCACCGGCCTGCCGAACCGCCGGGCATTGGATCTGGCGCTGGCGCGGGTGGATGGCCAGGCCTCGTTGCTCATGGTCGATATCGACCATTTCAAGCAGCTGAACGATGGATTCGGGCACACAGCCGGTGACGCCGCGCTGAAGCACATGGCCCAGATCTTCGGCCGCACCCTTCGGGAGGGCGACTTGGCGGCGCGGGTAGGCGGCGAGGAATTCGCGCTTCTGCTGCTGGGAGCCGGCCCGGCCGTGGCGCTCGAAGTTGCCGAGCGGGTTCGCCGGGCGACCGCCGAGAGCCGGCTCCGGTGGGCGGGGTCCGAAGTGATGCTCACCTGCTCGATCGGGGTGGCGGCGTATCCGGAGCCAATCCGCGATGTGGCGAACCTTCGGGTGGCCGCGGACGCGGCGTTGTATCGGGCCAAGGAGGCCGGTCGCGACCGGGTAGAAAACGCGGCCGCGGGTATCGGCTCGGCAGGCGGGGCGAAGAGCTGACCTTTCCCATACCGCTGCGATGCGACTCTAGCGCACTCCCGGGTCTGGCGCGCCGCTTGAATCGGCGTCGATAGAGTCGGCGAAGATCTCCGAAGGGGAAAGTGTGTCGGAACGCAGAAAGGCAGCGAGCGCGCTGTCGGCAAGGGCCGCGGCATCCGGCGTGGGCCGCTTCTGGCCGAGCTGCGACCAGAGAAACGTCGCCCGCGCCATCCGTCCCTCGATGCGCGCGACCTGCCGGTGGTACCAGCGGCTGCCGCTGGCGGGGTTCCACGCGCGAGGGCGGGGAAGGCCGGCGGCAAGCAGGGCGGCTTCGTGCTCGCTGAGATCGGCAGCGGGCTGGTCGAAATAGTGCCGGGCGGCAGCCTCGGCCCCGTACACGCCTGGGCCGAACTGCACCACGTTCAGATAGAGCTCCAGGATGCGGCGTTTGGTGAGCGCCCTCTCCAATTGCCGGGTGAGGATGGCTTCCTTCAGCTTCCGAAGCGGATTCCGGGACGGCGAGAGCCAGAGATTCTTGGCCAGCTGCTGGGTGATGGTAGAAGCACCCCGCGGTGCGGCCCGTTCGCGCACCGCCTCCGAGAGCGCCTGGCGCATCTCCTCCAGCGCAAAGCCGTGATGCGAGAAGAAGCCGATGTCCTCTGATGTGATGACGGCGCGCTTGAGGTGGGGCGAGATGGCGTCATCGGGGACCCATCGCCATTCTACCCGGTCCGGCTTGCCGGCCCTTCGCAATTCGGCGCGCGTGCGCTCAATGAAGGCCGTCGTTGTCGGACGCTCCCGTGCGAGACGCCGCACCTCAGGCCAACTGAGGGTGGCATACAGAAGGGTAGCGCCCGCGGAGGCCGCGAGAATCGCGCAGACGACCAGAACCAGACGCCTCAGCGTCATGTGAGCACGGTATGCTTTCGGTTCGCCAGCTCCACGACATCATAACCGCCTTCGATCCCGGAGAGGACGTCCCTGCCCAGACCAGCCGGGAGCGAACCCTGGATCTGCTCGCCCAGGCGGAACGGGCCCTGGATCGGCGGAACTACTCGCCCGGTCACGTTACCGCGAGCGCGATCGTGCTTTCGACCGAGCGGAGCCACGTGCTGCTCGTTTTTCATCGGCGGCTCCGCCGCTGGGTCCAGCCCGGCGGCCACATCGAGCCGGACGATGCCGATGCCTCGGAAGCCGCCGCCCGCGAAGTATGCGAAGAAACCGGCGTCCAGCCGCGGTGGGAGGTCGACCCGGCGCTGGTAGGCGTCCATGTTCATGACATTCCCGCATCGGGTCGGGAGCCGGCCCATCTGCATTACGACATCGTCTGGCGGTTTGTCGCGCCGGCGGCCCGCAACGGTTCCCTCCTCGGACCCGACCGGGCATTCTGGTGCCGGATCCAGGACCTGGACCACTACGGCGCCGACGTCGCGCTGGTCCGCGCCGTGGAGCGCGCGCTACGGGTGCGCTGATCGATGCCCTGCCGCCACACCGGCGTGGCCCGGCCCTTGCAGCTTTTCCCAAGGTACGGTCGCGACGCAGACCGGACCTCACACGGAGGCGCAATGAAAGCTGCGGGGATGGTTCTGGTCGTCCTGGGAATATTGGCGCTGGTGTACGGCGGCTTTTCGTACACCAAGGAAACACATGACGCCGATCTGGGGCCGCTCAAGGTTCAGGTCAAGGACCAGGAGCGCGTGAACGTGCCGGTCTGGGCGGGGGTAGCCGCCATCGTGGGAGGCGCGCTTGTCCTGTTGGGCGCCGGCAGCAAAAGCGTGGGCTGAAACCGGCGGGAGACGACCCGGGCGGCGCGAGCGCGCCGCCTTTTTCGTTTCAATCGGTCGAGTATGCCTGCACTCGGCCTTCGATGGCCGCGTGCGCAGCAGCGAGCCGCGCCACCGGCACGCGGAATGGCGAGCAGGACACGTAATTCAGGCCGATCTGATGGCAGAACCGGATCGATCGAGGATCGCCGCCGTGCTCGCCGCAGATGCCGATCTTCAATTTCGGGTTCGTTTTCCTGCCAAGCTGGACCGCTAGCTCGATCAGCTTTCCCACGCCCGCCTGATCCAAGGTCTGGAAGGGATCGTCCTGCAAGATCCCGTTTTCGATGTAAAAGGGCAGGAACCTGCCCGCATCGTCGCGAGAGAGTCCCAGCGTGGTCTGAGTGAGATCGTTGGTGCCGAAGGAAAAGAACTCCGCCACCTCCGCGATTTCGTTGGCCGTGACCGCCGCGCGAGGCAGCTCGATCATCGTGCCCAGAAGATAGGACACCCGGGTCTTCCGTTCAGCAAACACCCGCTCGGCGGTGGCGCGGACCAACTCGACCTGACGCTTGAGCTCCTCCACATGGGCTACCAGCGGGATCATGACCTCGGGATAGACCGCGACTCCGTCGTCGGCTACTTGACAAGCCGCCTCGAAGATCGCCTGGGCCTGCATTTCGGAGATCTCGGGGAAGGTGATGCCGAGCCGGCAGCCGCGATGACCGAGCATCGGGTTGGCCTCGGTCAGCACCTCGACGGTGTGCCGCAGGCGGCGGCTGGGAATGCCGAGGCG
>JACQVB010000040.1 GCA_016209985.1 Gemmatimonadota bacterium | reverse complement strand
CGGGCGGCCGAGATTCTGGGGATCGACCCCTCCACCCTGTACCGCAAGCTCTCGCGCTATGACGTCGGCTCCAGCGAGTCCTGACCTGCCGGCGGCGGATCAGGTCGGCGCGGCCACCCTGGAGCGGATGGCGCGCGCCGACGCCTACAACCGCTGGATGTACGACCGTCTTGCCTCGTGGATCGGCCGGCGGATCATCGAGATCGGCTCCGGCATCGGCAACATGTCGCAGTTTTTAGTGGGGCGGGAACGGCTGGTCCTGACCGATACCGAGCCTGCCTACCGCGCGTACCTCCAGCGGCGCTTCGCGGATGTCTCCGGGATCAGAGTGACGTCGCTGACCTTACCGGCGGCTTCCGATTCCCTGATCTCCGAGCGCTTTGACACCGTCGTGTGCCTCAATGTGCTCGAGCACATCGCGGACGACCGTGGCTCCCTCGCGGCGATTCATCGCTTACTGCAGCCCGGGGGCCGGCTGGTCCTCCTGGTGCCCGCGTTGCCGGGGATCTACGGAACCCTCGATCGCCAGCTGGGTCACCAACGGCGCTACACCCCGCGGCTGCTCCGGGAGCGGTATGCCGAAGCCGGCTTCCGCCTGCTCCGGCTGGAGTACTTCAATCTGGCCGGTGTTCCCGGCTGGTGGTTCACCGGGCGGGTGCTGAAGCGCGACCTGATTCCCACCGGCGGCCTGGCATTGTTCGACGCGCTGGTCCCGCTGTTCCGCCTGGAGCGGCTGATTCCGTGGCGTGTGGGGCAATCGCTCATCGCCATCGGTGAAAAAACCGCATGAACGTTCCGGTCGATTGGAATGACATCCGGCTCTCGGTGATCGTGCCGGCATACAACGAAGAGAAGACGGTCGAGGCCGCCGTGCGCCGCCTGCAGGACGTGCCCATCAAGCTGGAGATCATCGCGGTCAATGACGGGTCGAAGGACCGGACTCGCGAGATCCTGGACGGTCTCGCCGCCGAGGGATTGATCGACCAGGTGATTCATCAGCCCGCGAATGCGGGCAAGGGCACCGCCGTCCGCACCGGAATCCAGGCCGCCACCGGACATGTGATCGTGGTGCAGGATGCCGACCTGGAGTACGACCCCCAGGGACTACCCGAGCTGCTGGAGCCCATTCGCCTGGGCAAGGCGGACGCGGTCTACGGCTCGCGCTTTCAAGGCGGCCCCCGCCGGGTGTTGTATTTCTGGCATTCGCTGGGGAACCAGTTTCTGACGCTGCTGTCCAACATGTTCACCAATCTGAACCTGACGGATATGGAAACCTGTTACAAGATGGTCCGGGCCGACCTCATGAAAACGTTGCCGCTGCAGTCGACCCGCTTCGGCATCGAGGTCGAGCTTACTGCGCGGCTGGCCCAGTCGGGAGCGCGAATCTGGGAGTTGCCCATCAGCTACAGCGGCCGTACCTATGCCGAAGGCAAGAAAATCGACTGGCGCGACGGGGTCGCCGCCATCTGGCACATCCTCCGCTTCAATCTCTTTCCATCCCGACGGCACCTCACCCCTGTCCCACCCAGTGCAGAGCTTGGAGCGCGGAGTGCGGAGTGAAGACCGCTCACGCTCACTCCCCGTTCCGCGCTCCACGTTCCGCGTTGGGTGGAGGAGGGGACAGGGGTGAGGTGGGCCTGGCGGGTAGTCGGCACCGGCTTGATTGTCCTCCCCGCGCTTCCAATCGCACGCTGGGTGCACGCGGCCGACCAGGGGCCGGCGAGCTGGCACGACAATCTCCTGATGTGGGGCATGGGGCTCGCCGGTATTGCCGTGACCGCGCTGGTGGCGGGCCGGGTGACCGCTCGGTACCGGCCACGTTCGATTCCCCGCCTGGCGCCACTGCGGCCATGGCTGCCGGGAATACTCGCGCTCGCGCTAGCCGGCCTCGCGGCATTCGTGGCGCGGTCGGCGTTTTCCGCCAATCCACAGTTGATCGATGAAGTGGCCCAGCTGTTTCAGGCCAGGATCTTCGCCAGCGGAAGGCTGACCGCTCCGCCACCGAGTCCTGCCGAATCATTCCTGTTTCAACTCACCACGGTCACACCCGCGGGATGGGTCTCACAGTTCCCGCCGGGACAAAGCCTGCTGCTCGCCCTCGGTATGCTGGTGCACGCCGAGTGGCTGGTGAATCCACTCCTGGGCGCAATCGGTGTGATCCTGGTTTACCGGCTTGCCCGCGGACTGTACGGACCGCGGACCGCGTTACCGGCCGCTTTCCTGTGGGCTGCGTGCTCCTGGGTTCTGTTCATGTCGGCGAGTTACATGAATCACGTCGGAGCTGCCACGTTCGCGCTGGCGGCCTGGGCGCTGCTCTGGGGACCTCGGCGGCTCCGCCCGATCCACCTCGCGGCCGCCGGCGCCGCCCTGGCTGCCACCGCCGCTACCCGGCCGCTCGACGCAGTCGCGGCGGCGGTGCCGATTGGAATATGGATCCTGCTCCGATTGCGGATTGCGGATTTTGGAGTGCGGAGTGAACAGCCTGCCCTTGAGACATCGGTCTCGCGTCCGGGCACGTCAATCCGCAATCCGCAATCCGCAATCCGCAATCACACATGGGGTGTCGTCCTGAAGTCCGTGGCCTGGATGGCTCTCGGCACTGTCCCGATCATCCTCGCCTGGGGCTATCTCAACTGGCGCCTGTTCGGGAACCCCCTCAAGCTCGGCTACTCCGCGCTCTACGGCCCTGCGCTGAATCTCGGTTTTCATCAGGACCCGTACGGCCAGTCGTTTACTCCCTGGGTTGCGCTGAGCAATATGGCCGTGGCCCTCCGGCGCCTTCATCTCTACCTGTACGAATGGCCGGTTCCCGCGCTGCTTCCGTTCGCCGCGTGGGCCCTCCTGTCCCGACACCGCCACCCGTCGGACGCGATATTGGCGGCTGGAGCTGTTGCCGCGCCTTTGCTCTACTTCTTCTACTGGCACTCCGGCTTTTATCTCGGTCCTCGCTTCTATTACGTCGCGATACCCTGGCTGGTAATCGGAACTGCCCGCGCATGGGTCTGGGCATGGGCCCGAGCCCGGCGGTGGAGAAGCTCCAAATTCGCCACGGACGGCGCGCTCGCCACTGCCGCGATCCTTACACTCTGGTGGGGATGGACCGGCTTTCTGCCCGCGCGATTCCAGACCTATCGCGACAGTTTTCCGACACTCAAGATGCACCTGGAGCGGGAACTCACCGCAAGAGGCGTTGATCGCGCAGTGGTCCTGGTCCCCGAGAGCTGGGGCAGTCGCGTAATAGCCGGGCTTTGGGCACTCGGTGTGCCGCCCGGACTGGTCGAAGCCGCTTACCGGCGTGTGGACCTTTGTGACTTGCACTTCGTGCAGCGGCAGGCCCGCGCGGCCGGAGTGCCGCCTTCAGAGGCCTCCCGCGCGGTTTCCCGGCTCGACCACGAAACGAGCGCGCCGGTGGCACGCATACCAGGTGCCCCGGACCCCAGCCTCCGGCTTCGAACAGACCGCCCGCTGGCCGCAGAGTGCCGCACCGAGCTCGAACGGGACCTGGATGGATTCACCGTGTACGGCAACCTGGCCTGGCGAAACCCAGTGGTTCTCGATCACGGAATCATCTTCGCGCGGGATCGCCACGCCCAGAACACCGAGCTGCTGACGCATTACCCCGGCTGGGACGTCTGGCGCTTCGCGCCGCCGCCCGGAAGGCCCAACGACATCCCGATTCTGACCCGGCAAGGACGATGAGCAGCGCGAACTGGGCCGGGTGTCCGGGCGTGACCACCGATCTGGCCGGCCCGCCG
>JACQVB010000034.1 GCA_016209985.1 Gemmatimonadota bacterium | reverse complement strand
TTACCGCGGCTTGGTGCCCAAGGGGTCGGGGCCCTTCATCGGCCGAGCTCCGTCAACGCCCGATCCTGGGCCGCGATATACTCGGCGAAATCACGACGGGCGGTCGCCACCGCCTTGAGGACGATCGCATCATCAATCGCATCGTATTCGTGCACCAGCCGATTACGAAGTCCGGCGGCCGGCGCGAGCCGCTCGGCCAGCGACTGGGAGATGATCCCATGACGTCCGAGTGCGACAAAACTGTCGTAGTAGTCGGATGGGACTTCGACCCCTCGTGCTCGGAGGACGTGGAGGTTGATGTCAACCGCCGCCTCGATGGACTCCTGCAGCAAACGCTCGGTGCCCTTGTGACGGAATCGATCGGCGCGGTATTCGGCGAGTGAAAGTCCTTCCACGGTGGCGAGATCCGTCAAATTGCCGAGCATGGTGGCCAGCTTGCGCCGCACCAGGGCGGCGTCGAGTTCGGTCACGGTGGTCCACGACGGGAGATGCCTTCGGCGAATTCCCGCACCACCTGGCGCTCGGCTTCCCGAAACTTGCGCGTGTCGGCATACCGCCGCGCCGCCAGCGACGCGAAGCGCGCGAATTCCCCGACTCGCCCCTCGAACAGGACCCGCCCATCACGCACTGCCAGCATCAGGATGAGCGGGTCCGCACGGCTGAGATCCACCAGGTCCACCGCCTGATACTTGAGGCCCCGGATGAACTGATTGGTGGCCGCAACGAGATCGAGCGGCTGGCTCGGGAGAATCCCGATATCCAGATCTTCCGCCGTCGCATTCGGCCGCGCGGCGGACCCGAACAGAAGGACCAGGCGCGCGCCGATCGACCGTCCGATGCGGGCGGCGACCTGCTTCAGTTCAGGCGAAGCGGCAAGTTCTCTGGCGTCCACGTGAACAAAGATAGCAGAGGAGGCTCGGCTTATCAGCGAAGAAACGGTCGAGAACGACCGCCAGCTACAATCCGATCCGCCAACTCGCCCCGATCGAGAAATCCGGCACCGTTTCCGTGAAGCCGATCATCGTCGAGAGTCCCCACAACCTGTCCTTGCCCAGCCGAGTCACCGCTGCACCAATGGAGATGGGTGCGTCGTAACCCGGCAGCGCCGAGGTGCCTGCGGTGACCAGCAGTGAGGCACCCCAGGTATTGGCGAATATCTTGCCCGCGCTCACCGTCGCCGCGACCGGGTCGCGGAAGGCGAGCGCCGGCAGGTCGCCGAGGTGCCAGTACGACAGATCGAGCCCGAATACCATCGCGGCCCCGGCCTGGCGCGCCAACGACAATGTGCCGCCTACGTCCCATTTCCCGGTTCCGTAGTCGGCGGTATCAGTCGTCGGGACCTTGGCGCCGGCGCTCACGGCGAGCGCGGTCTGGCCACGATTCACGATGCGCCATCCAGCCTGAACCGTCGGGTCGCCAAGGGCGGCGCGGAAGTTGGGCATGGCACCGCCGCCGCCCATCATGCTGCCCGTGCCACCACCGCCCATCATGCCGCCCGTGGCACCACCGCCCATCATGCCGCCCCCGCCAGCGCTCCCACCGCCAGCGCCGCCCAGCATCATTCCGCCGCCCGCTCCTCGGATGAGCGAGCTGTTCTGCACGTATAGCGGCAGGGCCGCGCGAAAGATGAGCCGTCCCGGCGTATAGGCGATCCCGCTGGAGATGGTCCAGCTCGTGGTGCGCGTGGTGTAGAAGTAGTTGCCGGTGGCGAGCGATAGTCCCCCTTCGTACGCCACCCGTTGCGCCCGGAGCGTCCCGGGCAGCAAGCCGAGCAAAGCGAGCGGCAGCCAGCGGCCGAGATTCACTTTCCGACCATCTTCCGAAGCGCCTCGTGCGCCTCCTGCATCTGCTTCGTCATGTTACCCATCCGGTCATGCAACTCGTTCATCTGCCGCATCCGCTCCGGGTCCTTCTGGAACTGCGGGTCGTGCTGCATCTGGTTCATCTGTTCCATCATTTGCTGCATACCCTTGGCGGCTTCCTGCATGTTCCGGCCGATGTCCTGGAAGTGCTGCTCGGCGTGCCGCTGCATCATCTGCTGGTTGAACTGGCCCATCTGCTGCATGAGCTGATTCATCTGGTTCATCATGTCCTGCATGCCCTGCATTCCTTGCATCCCTTGCATTCCCTGCCCGGGCTGCATCATGGGTTGCCGCCCGGGCTGCTGTGCCTGTACCAGCACCGGAGTAGCCACCAGTGCCAATACCAGCGCCATCATGGTCTTCATAACGAGTGCTCCTTTGTGGGTAATGGAGGTACACCAGTCGGTCCTGAACATTTCCCAAACGATAGCTGAAGCCGCGATCATCCCGTCTCGCCTGCCGGAACGCCCACGGGCGCCGCGAGCCGGACTGTCCGCGTCCACGTGAGATGCTCGTAGACTGCGCTCCAGTACATGCCGAAGGCCGCGCCGAACAGGAGCTCCTCGAGCGGGATTCCGAAGACGAGCACGCCGCTCAGCGCGGGCAGATTCCACACCTGTTCGATATACCCCGGAACGGACAGGATGAGCGCTGCCATGAACAGAGCGTAATAGCCCAGAAAGACGGCGCCCCCGATGAGTGTCTTGATGGTGAGATCCCGCCGGCATGCGATGGCCGCACCGGCCCCGAAGGTCATGGCGACGATTCCGGGGTAGATCGGATTCCATGGCAGCAGATAGAGCGGGGGGGAAACCAGCACCGGCGCGATCACGGCCAGCCGGTGCCAGCGGTGATGCGAGTGCCGCCTCTCGTGGTCACCCACCGCGATCAGCGCCTGCCCGGTCAGTCCGTTGTACAACACGGCGCCCACGCCCCCGATTCCGAAACAGAAGATCAAGCTCTCGATATCGAAGCCGGTCGTCTGAGCCAGGTTGAACAGGCTCGGCGGATT
Source organism: Gemmatimonadota bacterium (assembly GCA_016209985.1). Taxonomy (GTDB): domain Bacteria; phylum Gemmatimonadota; class Gemmatimonadetes; order Gemmatimonadales; family GWC2-71-9; genus SHZT01. Next base: position 10,436 of record JACQVB010000034.1, on the reverse strand, counting down.
CCAGTACGCGGGGACGAAAATGGGCTCGGTCAGACCGAAGAGAGCGGTCACCAGGCTGGTCCGCCACATCGCCTTCCGATGCGCGGGAAGAAGCAGGAAGAGCACCAACCAGGGACACAGGAAGGCGCTGGACCAGATCAGCCAGACGTACTGAGTGTTCATGCCCGACACTTGCGACTCACCGCAGCGCGGCGAGCCCGACGGTCCCCGTGCGAATCTTGACGACGTCAAGAACCGGGTAGACCGCGACGTAGCCGTCTCCCTGGCGCCCGGTCCGCGCCGTGCGGGCAATCAACTCGGTGTACATGTCTTGTCGCTCGGCCGGGCAGATGAACTGGACCAGCGCCTTGTCCACGTAGGCCGTTCCCTCCTCCAGGGAGACTTTGGCAGAAGCGACGTCTACCCCGGCGCCGATCGCATGGACCTTGGCGACCGCCAAGCGAGGTACCCCGGCCTCCTTCAAGCAGTGCACCAGGCGGTCCAGCATCTCGAGACGCACGATGGCGCGAACCTCGATAATGTCGTTCATGTCCTCTCCTATTCCGCCGGCGGAAGTGCCATCTGGTCCCGGAGCGCCTCGCGGACGGGCGCCTCCGGCCGGTGCCGCACCTCCCACCGCCGCCAAAGCAGATAGCAGGCGGGAATGACCATCAGGGTGAGCAGGGTGGCCGTGATCATCCCGCCCACCATCGGCGCGGCCACCCGCTTCATCACGTCCGCTCCGGTACCGGTGCTCCACATGATGGGCGCCAGGCCGGCGATGATCGCCGTCACGGTCATGATGACGGGCCGAAGCCGCTCGAGCGCTCCTTCACGGACCGCTGCGTCCACGTCCGCCGGTGTCGCCATGCGTCCCTCCAGGCTGCGACGATGGAAGGCTTCGTCCAGGTAGATTAGCATCACCACGCCGGTCTCGGCGGCGACGCCGGCCAGCGCGATGAAACCCACCCATACCGCGACACTGGTGTTATAGCCCAGGAACCAGAGGAACCAGATCCCTCCCACCAGGGCGAAGGGCAAGGTGGCCATGACCAGCATGGTTTCGGTGACTCCACGGAAATTGAGATACAGCAGCAAGAAGATGATTCCGAGCGTCACGGGTACCACCACCCGCAACTTCTTGCCCACCCGCTGCATGGCCTCGAACTGCCCGCTCCAGACCAGGGTGTATCCCGGCGGAAGGACCAGCTGGTTTGCCACGACCGGTTGCGCTTCGCGCACGTAGCCGCCGACGTCGCGGTCACCGGGGTCGACCAGGATCGTGGTTACGGGGAAGGCGTCCTCGGTTTTCACCGCCATGGGGCCGCGCACGGCTTCCACCTTCGCCACCTGCCCCAAGGGGATTTGGGTCTGGCCGTCCATCATGCTCGATACCACCACCTCGCGCAGCTTCTGGAGGTTGTCCCGCAGCTCGCGGGGGTAGCGGACATTGACGGCGTAGCGTTCCCGTCCTTCTACCGTGGTCGCCGCGTCGATGCCGCCGACCGTGGCCATGATGACGTCGTGAATGTCGCCGGCGTTGAGACCGTACCGCGCCGCTTCCGCGCGGTCGATGGCGATGTCCACGTAGTAGCCCGACACGTTCCGCTCGGCGAACGCGCTGCGGGTGCCCGGGATCTGCTGCACGATCCGCTCGACCTCTTCGCCCAACCGCTGGAGCGTGTCCAGATTGGGACCGTAGATCTTGATGCCGACGGGCGTGCGCACACCGGTCGCCAGCATGTCAATCCGCGCTTTGATCGGCATGGTCCAGGCATTCGTCACCCCGGGAAGCTTGACCGCCTGGTCCATCTCGGCGATCAACTTCTGAAGCGTCATTCCGGGCGGCCACTCCTCCTCCGGTTTCAGTACGATGGTGTTTTCATACATGTCCAACCCGGCCGGATCGGTCGCGGTGTTCGCGCGCCCTGCCTTGCCCAGCACGGAGGCAACTTCGGGGAACGAGGCGAGCACGCTGTCCTGATAACGCATGATCCGGTGGGACTCGGCGATCGAGATCCCCGGCACCGTGGTCGGCATGAAGAGGAGCGAGCCTTCCTGGAGCGGCGGCATGAACTCGCTGCCCAGCCGGCGCCAGGGAACGATCGTGGCGACAATCACCGCCGTCGCGGCGGCGACGACCACCCAGGGCCGGCGAACCGCGAAATCCAGGAGCGGGTGGTAGGCGCGCCGCAGCACGCGGTTGACGGGATTCTTCCCTTCCGGCTGGATCTTGCCCCGGATCAAGTAGCCCATGAGCACCGGCACCAGCGTGATGGACAGCAACGCCGCGCCCGCCATGGCGAACGTCTTGGTGAACGCCAGCGGCTTGAAGAGCCGTCCCTCCTGTTGCTCCAGTGAAAAGACCGGCAGGAAGCTGAAGGTGATGATGAGCAGCGAAAAGAAGAGCGGCGGCCCCACCTGCTTGGCGCTCGCCAGCACGATTTCCCAGCGGCTGGACTTGCCCTGGTCGCGCTCCAGGTGCTTGTGCATGTTCTCGATCATCACGATGGCCCCGTCCACCATGGCGCCGATGGCGATGGCGATGCCACCCAGGCTCATGATGTTGGCATTGACCCCGATCATCCGCATCACGATGAACGAGATCAGGATGCCGAGCGGCAGGGTGATGATCGCCACCAGCGCCGACCGGGCGTGCAGCAGGAACAGCACGGCCACCGCGGCCACGATAATGGACTCCTCGAAAAGCTTGTCGCGCAACGTGGCAATGGCGCGGTGGATGAGATCGCTGCGGTCGTAGACGGTGCGGAGGCGCACGCCGGGCGGCAGTCCGCGCTTGATCTCTTGGACCCGTGCCTTCACCGCTTCCAGCGTCTTCAGCGCATCGGAGCCGAACCGCATCACCACGATGCCCGCGACGGTTTCGCCGGTGCCGTTCAAGTCCGCCGTCCCGCGCCGCAGGTCGGGTCCGATCTGCACCGTTCCGATGTCGGCAACGCGAATGGGGGTCCCGCCCATGGTGACCCCGACGGACACGTTGCCGATGTCCTCGACCCCGTTGAGATAGCCCAGACCGCGGATCATGTATTCGCGGCCCCCCATCTCCAGCACCCGCGCGCCAATGTCCGCGTTATGTGCCCCGATGGCCTGCGCGACCCGCATCACGGGAATCCCGAAGGCCCGCAGCCGCTCCGGGTTGACCTCCACCTGATACTGCTTGACGTAGCCGCCCAGGCTCGCGACCTCGGAGACGCCGGGCACGGCGGTGAGCTGGTAGCGGATGTACCAGTCCTGCAGCGAACGCAGCCGGGCGAGATCGAGACTGTCCGACTCGAGCACGTACTCGAATACCCATCCCACACCCGTGGCGTCCGGTCCCAGAGTGGGCTCCACCCCTTTCGGCAACTTCTGGCGCAACCCGTTGAGGTACTCCAGCACCCGCGACCGCGCCCAGTAGAGGTCGATGTTGTCCTCGAAGATCACGTAGACCAGGCTGAGTCCAAAGAAGGAGAAGCCGCGCACGACCCGCGCTCCCGGGACCTTGAGCATTTCCGCGGTAATCGGGTAGGTGACTTGATCTTCCACGATCTGCGGGGCCTGCTCCGAGAAGTCGGTCTGGATGATGACCTGGACGTCCGACAGATCGGGGAGGGCGTCGAGTGGCGTGGATCGCATGGCCCAGATACCGCCGCCGATCAGCGCCGCGGTACCGAGCAGCACGAGGAAGCGGTTCCTGATGGACGCCGCGATGATCCAGTTAATCATTCTCGCGCTCCGGAGCTGGACCAGGCTTGGGGGGCGCTTTGGTGGACTCCTCCATGATCATGCCCGGCATGTCGGGGTTGCTCGGCTTCACGGTGGATCGCGGCGGTGCCGCGACCGGCGTGTCGCCCATCTGCATCCCGGGCATCCCACCGCCGCCGGCCGCGAGTCGCGACTCCGCGTCCAGCAGGAAGTTGGCCGAGGCGACCACCGTCTCCCCTTCCCGAAGCCCTTGCACCACTTGCACCCGGTCCTCGCCGCTGGCGCCCAGCGTCACATCGCGGGGAGTCAGCATGCCCTGGGCATCGCGCACGAACACGACGTTCCGCTCGCCGGTCATGACCACCGCTGCCAGTGGAATAGTGGGAACGTCGCCTCCGAAGCGGACGTGGAAATAGAGCGTCGCGTACATTCCGGGCTTCAGCCACAAACCGGGGTTCCGCACGGTGACCCGGATCCGGCTGGTCCGGCTGGCCTCGTTCACCGTAGGATAGACGAAACTCACCCGTCCGGTCCGGCGTTCCCCGGGGTGCGAGGCGACGTCGATGCCGGCCTCGGAGCCGATTCCGATGAAGTGGAGGTCCTGCTCGAAGACTTCTCCCTCGATCCACACGGTGGTGAGATTCGCCAGGCGATAGAGCTTCATTCCCGGCATCACTTGTTGACCCTGCACCACCATTTTCTCCAGCACCACGCCGTCGGACGGTGCCACCAGCGTGAGAGTCTTGGTCACCCGTCCCGTCTTCTCGATCTCGGCGATCTGGGCGGCGGTGATGTCCCAGTATGCCAATCGCCGCCGGGCGGACTCGACCATGGCTTGCGCGCTGGCCCACGCTTCGCCCGCGCTGGAGTCGATCTGGGACGCGAGATGGCGCGCAGTGAGCAGCTCGTTCTGGGCGGCCACCAGCATCGGGCTGTAGAGTGACAACAGGGGCTGGCCGCGGCGCACCGTCTCTCCGGTGTAGTTGACGAAGAGCTCTTCCACGAACCCGTCAATCTTGGGTGTGATCTCCGCCAGCGTGCTCTCGGGCGCCTGTACTATGCCGACGGTGCGGATCATGCGCGCGAGTACCGCGCGCCGGGCTGTGGTGTAGCTGACGCCCAGGCCCGCGGCCTGTTGCGGGCTCAGGGCAGAGCGCTCGCGGGCCTGCGAGTCCAGTGCCGTGGTATCACCAGCCGGCTGGGCGCCCGCCATCGCCGCCTGCTGCTCCGCCGTCATTTCTTCCGGCTTGCCGGAGGTCTGGTCCGATCGGCCGCAGGCTGCCAGCGCGAGGGTGCCGGCCAGAGCGATCAACGCGAGCCGTTTCATTGCTCACCTCCCACGCCCGCGCCCACCAGGGCCTCGATCTCGGCGACCGCGCCATGGTACTGCGCGGCCAGCTTCACCCGTTCGATTTCGTAGCGATTCACCGTCATTTGGTTGTCCACCAGGGTCATGTAGTTCACTCGTCCAACCCGGTATGCGGCGAGCGACGCATCCACAGCGGCGCGGGCCTGCGGCAGCACGGCGTTGGCGTAGAGGTCGGAGAGCCGGCGGCTTCGCTGCGCTTCGGCCAGCCGCTCCGCGATCTCCGCGAATGTCTCGTTGTTCAGATTCAGCAAGTCAGCCTGCGCCATCGATTCCATGGCGCGCATCTCCCGCCGCATGGGGAGCTGCCGGGAGCCGGCCCACAGCGGGACGCTGAATCCCACCATCAGCGTCGCCATGTTGTCGAACTGCGGCCGGGCCCCGTAGCCCAGGCTCACCATCAGGTCGGGATACAGCTCGCGGCGCGCTCCCCGATACGCCGCAGTGGCGGCACCCAGACGTTCTGCCGCGGCTCGGAGGGCCGGCCGGTGCTCCACTGCCGCCCGCATCAGCGAGTCCACGTTAGGCAGCTCACGCGACGGTTCGGGCAGCTCCAGGCCACCGATGGGCTCGGTCGCGGCCCGGCCGAGCAACGCGTTGAGCCGCGCCCCCATGGCCACCCGCTCCTGCTGCATCACCGTGATGTCTTCCGTCATTCGCGCGATCGCTACCTGCGCCTGGAGCACGTCCTGCTGGAGCCCGGTGCCCACGGCGTACATCGCGGAGCTGACCTCCAGGAAGTGGCGCAGCAACTCGCGGGTGGACGCCATGGTCACCACCGCTCGATCGATGTACGCGAGCTGGTAGTAGATCGATTTGACTCTCGCTATCAGCATCCGTTCGGCCTCGGCCGCGTCGAGCTGCTCGGCGTTCGCCAGGCGCCGCGCCCGTTCCTTGCCTAACCCAAGCTTCCCAGGCCAGGGAACCATCTGCGTCACCTGGACTTCGTTCATCGTCATGGGATCGTCGGTGGCACCGAGATTACCCACCATGCGGTTGTTCAGAGCTAGTGAGAGCTGGGGATCCGGCCACGCTCCCGCCTGCGGGATGCGCTCGGCGGCGGCATCGGCCTTGAATCGCGTGGCCCTCAGCATCGGGTTGGCTTGGCGGGCGAGGGCAACTGCTTGGGCGACGGTCAACGAGTCGCCCGCCGCCTGTGCGGCAGCGGGCTCCGGCCATATGCCCAAGCTCGCAACCATCAGCAGCATAACCAGTGCAGTCACGATTGCATCCCTCGGTGTTCGCGATTCGACATGTCGAACCCTTCCTGCTCTCCGAGCTGCGCAGCCTAGCGAGCTCATCTTTAATGAAAATGGGGTAAAGGTGAAGGACCCCTCACGATTCGATCCGACGGACTTCCTTGCTCGTCAGCGACGCTAGGGCAGGAGCTGGGCCAGTGCGGGGAAGGTGGCTAACCATGCTGCGTACAGGGGATTACGGATGGTCTTCGCTCCCGAACCGACATCTGTGGCGAGGGAGGTAGCTGGGTTGATGGGGCATATCACCCAATGGCCACGACGGGCAAGGTCCCACCGTTCTTGGGAGCGGGTCTCGCTTGGACGGGGCAAGTGACCCGATGACCGGGTCACCGCCCCCACATGATTCAATTCCCATCGTTCCCAAGGGTCGCCCAACTCGTCGCGGCAGACCCGGTTCGCGATCAACGCAGCGAGGCACTCCGCTTGCCCTATCTCACGGCGGAATCTTCTTCACCATTTACGCGGAGTGTCGCCATGAAACTCGATGCAAAGGCCCTCGGCATCGGAGCGGGCATCACCGCCGCCATTGTGGCTGCCGTCTGCAGGCTGGCCGCCGCCATCGCGCCCGGAGCCACAGCGGCCTTCTTCGGTTACCTGCTACACCTGGACTTGAGTGCCATCGCCCGTACACCGACGTGGGGCAGCTTCTTCGCCGGCGTCATCGTCTGGGGTGTCGGGACAGGTCTGGTATTCGCTCTGGGCGGTTGGCTCTATAACCGGATCGCGCAGGGCGAACGCGGGGTGCCCGCCGAGAATCGCCCAGCCTCAATTCGCCCGGCCGAGCACCGCGCTTAGCTAGCTAGGCACCTGTTTCCGCTTCGGCGGTCGCCGCCCTTCAGCGAGAGAAGCTGACGGGCGGCTTCCAAAAGCTACGTCTGCGCGTCGGGTTTCTCAGCCAAGACAAGGTGGGCGGGGGAAACGTGAGGCGGCGAATGTGATCTGCGAGTGGTTCGACGAGACGCTGTGATCAGCGGCCGCCGCGTGGGCCAAAGCTTGCAACCGTGTCGTCGACCATACGCCTGGTGCACCACTGCGCGTAGTACCTCCCGAAAAGGCGCCCCAGCCAGCGCCAAGGCAACCTCTCGGGCAGCGCGTACTCGATGAAGACCTGGAGCAGGGAGCCGTTACCCCTGGGTGTTACTTCAAAACCCATCCTATATGGGCCGATAACGAAGAGTCGGGGAGAACCGACGGTTTCCCACACCTTGCGGGATGGCGGGGTTCGTTCGGTCACCACCTCGTCCACCGAAAGGGCAATGCCGAAGACTCGCCCGCTCAGACGAATGTGTGATCCCACGCCGTGACCGCGGCCTTGGTCCAGCACGGTCTCCATCCGCCCGCCGCCCATGCACCACGAAGACCGGCTCATGTGCGACGACAAGCGGGTGTGATCGTCGACATGAGCGAAAACGAGTCCCGTGGGAGCCGCGATCAGCGCGGTACTCTCGTCGTGACGAGTCAGTACGGAACTCCACGCCAAGGACACGCTACCTCCGGTCACTTTGCCTGTTGATCAGCCGGGGACCGGGCGATCGGCGAAGGCCCGTGAGACGAAGGCGCGGGTCGAGACCCGCGGCCCAAGCGCGGAAGGAACGCTGGTGTCACCGCCGCGTAGTGCTCGTATTCGGTTCCGAATTCGGCACGTACGTCGCGCTCCTCCCGGCGGGCCAGTTTGACGTACATGGTCACCAAGATCGGGAACATCACTAGCGTCAGGATCGTCGGCCATTGGAACAGGAAGCCGATCATGATGGTGATGAACACGGCGTATTGCGGGTGCCGCACGTGCGCGTAGGGGCCGGTGGTCGCGAGCCGCTGAGCCTGCTGGGCCTGGTAGAGAACTTTCCAGGCGGACGCCAGCAGGATGAATCCACCAGCGATCAGCACGTTGCTCAGCAGGTGAAGCGGGTTCAAGTGTGGGTCGCCCTTCCAGCCGAAGAGCGTCTCCCACAGATGTCCGGTGTTATGGGACAGCAGGTCGAGTCCGGGGTAGCGCGCGGCCAGCCATCCGGATAGCAGGTAAATGGTCAACGGGAAGCCGTACATCTCGGTGAACAGCGCGATGATGAACGCCGAGAACGCGCCAAGCGACCGCCAGTCCCGGGCGGTCTTCGGTTTGGTAAAACTGAACGCGAAGATGATGAAGACGGCCGAGTTGATCAGCACCAGCGTCCAGAGGCCGTAGGCCGGGGGCATGTCCTGAGTCATCGGACGTCATCTTTGCTCGCCCGGTGGCCGGCATGCTCGTCGTGCCGCTCAAGAGTCGAGTCGTCCGCGTGGTTGTGAGCACCGTTGCCGTGGCCGCCATGCATGAAGAGGTGGATTAGCGGGCAGGCGAGCAGGAGGAGGAACGGCAGGATCCCGAACAGGTGTGCGCGGTGCTCGGTTGTCAGTAGGAATCCCGCGATGACGAGAAACCCAAGAAGAGCCAGTGTGGCGCGCGAGGGTCTGCCCATGGTTCCATGCCTCTTTGAGAAGTGCACTGGCTAGCTAGGCATTCGCTGCAGATCCTCCGGGTTGCTTCCCTGAGCGTCTGCGACGTAGCGGCCGGGGTATTCCTTGAACAACTGCTTGCAGCGCTTGGTGCAGAAGTAGTAGGTCTTGCCCTGGTGGCGCAGGCTTGCCGCCGCCCGGTCCACCCGAAAGCGCATTCCACATACTTCGTCGCGTACCTCGACAGTGGCGCCGCCACCGGGGCCTTCCGGAGGCAAGGCGACGCTGATCGGGAGGGCGTGGTAGCGGTGGCCTCCTTCACTAGCGTCGGCGACCGCTTGAAGCAGCTCGTCGGTATCCAGCTCGGCAGCCTCGAACACCACGGCCGCCGTCGCGTGCTGGAGGTCGATCTCGACCTTCACGACGCCCCGTCGCTTGAGCAGCGTGTCGCGCACGCGATCCGCGCAACTGGCGCAACCCATACCGTGGATCTCGAGCACCGCGATGGCAGCCCGGTCGGAGAGGCCAGTAGCGCGGTTTGGTCCTTGCGTCATGACAACCTCCAACTCAAGATCGATCTATTCCACCACGATCCGGCCCCGCAGCATCCCCATCTGGCAGCTGAAGGGAAACTCGCCTGGCGCGGTGGGGAGAAACTCCACCGGGACCTCTTCACCCTCCGGCAGCAGCGCGCTCCGGTTGAAGCCGGGGATGACCACGCGTTCGCTGCACGAGGCAGACTCCTCCCGCCGAAAGACCAGCCGCACCGGTTTCCCTCGGCGAACGACGATGGTGTCCGGTGTGTAGCCACCCTTGACGACGATCAGCGCACCCTGCACCCCGTGCGTCAACGCGGCCATGGTCCCGCGCCTCGCCGACAACCAGAAATACCAGATGATGATGCCGATAGCCGCGAATCCCACGAGATCGACAATGGTTTTGTCTAAGGTCATGACTCAAACTCCCTGGGGAGCGAACCCGCGTAACCGATTCGCATTGGTGACCACGGTAACCGAGCTGAACGCCATCGCCGCCGCGGCGATCAGTGGGGACAGCAGGATGCCGAAGGGCGGGTACAGCAGACCGGCGGCGATGGGCAAGCCCAGCGTGTTGTAGATAAACGCGCCAAACAGGTTCTGCTTGATGTTGCGCATCGTGGCCCGACTCAACTGGATGGCGGTGACCACGCCGCGCAGGCTTCCCTTGACCAGCGTAATGTCGGCCGCCTCGATGGCCACGTCGGTCCCGGTCCCCATGGCGATCCCGATGTCGGCCTGGGCCAGCGCCGGGGCATCGTTGATGCCGTCGCCTACCATGGCCACGCGCTTGCCCTTGGCCTGAAGCTGGCGAACCTGGTCCACCTTGGCCTCCGGCAGTACCTCGGCCAGGACTCGATCCACCCCCACGGCCCGCCCGATCGCATCGGCCGTGCGACGGTTGTCACCGGTCAGGATGACGACTTCGAGTCCCATCCGCTTGAGCGCAGCGACCGCGGCGGTGGAGTCGTCCTTGAGGGTATCCGCGACGGCCACGATCCCAATCACCTCTCCATCCACGGCGACGAACATGGGCGTCTTGCCCTCGTCCGCCAGGCGGTCGGCGGCGATCGCCAGATCGCCGAGTGGGTAGGCACGCTCATCCATCAGCCGGCGGTTGCCCAGGGTGACCTGCTGGCCTCCGATCGCCGCTTGCAC